>JBEKLY010000130.1:0-20145 GCA_050010015.1 Terriglobia bacterium
ACTCCAGGAATTGCGTCACGCTTTCTTTCCAAAGCTTGGCGTTCCAGGCTATGGGCTTCATGCCCCCATGCTAAGTCATGCGAAGGAGAATTGCAAGGACTACTTAACATAGTCATACTAGCCGTCACTTGATGAACTGCGCGCTACAACAAGCGCGCAATTTCGTCGCGTTCCGGAACACGGAGGGGCTTTGTCCGGCCATGCTCGACCCATTGGACGCCTTCCACGGCTTCTCTTACTTCGCCGATGATTGCGGCTGTCACGTTACGGCGCCGGTACGCGAGAAGCAGCTTTGGCGCGGACTCAGCACTCGCGACAACAAGCAGGGAACCCGAGGCAATCAAGGCGAAGGGATCAAACCCCAGAACTTCACTGAAACGGCGTGTCTCTTCCAGAATGGGGACCTTCTCTTTGTAGACGCGCAAACCGACGCCTCCGGCCTTCGCAAGTTCATACAGAGCCGACGCCAGTCCTCCCTCAGTTGGATCGTGCATGGCGTGAATCTCGCCATAGCGCTCGGCCAGCAAGGCGTCTCGGACAACGCTTATCCCGGGGCGAAAGAGCAAGCGTTGCGCTTGGCGAAGTATTTTCCCGGGCAGTTTCCGGCTCAGGGCCTGGCGTTTCTCCCTGGCAAGGATTGCGGTGCCCTCGATTGCAATGCCGCGCGTGAGCAGCACAACATCTCCGGCCCGCTGACTTTCTTTTCGAACCAACTTGGATTTGACCACTTCACCGAGCATTTGCCCAACCAGAATTGGGCGGTCGAGGCCGCGTGTAATTTCGGTGTGACCGCCGCAGAGCGTCACACCTAAGTCGGCGCAAGCCCGGAGCGTATCTTGAAAGATGCTGCGGACCAGCGACAAGGAAGTACTTTTTTCTGGAAGCAGCAAAGTGGCCAGGAACCAGCGCGGGCGCGCTCCCATAGTTGCGACATCATTGGCGTTGATATTGACCGCGTACCAGCCGATTCGCTCTGAGGCGAAGGTAATGGGGTCGGTCTTCGCCACCAGGTAGTTAGCGCCCATGTCGATTACCGCGGCGTCCTCGCCGAATCGCGGCCCCACGACAACCCGGGAGTTTCTTGGGACTTGACACGCGGCCAAGAGTCCCTGGAAAATGCGAGGGGGCAGTTTCCCGGCTGGAAATAGCTTCATAGTGTGCTGAGTATAACCCAAAGGCAGCGACGAGCGACGGGTGTCAGATGACGAGCCGGGGCAGAGGATTACAGTGGATTTGTGGCGGCGATGTCGCCGCTGCGGGATCGCTGAACGTGGTCGTAAACCCTGGCCGGCAGACGGCCTGAAGACGAAGCTACGTCAGGTGGAGCACAAATGCGGATCAAAAAGGCGACCAAGCGGTACGAATCGTGGCTGGGCGAGCGCTTGAACCTGGTTCCGGCAGACATGACCTTGAAGCACTCCCGGATGGAAGAGGCGCCCTTCCCCTATCTGCGCGCCACCTACTATCGCTGGGACCAACTATGGCGGGAGCTTCGCACGGACGTCGCCAAAGCGCCCCGAGTCTTGGCGGTCGGCGATCTTCACCTGGAGAATTTTGGGACCTGGCTCGACGTCGAAGGACGCCTGATCTGGGGCGTGAACGATTTTGACGAGGCCTTTCCCATGGCGTACACCAATGACCTCGTCAGGCTCGCGACGAGCGCGCACCTGGCCGTCGCGGCCAACCACTTGAAATTGGCCACCCCAGACGCCTGCAAGAGTATCCTGACCGGCTATCGGAAAGGCCTCGAGGAAGGCGGCAAGCCGTTCGTGCTGGAAGAAGATCACAAGTGGTTGCGTGAAACCGTAACCGGCGAACTCCGCGACCCCGTGCATTTTTGGGGAAAGATGAACGCCTTGCCCACGCTTCGGGGTGAAATCCCCAAGAGCGCCAGGAAAGCGATTGAGGATCTGATGCCGGAGCGGGGCATGATCTATCGCGTTTCCCATCGGGTGGCGGGGTTAGGGAGCCTGGGCCGGGAGCGTTTTGTGGCCATCGCAGATTGGGGAGGAGCCAGGGTGGCCCGCGAGGCGAAGGCGCTGGCGCCCTCGGCGTGTGTTTGGGCCAATGAAGGCAAAGGCCCGCAGACGATATTCTACGAGACGATCATCACCAAAGCCGCCCGGGTTCTGGACCCCTTTGTGCATTTGCGCGGCCGATGGATTGTACGCCGCCTCTCCCCGCATTGTTCCCGCGTTGAACTGGCCGCCCTGCCCGAAAGACGTGATGAGGAACGGCTGCTCTACGCCATGGGGTTCGAGACCGCAAATATCCACTTGGGAAGCAAGGATGCGATCAAGGCCGTTCGCCGCGACCTGGCTAAGCGGAACCCCGATTGGCTGCACGAGGCGGCCCAGGAAATGACGAAAGCTATATTGAAGGATTGGGCGGAATGGAGAAAGCCTTGACTGCCGTCCCACGAACTCGAGTCAAGCTGCATGCAGGAAGATTCCCGAGTAATCCGACAGGCTGAGGTGGAACGCGACATCGCGGACAGCGATAAAAAACTGCTCCACATACAGCACGTTATAATTACGCTCGTCCTGTAAGTCCTGCAACTCCGAGACAAGCACTTCGAACAGCTTCTGAGCCGATTCAAAAGAGCCGAGATCCAGGCGCATGGCCTTAACGGCTTCGAGGGAGGCCTGCGCGTAGGATAGCGACGCCCGCGCCGGCCTGGTTGATCTTGGGTTGGGATTTCCCTCCCCCCCTTGCATCAACTGGGTCAAGACGTCAAGCGCCTGGGATATGACGCGACGGTCGCGATCCCAGACTCTTTTGTGAAAGGAAATTTCGCGAAGCGATCTGGCAATCTCGTCAGCAAAGATCGCCATGCGCATACTGTCGGAAGAACCCTGGCGGTTCGTGCCCTTAATCATGGATTGTTCTCCTTCTTGCGTAACCCACAACAGCTTTCGCAGCACGAGGGACCGAACGGGCATATCGGGGTCAGGCGTTAGATTACTTACGCGTTATTGCGCAGGTAACAATAACGCGCCTCCCGTCAACTGTCAATCCCCTTTCCTGTTAATCTGCTATTACTAGACGATAAATCCAGGCCGGAGGTTTCCTGTCTTAATAATGACTCCCCTCATCACTCGAGGAGGGGGTAGGGGGTGGTGGGCCGAGTGGTAGGCCACCCCTGACCCCTCCTCAGAGAAGCTGTGAAAAAATCGTAGCGGCGGGTTTATCCCGCCATCGCGCTTCTGAAAACGCTGGGGATATGGCGGGGTAAACCCGCCGCTACCTCTCGGCCTGGTGATTTTTTCACAGCTTCAGAAAGGAGGGGAACCGTTTTCACAGTTTCCGTGTGCCAGTCAGCCGGCGGGCATGAGCGGCTGCCTTGAAGCTACCTCACGCCACCGGTTGGCTGAAGCAGGGAGCAAGCTTGCGGGGAAAGGGCTTCTTCTCCCGATAGGATCGGGCGAGTTCAAGGTAAATGCCCAGGTCCCGGTCGAGGTCAGACTGTGTACCGTCGAAGTAGAAATTGCGAATGGGGATGCCGCCGTATTCCTTGCTGAGCTTGGGGTAGATCGCCTCGCTCACAATTCCGTTCATACAGGTGAAGGGGCTGATGTCGATAACGCCGTCCGCGCCGTGCAGGGCAAGGTAAGCTGCCTTTCCGACGCTCAGCACCATCTCACCCTGCGCACCGCAGACGGGCAGATAGGGCCAAGCCAGTTCGATCACCTCTTCGACTTCCGGCTCCTCGTAACCCACGAAATCCTCATGGAACGGGGCGATCAACGCGTGCTCATCGGAATGCTGGATGTAGGAGCGCAAGCGCGCCTTGAGCATATCCATCGAGATGGCGCGTCCGCGCAGGCGAAGCTTTCGTTCCTGTTCGGTGTTGGTGTAGGCCACCCATTCCGCGATGTGGCTCAGGCAACACTCGGCCCCGTAGCCCTCTAACTTGCGGATGAGGTCCTCGTTGGAGAACGTGTTGAGCCGGCAAAAAATCTCCCCCACGACGCCGATTAAGGGAGTTTCGGGGTCGTATCGCGCGGGCACGCGCCGGAACCGTTCGCGCGCCCTGATCACCGCTTCAACCAAACTCAGGAGTTGGCAGTCCATATCCCCACAACTGGTTTCCAGAGTTTGGCACAAGTCCTGAAGCGAGGTCTGAAAAGCGCCGTCCGCGGCGCCTGGAGTGGTTTCATAAGGACGGGTTTTGAGCAGCGCGCGGTGAATCGTGTCGGATGCTACCAGGGCCCGCCAGCCGGCGCGCAGAAATGCATTGGTAATGTCGCCCAGGTCCGCATAGCCATTCTGGCTGGTCGGTGATAACACCTGGACGTCGCCGTAGCCGGCCTCGCGCAAGACCTTTTTCAGGAACGGGGCGTACTGGCCGAACCGGCATGGACCTTCGGCGGTGGGCATGAAGAAGGCAGTCTTGGCGGGCCGGAATCCCGGCATTTCGATGACCCGCAGGAAATCGCCCACCGTGACCTTGGCCGGGTAGCACTCGTCGCCGGTCGTGTGTTTGCCCCCTAATTCGCGCGTCCGCTCGTTAGATGGGGGAGTAGGCTGCGCATCGATGCCCAGCCAGCGAAAAGTGGCCGCGAAGGCTTCCGAACTGCCTTCCGCCATAGTGGGAATGTAAACCGTCTTACCCCAAAGGGGATGGCCGGCGTTAATGCGGCGGCTCACATGACGGTGGTCGAAGAGGGGCATCTCAGGAATCCTTTGCTGTCGAGGTAAGCTTCACACCGGGTGACGAAGCCTGCGTCGTTGGAGTGGCCGTCGAACTGGAGCACCAGGGACGGCTTGCCCGCCGCATCGTCAACGAACGACTTGATGTATGAGTCGGGGCCGCACTTGAAGTTTGAGATATAAACCAGGTGCAGGTTGGGGTGGCGGCTAGCCAATCGCGCCGCGGCCAGAATGCGCCGGCCGGAGTTCCAGTACATGTTGGCATTAACTTCCGTGATGTCTTCCGAATCCAGGGGCAGGAAATCCATGGGAAGGACGTTGACGCCGTAAAGCGCGCGCAGCTTGCGCAGGATGTCGCAGTTGACGCTGCGGTCGTAGAGGTTATAAGGCCGCCCCACCAGAAGCAGCGCCGGCTCGCCGCTCGCCTGGAGTTGGGCCAGCGCTTCCGCGCCCGCTTCCAGAATCGCATCCGTAAAGGCTCCCTGGGCGGCATAGGCCGCGGTCACGGCGCGGTCGCTCTGTTTGCGGGAAAAGCCGAGGGGGCGAGCAAACTCAGCCAACTCTTTCTCCACATGCTTCCTGCCAAAGCGGAAGTGCACGGTGGGGGTCAGCAGCTTGGCGCGCATCGCCTCCACCGGGGCCGCCGCGCGCACCACGAAGGGCAGGGTCTGGTTCCAGGGGCAGAGATGCGAATCCACCACCTGAGCCGGCGCCTCGGCATTGACGATATTGGGAAGCAGCAGGTAGTTCACGTTCTTGTCCAGCAGGTCCAGTACATGCCCATGGGCGACCTGCACCGGAAAGCATGGCTGGGCCACGGCCGTCTCTTCTCCGCGGGCGGAGATTTTCCGGTCCGTCGTCGCCGAAACCGTGACCTCGAAACCCAGTTCCTGGAAGTAGGCGCACCAGAAGGGGAAGCGGTCGTAATAGAACATGCTGCGGGGGATGCCTACGGTACGCTTTGAGCCCTTCGGAGGCAGCAGAACTTCTTCCAGCAGCTTTTCGCGATATTCCACCAGGTCTTCCAGGATCGGCTTGCGGTCGGAGCGCGCCCGCTTGCGGAATTTGTCCGAGCACTGGTCTCCCCAATAGGTGCGCTCTCCCTCGATCGTAAACTCTTTCATGTCGCAGTAATTCGAGCAGGCGCGGCAGACAAAATCCCGCACCGTGAACTGCACCTGGTGCAGGTCGTAGCCTCGGAATCCGGTGGGATTCTTCGCGTCCTTCATCCGGTCGCGCGCAATCAGCGCCATGCCGATGGCCCCGATCACGCCGTTATGCGGCGGAACAATGATCTGCTTGCCCAGGACTTGCGAGAACGCGGCCGCCACCGCATCGTTGTAAGCGGTCCCGCCCTGGAAGAAGATGACGTTGCCGATTTTCCTTCCCCGCACCACCCGGTTCAGGTAGTTCAAGGCCACCGAGTAAGCCAGTCCCGCCGCCAGATCACCCACTTCCGCGCCCTTTAGCACGAGCGACGTAACGTCTCGCTCCATAAAGACGGTGCAGCGCTCACCCAGGCGGGCGGGGTTGGCGGAGGCCAGGGCCAGGCGCGCGAACTCCTCCTTGATGGAAATCCCCAGCTTTTCAGCCTGCTCCTCGAGAAACGAGCCGGTGCCCGCCGCGCAGGCCTCGTTCATGGTGAAATCCACCACCACGCCCTTCTCGATGCGGATGAACTTCGAGTCTTGCCCGCCGATCTCGAAGATGGTGTCCACCGGCTCCATGCCCATTTGCTGGCAAACGTGCATGGCGCCGGTCTTGTGGGCGGTGATTTCGTCGTTCACCGTGTCGGCGCCCACCAGTTCGCCGATCAACTCCCGTCCGGATCCCGTCGTTCCCACGCCGCGAATGTCGAGCCAGGCGCCGAGTTCGGCTTCGATCTCCTTGAGGCCGCGGTCAACGACTTCAATGGGACGCCCCTGCGTGGCGAGATAGATTTCCTTCAGAAGATTGCCCGCCGCATCGATAACCACCAGATTGGTGCTCACCGAGCCGATATCGATTCCCAGGTAGGCTTCGGTCTTACCTGGAATTTGAGATCCGAGATTTGAGATTTGAGATTTTGAAATCCCCGCCGGCCGAGTTTGCTCTGAAATCTCAGATTTCAAATCTGAGATCCCGGCAGATGCCACCGGATCGCGCAGTAGCAGCACGTTCTTCATCGAAAGCGCTTCCGTGCAGGCAAAGCTTTTTTTCGCGGCCTCATGCTGCCGCAGTTGATGGATGCGTTTAAAGGAGCGCTTCCGCCATTCTTCCGCCTCCAGCATGGCCGCGCCCGCCGCCCCCAACCAGGAATAGAGCTCGGGGACCACAAGTTCGTTTGCTCCCAGCTTGAACGTCTCCCGCAGAGCGGTTGAGATGCCGGCATTTAACGCTACCGCTCCAATGAAAGCCACCGGCGCAACCACGGCTCGGCCCTTGACGATGCCGGATTTGAAGTTTCGCGCCACCGCATCGCACAGCCCGCGCAAGATCTGCTCCGTGGTGTAGCCTTTCTGCTGAGCGTGGATCATGTCGGTCTTGGCGAACACCGAGCATCGTCCCGCAATGCGCGCCGCGCAACTCGCGCCACATGCCGCCTCGCCCACCTGCTCGACGCTATAGAGCAACCGCGTAGCCTGCTGATCGATAAACGACCCTGTGCCCGCCGCGCATTCGCCGCTGGTTTGGTAATCCACAATTCCCAGGTGTTTTCCTACCGCTTCGGGATCGAGGCGCAGGTATTTTGAAGACTCGCCGCCGATCTCGAAAATGGTGCGCACTTCGGGGTTGAAGGTTCGCACACCCTTGGCAATGGCCCGGAATTCGTTCTCAAAATAGATGCCCAGGATTTTCGCCAGAAGCTGGCTGCCGGAACCGGTCACACGAATTCCTTCCACGTTCTCTTCCGGCAGGTATTCGTAGAGCTCCTGCAGCAGGTCGAACGTGGACTGAATGGGGCTTCCCTGAATACGCCGGTACCGGCTGAGAATTAAGGGCCGTCCGGCGAAAGGACTCCCGGCTGGAAACGAGGATTCGTAGAACGTGAGTGACTTGTCACCGAGGCTGTGGAAAAGCGGCTCGTCCGTCGGCGATCCAATGGCCGCGAGCTTAAGACTGACAGCACCGATGTCCAACCCAATGTTGATGCTCATAGAAGACTTACCCCTATAAACGAGCCTGAAGGTCGGCTACCATTGAATCTTGAGTTGCCTTGGGATTTAGAATCCGCCTTCGGGTCAAAACACTCTACAACTCGCGTACAACCTACACACGGGCAATTTGTGTTCCTAGATACCTCTAATCGCACTAAATGTCCCAATTCATCAGGCCTGACGGTCTGTTGGCCGTAGCGCCGACCTTCAGGTCGGCATGTCAGCGGTGGTTCTTCCTACCCTGCTGACCCTAAGGTCGGCGCTACGGCGGAATCGCAAATCACAAATTCCCCTCCTTGGCTAAGGATGGGTCAGGGGTGGTCGACTTCCAAGGCGATCCTTTGTTTTCATAGACATTCTCGCTTTGTTCGGCGAGAAACTGCACAAAGTCCCACCACCCCTGCCCCTCCTCATCCGAGGAGGGGAATCGCAAATTCCCCCTCCTTGGCTAAGGAGGGCCAGGGGTGGTCGACTTCCAAGGCGACCCTTTGTTTTCATAGACATTCTCGCTTTGTTCGGCGAGAAACTGCACAAAGTCCCACCACACCTGCCCCTCCTCATCCGAGGAGGGGAATGACAAATTCCCCTCCTTGGCTAAGGAGGGGCCAGGGGTGGTCGACTTCCAAGGCGATCCTTTGTTTTCATAGACATTCTCGCTTTGTTCCCGTCGAAAGGCTGCTCTTAACCACGCCAATCGCGGCTGGCGCAGACCCCTGCTGTGTGGGGTCTGCGGTGTCCCGAAGGGACAGGTCAGGGCTTGTCGCACAATATGACCGAACTGCGCCTTCGGCGCACTGCAGACGTTCAAAAGCAACTTCTGCGCCAGCCCGATTTTCGACGAATCTGTCAAAGCGCTGCCGCACTCTGAAACCAGGACCCTTACCAGTCTAGCCTATGCTGTTGTGCTTGTCAAGAGACACAAAGTCCGCTTCGTGTCCTGATTTCGGCGCAGCGCTGGCCTTTAGGCCAGCATCTGCCGACCCAAAGGTCGGCGCTACCAGTCAAATCAGGACACTACCAAAGTCCGCTTCGATCCAAAAAACTGAAATGCGTCAAAATCCCCATTGCCCGAGGCTCACAGTTGTCCGGAATTGCGACCCGGCCCGGCTTCCCGCTGCGGTCTGGGCGGCTAGCCGGCCATGCCGGGCCTACGCTGCGAATCAGCGACAGAAGGTCCTCAGCTTCTTCCTAACTTGTGTAATATTTAGGACTTTCTAACTGGCAAGCAACTTGCCTCCCCTTCCTCCCATGAGCGGCAGGAACCTGCAGTTTTTGTGGTTTTGTCTTGCTCTGTTGCCCTGGAGCGCATTCGGGCAGACAGGCCCTGCGGAAGACGCACTCAAGTCCGCCCAGAGAGCGTACAGCCTAGGACATTACGGCGAAGCGGAGTCGCAGTACTTACAAGCGGAAAAGGAAGCGGAGGCAGGCGGGCCAACCGCCCCGCGCCTGGCTCGAGTCCTGAACAACCTGGGCGTCCTTTACCAGCGCGAAGCCAAGTACGATGAGGCGGAACAGGTTCTCAGGCGAGCGCTGGAAATCTGGCAGAAGCAGGCGGACCCCCAACCCCTCGAAGTCGCGACCACACTCAACAATCTGGCGTCCCTCTACACCTGCGAAAGTAGATATACGGAGGCTGAGCCGTTGTACCGCGAGTGCCTCACCTTGCGTGAGAAGAGCCTGGGGCCGGAACATGTCCAAGTGGCCAACGCACTCAACAACCTCGGGGAATTCTACTGGGAGCAGGGCAAGCTGGAGGAAGCTGAGCCGCTCTACCGGCGGGCAGTCTTCATCAAAGAGAAGACCCTGGGGCCACAGGATCCCGCGCTTGCGGCCAGCCTCAATAACCTCGCAACCCTCTACCTGCGGCAAGGCAAGTATGCCGAGAGCGAATCCCTCTACCAGAAGTCACTGGCGGTGCGCCAGGCGGCTTTCGGGCCCGAGCACCCTGAGGTGGCGAACTCGGTGAACAACCTGGCGTCCCTCTACAGCCTTCAAGGGCGCTATGCGGAAGCCCAACCGATGTACTTGCGCTCACTTTCAATTGTGGAAAAATACCTGGGGCCGGACCACCCCGATGTGGCCTGCAATCTCAACAACCTGGCAGAGCTTTATTTCTCGCAAAAGAAATACGCCGATGCCGAACCCCTCCTGCGGCGTGCCTTGGCCATTCGTGAGAAGGCCCTGGGACCGAACAGTCCAGCCGTGGCGGAGATCCTCGACAACCTGGCCGGAGTTTTGTTAGTGGAGTACAAACAGGTCAGTGTGGACTTGCTCTACTTGCGATCGCTTAACATCCGGAAGAAAGTGTTCGGACCGGAAAGCCCCCAAGTCCTGACTTCCTTGAGTAGCCTGGCATTTGCCTACACACAAGAGGGCAAGCTGCCGGAAGCGGAAGAGACCTACTTCGAAGCATTGACCCTGATCGCCAAACAGAAGAAGCCCGATGCAGGCGCTCTGGCAAGGGCGTACGTCAATCTGGCGGATCTCTACTCGCGCCAAGGGAAGCGCAAAAAAGCCAGGAAGATGGCCGAAAAAGCAAAAAGCCTTCGGGACCAAGCGGCATCTTCGTAGTGTCCTGAGTCAGAAGCTTGTAGGGGGACGGCTTGCCGTCCCCCTACGACCGGGGCAGGGCAAACCAGCAAATGCGTAGTGCGCCATGGAGTGCGGCAGCGAAGCTGCCGCCGTGGAATGCGAGCGAACGGCGGTAGCCGGCGCTACCGCACTCCATGGCGCCTTTGGCACAAGGATGGGTAGGGGTGATTGGCGTTAGTCCGAGCGACAGCCCACCACCCCCGGCCCCTCCTCCTGCGAAGGAGGGGAGTCACTATCTTCCACCTCCTGAAAAGGGCCGTAAGCGCACGAAGAGAGCCACGCCGGCGGGATGCCCGCCATAGGTCGGCCTTAAGCGATCTGGGACGCCGTAGGTTGTGACTTGCGCGCCTATGGCCGAGGCTAGATGCGGTACGAGGTCAACGTCCCGGTCGTAGCCAAGGGTGTAAGCCTGGACCATCCCGACCGGCTGTTCCTCGAAACCGGGAGGCAAGGGAGCCTCGCCCAGGATGAGCTCATTTGAGCGTTCGGCATTCTCAAGGCGCGTCCAGACATAATTCTTGACCCGGAAGCGCAGCGTCGACTCCAGGAGATAGCTGTTGAAAACCGCGTTGTCGGAAAGCGAGCGAGTCCGCCCCCAAAGAATGGTGTTGGCCCAATTGCCATTTTGGAGGGGGCGATTGTACATCAGGGAAGCGGTCATGCGCTCCTGATTTTCCTGGGGAAAGAGCGCTTCCGGACTTGTGATGCGGGCATAGGAATACTGTCCACTCCAGTTCCTTCCGGGTTGAAGCGTCAGGCGCGTTGACCACGAGTCGATGCTGCCCTGGTGGATGTTCCAGCGGTTTTCATTCGGTTCCCGCCCATGGAATCCAGAGGCCTCAATCCTCACGAGGCGATAAGTGAGCCCGACTGTCACGACGTCGTCAGAGATGTGTGTTGAATCCTCCTGATGGTGGCCAAGCGCTCCCACCGGATCTTCGAAAGCGGAGGCCCGGTGTGGATATGCCGTCGGCCCGATCGCCGGATCGCCCACGGGGGCCGCGTAAAAGGAGAGCAGAGCGTTCGAACCCAGTTTCAAATCGTACAGAGCTGCAAGCTCCATGAACAAGTTGTGGGGATGCTGAGCGTCGGCGATGGGAAGGCCGTAAGCCGTCTCACCCTGCTGGAATAGCAGCGGGTACTGACGTCCCGTTATGGTCGCAGGCTCGAGGCTCAGCATGGCTCGAACCGTGAAGGTGCCTCGGCCCAGCCCGCGTTGAGCCATCGGCATAAGCCAGTTGGTGGAAAAGAGCTTGGCTCGACCGCGCGGGCTCGATTCCTGCACATCGGTGATGAACACGTTGGCGTGGAACATGAGCATCCACGAGCCTTTCATGGTCATCAGCATCGGGGCGGGCGTGGAGTCCGGCTCGGCGCTGGTGCCGGAGGAGGTATGAGCCTCAATAGCTTCAAGGAAGTTCTGCGGTTGCATGCTCATTACCGGGGCGCCCGCCACCCGGTCAGAAGACGGCATGGACATGCCGGGCATTGACGACGGCGTCTGCTGGCCGCCTCCCTGAGCGGCGGCGAACAGTGGGGCGATCAAAAGCAAGAACGCTGGGAACGACCTCAGTTCGACCCACCTCCCCTCGACGGGCGTTTTCAACACCCGAACGCGCTCGAGCCCGCCATCCTCTTCCCAGGAGTCTGTGTGACTACTCAATTAGTATGTCATTCCGAGGAGCCGGAGGCGACGAGGAATCTCGCACTGCGCTTGAAAAGATTCAGAGCGAGATTCCTCGCTGCCGTGAAAATGGTAAACCTGGACCCCCTCACCCGACCCGCGCCGGCTGGTGAATGCGCCGTCGCAGGCCACCCTCTCCCCCAAGGGGGAGAGGGAATTTTAATGACCAGCGTTGAGCCGAAGGCCCATGGAATCTTCGCTCGGAATGACAGGCTTCGTGCGATTTCACACAGGCTCCCCAAGTGAGAGGGTGAGCAGATTCGACACGTTAAAAGTGAAACGCCAGTTCAGCGGTGAAAGTACGCGGAGTGACGTAGTGGGTTCCGCTGAAGGTGGAAAGGAAATTATAGAGAGCAACCTTGTTCGCCAAATTGACGGCGGTGAAGCGCAGGCTCCACTTGTAACGGTCGCCGTGAAACAGGTTGTCGTCGCCGACCGCAAGGTCAAACAAGCTGCGTGGCTGGATGCGCTGCGGATTGTGGTCGTCATTCTCCGTCCCGGGCGCCGGAACTTTAATGAACTTGGAGCTGAACTGAGACGCAAGGCACTTGCTAGGCAGAGGCAGAAAAGGGGTCGCGCCTACGCCGTTGCAGGTGAACCCGGCCTCGAACTCCTGGTCGGCAGTCAGGGGCGCGCTTGTAATGGTGTTCAGCATAGTTATCGCGGGCTGGCCATCCAGCAAGCTTGATGTCGGTTGGCAGGTCGCAGTTGAGGGGTTATAGCACGGCGTGGCGCCGGCCACGAGGCCGCTGTCGTATCGCCAATTGAACCCGAACCATGGCCCACGCTTCCAGGGCTGATACTCGAGGTGCGTCGTCTGGTTGAGATGCTCGTCGTGGTCTATGCGGAAGACACCGCTGACCGGGGGGATGATGGGCACGCCGGCGACTTGCGGCGCGAAGAACCGTGCGGCCACGCTGGACGCGACCACAAAGGCCGAAAAGCCGTGGTAGGCCGGCACGGTGGCGCGCAGGTCCCATCCGGGAATCTTCGAGCGGCTCCATTCGATGGGGAAGTAGATGGGCGAGGCGCCCACAGTGCCGAAGTCGTAGCCGTTGTGGGTGTACTTCCAAACGTATTCGCCGTCCAGAACCAAGTGCTTCCCGAAGGCCTGCTCAAGGCCGGCGTGGAATTCGTTGCGCCAGCCCGCATGGATCGGTCCCAGACTGCAGGTGACGCCAGGCGGCGGTATCAGCACGGCCAGGAACGGGTAGTCGCACCCGGTGCTCGCGATGACCAGATTCTCGTTAAACGGAGTCTCCAGGGAACGGGCGTAAGAGACGCGAAGGACCGTGGTGCTCGGCTTGATGTTGTAGGCGACACCCAGCCGTGGTTCCAGTTGTTTCGCGGTCGACAGGCCGTTATAGGTATCCCCGCGAAGTCCAAGGTTAAAGGACCAATCCCCCTTGGTGATCTGATCCTCGACGTAGGCTGCGACCTCCTTCACGTCCGTGTGCCCTTGAAAGGAGAAGATATCCCCCCCACGTGTCAAGTCGTGGGGCGCGAGGACGCTACTAAAGGCGGGATTCGCCGTCCCCCCTGGGTCGAGCGGGCCGCCACATTGCGCCTGGCTGTTCACCAGGGGGTTGGTGTTTATGCTCCCGTCGGCATTGAAACAAACCGCGTTCAGCGTTGGATCGACGATACCTATGCGGTCATTCTCTGTCAGCAAAGTGTGTTGAAAGGTAACCCCCGCTTTCAGGTTGTTGATACCCTTCACGTAGGTCACCTCTGTCCGAAGGCCCATGTTGTTCAGCGTACGGCCCTGACCGATAGTCTCGGACTGAAGGTCGGGGGCTAGATCCGCAAAAAGGTCAGCGCTCGGGTAGTAGTTATACTGATCCCGCCGAAGAAAGGCGCCAAACGTAAACACGGTGTTCGCACTGAGCAGGCGCGTCCAGCTCGGGGCGACGTTAATGGTGTTAATTTGTGAGCGCTCGTCCGTAGGGCCCAGGGGACTACCGGTCAGGGGGTTAGAGAAACCCGCGTGAAGTTGCTGGTCGAACGAATTGGGATTTTGAAACCAGGAGCGCGTGTAGCCGAAGTTTAACTGGAGCGAGTCGGCTTGCCTCGGCTTGTAGTCCACTCGATCGAACACGTTCTCTTCGTTCCCTTTGTCGTGCATTACGGTGAACTCAGGAGGATCGAGAAATCTGCTAGTGTTCAGACCGTTCACGGCGATGAAGTTTCCCCAGTTCTGGCCCCCATAGCCAAGCTGGAAACCACCCGTGGAGGAGCCAAAGGTGCCGTAGGACCCGGTCACGTCGCCATGCGGAGTGGTCTCGCCCAAGCCGGAGCGCGTTGTGACCTTAATCAGCACGCTCGTCTTGTCCCCGAATTCGGCCGGTGGCGCGCCGGGGACCACTTCGATCGACTGGATGGAATCCATGGGGATTTGATTGGAAAAAACCTTGCTCTGCTGGTCCGTGATGGGCTGGCCGTCGACAGAAAACGAATTCTCCGCATGATCACCCATGCCGTGGAAGAGACCATTCGAGTCTGCCGAAATTCCCGGCGTCGAAAGCGTAACGAGTGAGCTGACGGACGAGGTTTCACTTTCCAGCGGCAGCCTGTCGAACAAGCCGCGATCCACATCGGTGTGGTTGGTGGGCGTCGTTTCGACGAGGTCTGCGGCCTCCCCCGTAACCGTCACGCTGGTGGCTGCGGCGATGATCTTTAGGCTAATACTCAGCTTGACAGGTACAGAGGACCGGACCCCGACATCCTGTGTATTCAGAGCGAAGCCACTGGCTGTGACCTCCAGATGGTACGTGTTAAACGGGACATTCGGGAAACTGAAGTTACCGGAAGCGTCTGTTGGAGCAGATCGCTCATAACCGCTGACCGGGTCGTGGATGGTGACCGTTGCGTTGGCTACCACGGCGCCCGAGGGATCCAAGACCGTACCCGAAAGTGAAGTTGAGTTCGCTCCTTGCGCCTTCGAGAGGCACGCGAATCCGAACAAGCTCCCCACCAAACACAAGCTAGCCATCACGGCTCGTCCAGCTCGCAACCGGCGCGATGGGCGGCAAAGGTGATCCAAAACGGAAGCAAACTCACAATCCATGCAAACACGAGAAGTCATCATGCCCTCCTGAGCTATGTATGAAGTTGGTTGTTATGAGAAGAGAGTGGAGGCACAGCTTAGGAGAGGGGAGGGGCGCGACCGCGTAAAATCGGCAGATCGCAGGTCCGCGTTCTGGCAGATGAAGCCGCCAGCGGGCGTCTTTGAGAGACGCTGGGCTGCGGCGTAGAAAACGCTGCCGAGGCCTGGGCGGTGCTTTGGTGAATGACGTTGCAGGCAGGACATTGCACATCGGCGGCGGCCGAGGCAGGTTGCTGGCTTGGGCTGCCGGGCTGGAACGTCGCGGACCGCGGAACAAGTGGCAGTTCGTGGCAGTGCACGGCGGCCATCCACAGGAGTTGAAGCTGCGCGAAGAGGATGAATACCGTCGCGACCGCGCGTGGAATCGGCTTAAGGTGCAAATGTCTCATGGCCTACTGCCAACTAGAAGCATCCGGGTGAAGCCCTGGTTGCCTTGCAAAGCCCAGTAATCCTTGGCGTGAGTATAATGATGCCTGATGGCGTCGTTAGGTTGCAACTGATTTCTCGCTGCTCCTACTTCTGTTGCAGCGACTTAACGTAGTCGGCGAGGTTGGCCACGCGTAAGCGAACCCCGGACTCGTGTTGGTGTCCCATGCTCATGAAAATCGGACCCCACACCGGCATCTCTCTGGAGCCGTGCGCTGGCGTGCCTGCGGGGCTGGTGATCGTGTTGACAATCTGGGCCGACGGGAATCTGCCATTGTTCCTTCTGGAAAGAGTCGTCAGGTCTGCGGGCGGAATTTTTAATGCGCCGGCAACCGGTCCATCACCCTTTCCCTCTTTCCCATGGCACGAAGCGCAGTACGCCAGATACATCGTTTTGCCTGAGGTCGCAGACGTGTGAGGGGCGGGAACCGTCACAACGTTCGTCTTCTGCGCGATACCCAAACCGCAAAGGGCGGCGAACGCGCAGCACAAAAGCACGATTCGGGACTTCATAATGGCCTCCATTGTCTCGATTTCCGACAGTCACCTCATGGTCAAGCTGTGTCAGAGGCCTGCTCGCCCGGCGTTTTCTCCCAGCCTGGCGTGCCTGCGGAACCAGACCCTAGAGCCAGTGCGCCGGCCAGCGATCTGCGTGGGACCAGCCTCGCCGAATTCAAAATGAACGCCATCTCTGACGATACGTGGATGAAAGCGGCGAGTAGCGGATTGAGCAGACCAAAGGCGGCAAGGCCCATGCCAACGCCATCGACTGCGAGCGTGCCGACGAAATTCTGCAAGATGGTCCGCCGGCAGCGGCGCGCGATACGAACGACCTCTACCAGCTTCGAAAGGTCGTTCCCGATCAACACAATTTCCGCGCTTTCGCGCGCCACATCCGTCCCCGATCCCATGGCCACTCCGACGGCAGCTTGCATCAAAGCCGGGGCATCATTCACGCCGTCCCCAACCATGGCCACGGTACGACCCGCCGCGCTCAGGCGCACCACATATTGGAGCTTCCCTTCCGGAAGAAGTTCGGAAGCCACTTCCTCAACGCCCAGCTCACTTCCGACCCTTTCCGCAGCCGCCTTCGTATCCCCTGTCAGAAGCACGGTTCTTAATCCCATTGATCGTAGGGATTGGACAGCTTGGCGCGCCCCGGATCGAAGCCGTTCCGAAATAACCAGGCTCCCCAGGAATTGGCCACGGCGAGCTACGAAGATTTCAGAACCGCCACGGTTGCCTTCGAGGTCGCGGACCTGAACGCCTCGCGCTTCCAGAAAGCTCCGGCTCCCAACCAGGATTTCCTCTCCTCCAAAATGGGCCGTTATTCCCCTGCCTGGAACGTACTCGAAACCTTCGGGATCCTCATGCTCGAGAGCAAGTTGGGACGTTTTCCTGAGCACCGCCTTGGCGAGGGGATGCTCGGAACGCGATTCGGCAACCGCTGCGGCACGCAGCAAGGTTTCGCGGGATACTCCGGGAGCGGGGCGCACCTCTTCCACTTCCGGAACGCCGTAAGTGAGCGTGCCGGTCTTGTCGAGTAGGATGGTGTCGACCTGAGCAAGCCGCTCGAGGTACAGCCCACCCTTGACGACTGCCCCGTGGTGAGCGGCCCTCCCGATGCCTCCCAGGATGGCCAGCGGCGTCCCGGCGGCGATTCCGCAGGCGCCCGCCACGATGATCACGGAAATGGTCGAACGCACATTGTGAGTGAGAAGGAAAGTCAGAGCGGCCGAGGCCATGGCGAAATAAACCAGGTATCCCGCCAGGCGATCGGCGGTCTTTTGGATTGGCGCTCGGGATTTCTCCGCCCGCTCCACGGCGTCAATAATCTTGCCAAAGGTTGTGTCGCGGCCCAAGTGCTCCGCGCGGATTTCGAGCGCGCCTGATTGGTTGATGGTGCCGGCGAAGACGGTGGCGCCGGGGATCTTTTCCACCGGCTGTGATTCTCCGGTGATGGGGGCCTGGTCGACGAAGGAGTGCCCCGCCTCGACCGCGCCGTCCACCGGAATCCGGCCGCCGGGCTTAACAAGAACGGTCTCCCCGCGCTCGACCTGCCGGCTCTCGACTTCCGTCCAGGCTCCCGCGCGACGCACCGTGGCGCGCCTGGGAAGGAGATCAATTAAATGGCGAATTGCCTGCCGCCCTCTTCCCACCGTGAGGCTCTCCAGGACTTCGGCAACGAGAACAAATAAGGTAATCACGAGGGCGGTGAAGAATTCACGGATCACGAGAGCAGCCAGGATGGCAATGGTCATCGAGAGCTCCATCGTCATTCGGCGCTCCAGGACATTCTCGATGGCCTCGCGAAAGATCGCATAGCCTCCCACAACAGCGCACACCACGCCGATTCCCACATAGATAGAACTCGGCCCCGCGCGCAGGAACCAGAGCGCAGCCGCCGCGGCCGCAACGAAACAGATCCGGACTATGTCGCGCCCACGGATGGAATGCTGGTGCTCCGAACCCGTCGCCGCGTGATCTTCCGGCTCTTTCCCCTCGACCTCCCGGCGCGAGGGGGCGCTCCCAGGCTGCGGGAAATGCGCAAACGGATCCCCAAACTTTTTAATTGTCGTCGCCATCTTTTCCCCCATCATGCCCTGATCTGAAGGCTACATGGCTTACCACCCCCTGGCCCCCACTTCACGGAGGAGAGGAATTGGGTTGCGTCCCTCCCGGGTGGTTGGTCCCCCTCCTTGGTAAGGAGGGGCAGGGGTGGTTGATTTACTTCCTGAAATGAGCGCTACTTCAAATAAGTGCGAACTACCTCGATCAGTTCCTCCGCGGCTTCAGCCTGGGGAGAACCTTTCTTGCCGTTGGGCGACAACACGTGAAACCGGATGTGGCCCTCGATCAACTCGGCCATCAGCCCATTTAGGGCTCCCCGGCAGGCCGCCACCAACTGAAGTACCTCGGCGCACTCTCGGGTTTCACTAAGGGCGCGCTCGACCGCTTCAATTTGGCCTCGGATCCGCCGCACCCGGATGAGCAGTTTCTCCTTGTCCCTCGCGGTATGAGCCATTAAACCCTCCAGAGGAATATACTATACCCCCCTATGCTATCCTCCGTCAATACGGAGCGTCGCGCCCCAATCGCTCGATAACGACACGCAATGTAGGGGGACGGCTTGCCGTCCCCCAAATGAACGGGGTATGGCAAGCCCCACGCCTGCACGATTTCAGCTATGGGGAAGAAAACACGACGAGCTGCCTGTGGGCGGGCGATTGTCTGGAGGGCGGCCACAAGGGCCGCCCCTACAACCCGGACGATAGCCTCACAGGGATTTGATGTGGATCGAGCCGCCGCTCGTGTGCAGCCGCAGAGTTTCCCCGCCGGAGCCCAATGAGCCGTGCAGGCTGGAGGCTGAGATCTTTCCCACCACTCGAACGGGCAGGTCGCTTTCGACGGAGCCGCCTGAGGTGGAGGCATCGATATCGAGATTAGAGGCGTGGTCCAACAGCGCTTCGATTGACCCGCCGGAGGTCTCGAGCACTCCTCCGCGGGCGTTTCCCCGGCCGAAATTCACGCGAATGGGGCCGCCGGAGGTTTTGGCCTCGACATAGCCGGTCACGCGGTCGATATGAATCGACCCGCCGCTGGTGTGCGCGGTGAGCGAGCCGTCGAGGGAGTCAACCTCAATCCCGCCTCCTGATGTATCCGCGCGCGTGTCCCCGCTAACCTCCCGCAGGTGGATTGACCCTCCGGAAGTCCTGGCATCGAGTTTTCCATTCAGGCCGGAAACATCGATCGAGCCGCCCGAAGTCTTCAACGCCGACTCGCCGCGCAGGTTGGAGACCGTGACGCTGCTGCCCCCGGTGCGCACATCGGTTTGCGTTTGGGAGGGGACTTCGATCTCGAAATGCACCGAGCCGTGCTCGTTCCACGAGAAGCGATCCTTCCGGCGCACGGTCACGCTGGCGAATCCTGAATTCTCCTCGAAGTTTATGGTGTAGCGGTTCTCAAAGTCTTCCCGGTCCGCCTCGATGACCACGTGTGCCCCAGACGATGATTTACCGGTGATCGTCACGCTGCCCACGTCGGAGTCGACCGCAAACCTGCCGTTAGGTTCTAGTTTCAGAGTCTTTTCAATGCGGGAACGGGCCGCGGCCGGAATAACAATCGCGAGTGCGACGAGCGCTGCGAGCATCATGATGCTGAGCTTCTTCATTTTCCCTCCAATGATCTCGTGGGGGCAATCCGCCGACCGGCGGATGGTTGCCCTCGGGCGGCCACAAGGGCTGCCCCTACATAAGGGTAGCAAGCCTCTACCGGTTGAGACACCGGCCCTGCACATCTAAACGTCCAAGAGGCCTCGGAAGTTCCGTAACGTTCTCAGGAGATTGGACGGGGCAGTAAAGCAAGGGTTAGCACCGGCGTAGCACAGCCACTCTTGGCTGTGATAAGCATCCTGGCCCACGCCTTTAGCCCGAAGTTCCAACAGCCTTCGAGGGATATCCTACTGATTCCTTGAGGGATACTGCCATGCTCAGTTTCCGGTTACTGGGAACGCACAGATCAGTTCGTACGCCCGCGCCTGGAGGGGC
>JBEKLY010000131.1:0-20135 GCA_050010015.1 Terriglobia bacterium
GAAACGCCTTGCCGGTTATAGTCCCTGTACCCCCAGACGCAAAGCAACCGGGTGGTTACAGTCTTGGCAGGATCGCTCGGAAGCACCACGTTATAGAGCGCGCAAGGCTCGGCGGTGTGAGGCGTGGCGGCAGGCGGATCGTCGGAGTCGAAGAGAATTCGCACCGGACCTAACCCCACTTGGCATTCGTCTTCCACCGGTCCCGCAAACACTTCGGTATAGGGAAGGGCTGAATTACTCAGGCGGGCGTAATTTGTCTTCGGCTCCACCGCATTGCCCTTGTCTTGAATTCCACCCAGCGCCCAGGTGACGCCCATGTGGTCCGCGGAATCTGACCGAGCTTTGAGAGTGGTAATGAAACCATTCCAGGAAATCAAGGCGCGCACGCTAAGTTCGATATTCGCGCCAACGGTCGCGTCACTGCAATGCCAGGTGGTGACACCGGGCGCAAAGTGAGTGTCGATGGAGTCGAACTGATCAAGCCATTTGAGCTTGCCGCGCGCCGTAATGGCCAGGCGCAACCGGCCGTCGACACCCAGATCCGGCAGGATTCCGGGCTGGGCATAGCTGCCTTCCCCGGTTCGGTGAAACAACCTAAATCGAGGTTTGTCCCCCACCAGCAGGTACCAAACACCCTCGCCCATCAAAATATGGTTATAGGTGTCCGGACCATTATGGATCGTATACCCGCCATCGTCGGCAGGCTCATAGCGCTTGCCCGGGCGGGGCGGGTCTTCATCGTAAGAGTAGAAACTCCTCCCGATATTCAGGCCAGGTTGTAACGGAATCTGTGAGGGTGACTGAGGCTCGTGGCTGAACTCGAGTTTAAGCGCGCGCTCTTGTGGTTCATCGCACCACGCCACGCCGCGCGTCGAGCCGGCGAGCAGCAAAGCCAGGCGGCGAAAAAGCTCACGACGGAAGATCTTGTCGTACATTTGTCCCTCGCACTCAAACGGGTCGTGATGGAAAGATCGTGGGTGTTTGCTGCTACCCGGCGCGCACGACACCAAGTTCTGCCACAGACGCAAACTCGTCGACGTCCGACAGCGTCACAAAACGAATGTACCGGCCGCTGACGGATCCCGCCCATCGGGCTGATTGCGGCGCATTGCAGTGGAGGAATTCACCCTGGCATTGTGGTCTGCCCCACTGCTTGCCGTCGCTGCTAACGTAGAATTCGAATTTCAAGCCGACTTGATCCGGAGCGACACTTTTCGGAGGCAGGTAGAGAAAGCCGCTCATGCTAACTTCCTCTCCGAGGTCAATTTGAATTTCGTGCGGGTGCCCAGGCCATGCCGAGCGCCAATAAGTGGTGGGGTTATCGTCGATGGCGTGAATGGCCTCGTGGCCTGCTTCCTCGCTGCTCACGTAAGACACTTTCCAGTTTTTCTTTGGGAGCGACTGTGCGCCAGCGAGTTCCGCGAGTTGAGGATATCGTTCCGATATCATGTTGCGGCCGGCTTCAGGGAGGTTCGCGAGAAGAACCGGCGTGTCTTGGGGCCGTGTCATCTTCATGTTGATCTCTCCCAGCAGACTCCACCGGCGTGTCTTATCGGTGTCGCTCGGCTCGCTGACGTGCCCGTCATATCGGGTAAAATCGATCACCAAGGGGAAGCCAGGTGCCCTCCAGTTGCGCAGCAGCGCCAGCCGGAATGACTTATTCATGAACCATTGGATTTCTAACTCTTCTTTCGAAGCGCCGACGCCACTACCCCGTTCTTCGAAACGGTAGTTGATGTCGTCGTTGCTCTTGTAGTGATTGCGCCAAAGGTTGCCAAATTCTCCTTGGGTTATAAACCTCGTCCCTGGCCATATGGTGCGAATGTCAAAAAGCCAGCGGGTAAGGCATTTCTCAATCTCGTATCCTTCCGCGCGGATAATATCGCCCTCCCAGTTATTGCAAACCCAGGCAAACCCGTTGAGTTCAAATCCACGGTCAAAGTGGGCGTGGGTTGTAGACATGATCTCTTTGTATCCGGTTGCCCGGTGCCCCAATGGCCTGAGGGTCTCGACAGGTCCCACCCCGGTTCGGCTGTTGCCGCCGTCAAATCCGTCCAGGCGGGCGAACAAGAAATCCACGGTCCAGCCATCAAGGTTCACGCAATCAATGAAATCCTCTTTGCCCTGTGCCGGCTTGCAAAAATGCTCTTTGGATGGGAAGTAGGGATAGCTGATCGACCCCTCTCCATCCTGGCTGTCGATCGAGTACTGGCTCCAAATATTCCCCTGGCACACGTGGATGCCTTCTACTTCGGCCAGGTAGCGTTGATTCTCGGCTGCCAAAAACCCTGCGACTAAGCTATCGGGGCGGTAACCATTGCCGATTATTTCTGTGACCCTCGCCAGCGCGTCATGGATGTCCTTGTTAACTTGTTCGCGAGAATTCATGGTGTTGGCGAAGTAGGTGCCCGGGATGAAAGTAACTTCGTCGCCAAACTTTTCATGAAACGTCTTCATGAGCTTGCGGTCAGCGACGAAGTTAGGCCGTTCGTCAAAAAGTGCGCCCCAGCTCAGTGACCAGGTGATGCGCCCGCCAGGCCAGCCCTTGGCGATCGCGTCGCGAAACCTGATCAAGTATTCCGGACGGAAATGTTCATTCGTATCCCAGTACGCCCACTCGCCAGGCTTGCCCAGGTAACCGTATCGGGTGTATTCGATCAGCTTGGTGCGAATCACTGAGTTCAGCGTCAGGAAGCGGTTGCCCATCAATCCGCCCGGGTGAGCCTCCCGGTTTTCACTCGGCCGAGCGAATGTCTGACCGGGCAGTAACACCGCCGCTTCACTTCCCACAAGCCCTGTGGCCGATTTAATGAAATCGCGCCGGGTGATCGCCAGCCCATTGCCCAGTTTGCTGCCAACTTCTTCATCGTTCATGGTGATCAATTGCCTTCTGCCTCTTTTCTAAGCACAAATCCTGCGTCCACCCAATCGGCGAGGTTGAGCACACTTCGAATGCCATCATCGGTCGCCGTGAGGTCAATCACCCGGCTGCCTTTGGGGATCTTTACGTCAAAGCGCCACGGTTCCTGCGAAAATCGCATGATGGAACTTTCTGCGGCGAGTCGGCCGTCCACAAAAATGCGAAAATGAACAACCGGTTGCTGAGTGTACATTTCGCCATACGAAGGTCCGCCCGGCGCGCTGGGTATTTCCGCGGGGAATAATCCGTAACTGTCGGTCTTCATGTTTCTCATGTTCCCGTCAATGCCTGCACGGGCTACAAAGCGGTCGTACTCTGGCTTCAACTCATACCGGATGTTGGCGGGCGCACGCATGCCGACTCCCTTTTCGTACTTCTGCCCGCGCATCAGGAGTCCCTTGTCCTCAAAGTTCGCATTGATTACCGGATTCCAACGGCTGAACCACCAAGGATAATGTTCCTGCATGGACTTGATCTGGTCCAAATAGAGGTCCGGCTTGGGTGGCATAGGCCCTAGATGAACAAAATAGCCAGTGCTTTCCAGGGAGATTTCCCGGTCGCTGCGATACGCGGCAGCGCGCAGAGTCGTGGTCTGGGTAATAGGAAAAGGCTTGCTATAAAGATTCGAAGTTGCCGTGGGAGCGCTGCCATCGACGGTGTAACGAAGCTGCACGTCTTTGAGCCAAGGGCACGTTAGCGCTATTGTGACGGAATCCTCGAAGAAATAGGGCCGCTTCTCTACCCCCCAGGGCGCGAGCCGGACCGGATCGACGATCCACTCGTCTTTCCATACCCCCGCCTTCTTCATTTCCTCCACAAAATTGAGGGTTCCTATCCCCACCCCTTCAAGATCGCGGTCGACTTGCGCCGTACCGTCATCCAGTGTGTAACCCGTTTGGGGGTTGTAATTTGTGAACGCGTCGTTGATGTCGCGTGCCAACATGCAATCCAGTCCCGTCGCATACATCGAACTGAGCCCTTCAGTCCTGTTGTATACGCACATGTTGGTGTGCAGGCCCATGTAGATGAGGTGTGTGATGCCCCTGTGCTTACAGATCGAGTAGACCTCCTGCCTGCCGCTGACGATGACGTCGTCTTTAGCAATGTTGAAGGTGGGACAGATGCCATCCGCGCCATAGTTCACTTCGCACACAAGGCCCGGACCGCACATGCACTCGCCCACGTGGGCGGTAAAATCGCAGGATGGAAGTTTTCGAACTTCAGGGACGTCAACGCACGCGACGGCCGCCGCGCGTTCGCGCTGCGGCGTGCCGGCGTACATGCTCGCCACCTCGGTGGGTGACCACATCACATAGATCCCCAGTTGTCGCGCACACTCGAGCGCGCGGTTCAGACGCGGCCCCATCGCCACCACGCGCTGCGTCGCCGTGATGCACCAGTGAAAATTCCAAGGGTCAATAATAACGATGCCGGTCTTCGATGGGTCCAGCTTTTTCTTGGTAAGGATGGGCGCACCGGTTTTCGGATCGCGTGTCTGAACGTCGACCTCCAGCACACGATCCGCCGCCCAGAGCGGCAATACGAAAGCCAGCAAAAAAGACACCACCGCGGAAGCTACTACCCGCTTGCGATCGATCATGTGTTTCCTCCCTGAAAGTCGTTGCATGTAGCGCAGACGCCCACAACACCGTTGCCCAACAGCATCCCTTCAAAAACTCCTTTGCCTTTTCTCAGGCCCCCTCCGTTAGCAGGCGGAAAAATCAGGAGTTGGTCACCTTCCCCTCCTTAAAAAGGAGGGGAGGTTTCATGGTAAATCCTTTGCCTGGCAGGGCTGATCACCGGAGGGAGCTGGCCGGGCCGGTTGCCGACTCGAATGGACGAGCTGACCAATGAGCGCCTCAGTATTTGTGCTCTCTTTCGGTTGCTCATGCCGGAGCTGCTCGTAAGCTTGAAGCTGAAGCTTCGCAAGGTTCTGCTCTCCCACCTGCACATAGCTCTGAGCCAGCCGGTAGCGAGCTTCAGTCAGAGTCGGGTCCAGCTTGAGAGCTGTTTCATACTCAGGTATGGCCTCGCGGTGTTTTCTGGCTTGGGCATAAAACGCGCCGAGCTGAAGATGCGCGGACGCGAACGCGGGATCGATCGCCACCGCACTCTCAAGTTGAGACTTGACTTCACTTAGGTCAACCGTTGAAGTGCTTGTTTTCTTTCCTTTCCAGAGGCTGAGGCCATAGTAATAATGCGCCTCCGCGCTTCCCGGGTCGAGTTCTACGAAGCGCCGCAAACGTTCCAGGATCTCGTCACCGTTTCTCTCCGCAAGGCTGCCAACCTCCGCCAGAAAGAGATAGGGTTTGGGGTCGGTGGGCGATATATCTGCGGCTTTCAAAAACGCGCCGACAGCGTCGTCATAATGGCCCTGCGAATAAAGTGCCACTCCTAGCCCAATCCACAGAGGCGCCGATTGGGGGTACCGATCAGCCCCGGACCGGAAAGCTTCCGCGGCTTGTGCTGGGGCGTGTCGTAACAGCAGGGAGCCGCCCCAGTCAAAAATATTCTCCGCGCTTGGATCCGCGTCCACAGCAAGCCGGTATTGGTCCGTAGCCTCCGCGAGGTTGCCCGATTTCACCTCGACTTCCGCCAGCAACTTGTGAAGCTCCGCCTTATCTTGTCGTCTTAACAGCGGACGGATCAACTCCCGGGCCGGAGCAACGTTCTGCGTCTTCACATAGGCCATGGCAAGGTCATACGAGTTGGCGTAATCCATGTCGTTTAGTCGATGGGCTTTTTCCAAATAGGGAATCGAGTTATCCCATTCTCCGACTCGAATGTAGAGCTCGCCGAGCTGATGGTTGGCTTCAAAACTTTCGGGCTGTGCTTGCACAGCCTTTTTCAATCCCTCTTCAGCCTCACAGGAGGGAAGGGTTCGATCTTCCGGAGTTTTACTCGCGCTGGGGCTCAGTTTTGCCAGACCCTCCAGCAGCCCGTGACTGGTGGTGGCATCGAGCGACGACGAATATCCCCCCGGATCAATCCCTCCCCTGATTCCAGCGGCCTGAAGCTTTGGAGGGGCTTGGCGGGCCTGACCATTGCGGTCCTGTGTTCCCGCTCCTGCCGGCGAGGGAACGAGCGTCAAGTTAACCTCAACACTTTGGACCACTGACAAGTCAATATTGGATTGGGTGGCGGACTCGAAACCGGGAAGGGCTGCTGAGATCGAATACGTTGCTCTTTCCAGTGATTTGAATGTGTAGCTGCCGTCTGCGGTTGTAGCGGCGGTCTCTGACCGCCGGTCCTCGATGCTCGAGCTCTGGCCGTCAGAAGCCGTCGCTGCAACTGGACGCTGTAGCGCCAGCACGACTTTTACGTTGGCAAGTGGTTTCCCTGAAGGGTCACGGACACTGCCGGAGATCATTCCACCTTCGCTTGGTGTAGCTGCCCAAACGCTGGCTGCAAGCACAATCGCCAACAAAAGACTGTAGAAGGCGCCTGCAGGTGGGATTGGATCTTTACGCCTCATGTTCGGATCCTCTCCAGGAACTTCTCGCAAGTATTCAGCCCCGGAGGAGCGAGAGAATTTAGCCCGGGGCGTGAGCCCTGGGACCAACTCTGCGCCAGTCAATGGCTCGAGCATCGCGACAATTCCAGCTCACCGCTTGAGCCGTTCCAGTGCCTGCCGAACCTGCGTGTCTTGCGGGTGATCGGCCAGAAATCGGCCCAGAATCTCGATGGCCTTCTGTTGCTGGCCGCTTTGCTCATACATCTTTGCAAGGTTCAAGTAGGGCTGGTCAAAACCGGCAGCTATGCGCATACACTGGACGAACTTTGCCGCCGCCTCTTCACTTTGTCCCGAGCGCAACAGGAGCAAGCCAAGATCGTTGAGCGCCTCGGGGTAATTGGGCCGGAGCTGCAAAGCAGTTTCGAGCTGCTGGCGTGCAGGCTCGAGACGGTTTTCTTCTGTAAGAAGCGTCGCCAAACCATACCGGATCTGAGGGTCGTTGGGCTCCAGTTCTACCGACTGCGCCAAGGCTTCGCGAGCTTCGTCCAGGTGCCCCTGCCAGCGATAGAGCCTGACGAGATTCTGGAGCGCCAGGATATGGCCGGGCTCGAGCCGCAACGCTTCCCGAAAGCAGCGGATGGCCTCGTCGTACTTCTCCTGTTCAGCGGAGAGCAGACCGAGGTTGTTCCAGGCATCAGGATCTTTCGGATTCAGCCGGACGGCCCTTTCGAGATTCGTCCGGGCTTCGGCATACATTTCCTTGTTGAGATACAGTGTGCCCAAATTGTAATAGGCGTCAGCATAGTTTTGGTCCACCGCAATAACCCGCTCGAAGCAGGCCATCGCCTGGTCCAGGTAACCGTGCTCGAAGAAGGTGACTCCATACGTGAAGTAGTTTCGATGAATTTCACCGCCGTAAAATGTTCCGGAGAATGGCAGCGCCCGCTTGATGCGCTCGGCCCTGCTCTGTGGTGCGGACTTCCAGTCAAGGACAACCCGTTTAAGTTCAATCGAGCCTTGGTACACTTTGATAATTGACCCTTGCTCATCCAAAAGAAAGGATGTCGGAACACTCAAATCGCGGCGACGATCAAACAGATACCGATAAAGGAGGCTATAGGTCCCAAGGACCTGTTCGTCGGCAAGCAGGATAGGGTGCTTAATCCCTTTGGCTCGCACTAAGGCTTCGACGGCGGAAGCCTGAGGGGGGCCATCCACACTGATCGAGACCAAGTGCAGCCCTTGGGTTTCCCACTCTGGCCGGTTCTGCTCAAATCGCGCCAACTGCTCGACGCTCGCCGGACATCCCGTGGCCCAGAAATGCAGCAATAGGGGATGTCCGCCAAAGCTTCGGATTGTGTGAACGCTACCCTCCGCATCCGGCAGCGCAAACTCCGGAGCGGGCAGCGGCTCAACCAACCAGGTCTCGACGTCGGAAGGTAAGGGGCGGGCACTCTGTGGAGTGCCGGAGCGCACGAGAGATGAAACAGAGGATTTGTAGGGCTTCGCTTGAAACTCCTCTACACCCTCTTCGATCTCGATCCGATGATTGACGGGTAGCTTTTCGAATCGCTGAACATTCCCGTTCGGCCAATGTACCGTGGCTGGGACAGAGCCTTCCAGATTACCCAACCCGAAGAACAACTCCTTCGTGTTCTGGGAAAGAAAGCCGGAGCCTGCTTGCAGGAATTTCGTAATGCGCCGTTCCCCCGCCTCCACTGTGACCGACGCTCCGATGGCATCCCGGTTGCTCTTCCGTCCCTTGAGACGAAAAACGATCGAACTTCCGAGCGGCGTCATATCATTGTGGAGGATTCGAAGCTGGGGTCCACTGCGATTCTTGAGAATGACCTCCAGCCGCCCGTCGTGGTCCAGGTCAGCGAGGGCAAACGCCCGGCTATCGTCGATAAAATCCATCCCCACCGCACCGGACACTTCGGAAAACGTCCCGTCGCGGTTATTGACGTAAAAAACATTCCGCTGATAGCCGCTCCAGGTTCCATCGGACCGAATCAGTTCGTTCATGGCGTTCCAGGCAAGCTTATACTCCAGCGAGTTGCTGGCCGGGGGCAATGAATGACCTACGACTTCCTGCCAGAAAAAGCTCGAGAAGTCGTGAGAATTCGGACCGGAAATAAAACCATCAGCGATGTACAAGTCGGGGTAGCCGTCGTGATCAAAGTCCCAGGTATCCGACGCCCAATTCCACTGGCCCATCTTTACCCCGGCTACCGAACTTGTATTCTCGAACTGCCCATCTCCGGGATTGCGGAATAGGGCATTACCGTCGGCGTGCATCCGGTAAAGGGCGCGAATTTTTTCCGGCGTGCCATAGAGGAATGCATCCTGGGTCATCACCCGCTGACCCTCAGGAACCCACATGTTCGCGACGTAGAGGTCTTGTTGCCCATCGTTATCGTAGTCAAACCAGCAGGCGCTCATCCCCGCACCGTGGTCCTCGACGCCCGCCTCGCCGGCCACGTCGTTGAACGTGCCGTCACCGTTATTGCGATAAAGGTTCTTGCGGCCAAAATCGTTCACCACGTAGAGATCGGGCCAGCCGTCATGATTGTAATCACACCAATCGCAGTCATAGCTATACCGATTGTTGTTCTGATCCATGCCGCTCGAAACCGTGACATCCTCAAAGGTCGCGTCGCCCCGGTTTTTGAACATGAAATTAGGCGGACCATTCTGAGCGTCGTAATAAGGGGTGGGAAAGTTATACTGACTCAGTCCGCGGTAGAAGTTATATAAACAAAAATAAACATCGAGTGCGCCGTCGCGGTCGTAGTCGGCAGCCGAGGCGCCTGTAAAAGTGCCCTGCGGAGGCCGCTTGAAATGGAAGGCGTCCTGCTTCAGCTCAAATTTCCCGTCGCGGTTGAGAAACAGCAGTGGACCAGCCGTCGTCACCACCAGCAGGTCTTGATGGCCATCGTTGTCGAAATCGGCAAACAGCGCTGACGAGGTTCCATCAAGCACCGCCACACCGTAACGCTCCGTCACATCCTCAAACGTACCGTCCCCGCGATTTTGGTACAGCCGGTTGGGAAGACCAGAGGGTTGGCACACGTAGAAATCGTCGAACCCATCACCATCGACATCCCCGACCGCAACGCCGTTGTTACCATAGATATCAATGCCGCTCGCCACGTCCAAGACCGTTCGCCAATGATCCGCTCCAACCAGCATCTGCTGCGCGTATGAGGGAACGCCGGCGAGGCATCGCGCGGTGATGTCAGTGAAAATTCGGCCACGGGCTTGGCTTCTGAGTTCGTCGACAATTTGCCAGGTTCTTGCCTGCCACCCGGCATTGGGATTTTGCTGCCATTCAAGCACCCAATGGCCCACTCGCTCTTCGCGCGAATCGTTCTGGACTTCTCCCACAAGGTTGTAGCGCACCAGCGTTTCAATTGCCAGCGGCGAGGGGCTCGCTATCCGGATACCCGAAACCTGGAACTCCGCCACTGAAATTGTTCTGAAAGAGGACAGATAAGAAACCCAACCTTCAAGGAAGGGTTCGCGGTCCAGCACAGGGCGAGTGGGAAAATACCTTTTTTCGATATTAAGCGGAGCTCCGGCGCGTAAGATGCTTTTCTCAGATGCACTCCAGTCAGTTCCTTTGAACGAAGGCACTAAGGATTTCCGGAGAGCCTCCACATCCCGCACTGAGCGGCGGAGACCAGCACTCCATTCAGAAAGAATGGTCTCGATCGCTCCGGCATAGTTTTCGGTTACGAAGGAATTGACGCCTGCCTGAGCCTTCTCCCGGAGCTCGTCGACAGGCGACTGCGAAGGATAACGAAAGCTTACACGGCAGCGTGGAGAATCCCCATTGGCACCCGCGACGGAGGGAATAGCGAAGGAGGCACTGCCAGTCCAGTTTCGTATTAGCGCGGCGGACAAACCCGCCTTTCGCAAAAACTGGCGGCGTGAAAAAGAAAATTCCTCACTCATCATGCGGGTCCGAACCAGGTGAAAAATTTCGCCTGATTGGAATTATCAACGATGCATCAAGATAGATCAAGCTGCCGGTAACACAGACGCCGCCCTCCAAGCGTGGGCCAGAAACTCACCGCTTGCCTCTACAAGGCCGGCGCCATTCCGATTTGGATGGGCCTGTAAGAGAAGCGAGGGGCATTGGGGCAATGCCCCTCGCGCGGGCAGAAACTCAGTCAGCCTGATCGGGGTTGCCGAGCCAACACGCAGGTTGGCTAAGGCAGCCCCATTAGAAATAGAACTTCAAGGCAAACTGAATGTCCCTTGGTTCGCCGGCGCTGAGCACCTGGCCAAAAGTCGGGTCAGACATGGTCGAGTCGGGTTGAGCCCAGTTGACGTTATTGAACAAATTGAACGCCTCTGCCCGGAACTGCAAGTAACGAGTCTCGGTGAGGTGAATATCACGAAAGACCGAAAAGTCAAAGGTAAACGTAGCAGGTCCCCGCATGGTATTCCTTCCCAGATTGCCAAAAGTGTATTGGGCCGGAATCGCAAAGGCTGCGGTGTTAAACCAATTCAATCTGCTGATGGTGCCTTCGTTAGGGTTGCCAACGAGGTTCGGCCGCAGGGACCCTCCTCCGACGTTGGCGTTGTCATAGCCGACAAAAAGAGTGTACGGAGCGCCCGCGTCCGCGGTAGTGATGCCATTAATGCGCCAGTCACCGAAGATGCGCGATGCCCATCCCCCGTTGTTTAACCAGGGTCTTCCCCGTCCCACCGGAAGGTCCCACCCGTAACTGAAGACAAATACTTGAGGAACATCGTAGTGCGAGAGGGACTTTTCCGCAGCGAGATTGTAGGCATTTTGAGGTTCACAGCCTGAGTCTCCTACGTATCCGTCACACTCGCTAATAGTCTTCGACCACGTATAGGACGCGAGGAAGGTCAAACCGTGAGCCGCCCTCTTATTCACTTGTATCTGAAGGGCATCGTACGAGCTCGCCCCATTATTGGAATCGAGGCTAAACGTGTCCATGAAGGGGAACGGCGCGCGTTGCTGGTAGGGACCGGGCCCAGGAGTGAGCGCCGTATTGTAGGTGTACTGAGTCGATAAGCTGCTCGCATGGGAACCAACATAAGCAGCGGTCACTCCGAGGGTCGGTGTAAGCGCTCGGTCAATCGCGAAGTTCCACTGGTAGTTGACTGCAGGCTGATAACTCGTATCTAACGACCACCCGCCGGAGGGGAAAGGCGTCGCCGGAATGGAATTCCCTATCAGCCCGAAGGGGTTTTGCGCGGTGACTTCCGGATAGAGTACATTCAATCCGGAAGGCGACTGCACAGCGCCTGAAGGCCAACCACCGCGTGGTGATTGCGTGACCTGAAACCAGCCGGCCAGGCTATCGCGGCCCACTCCGCCGGCCACACGTACCACAGTCTTGCTGTCTAGCTGGTAAGCGATCCCTAACCGTGGCGAGAATTGGTCGTAGTCATTAGGGAACGCCACATTGCCGGGCAGGTACTTTACACGCGCGGGAAGCGTGCTGGGAGCATCTTTATCGTTTTTGGCAAGTACCCAGTATCCACTGTGGATGTCGAAGAAGCTGATGCGATTATATTTTTCTTTCAACTGCGGGTTGAAATCCCAACGCATGCCGAAATTCAGCGTGAGTTTGGGCGTTACCTTGACCATGTCTTGTGCGTACAGCCCGTAGAATGGAGCCTCAAGGTTCACGTCGGGCGCGCCCAAGTAACGGAAACCATTAGAGGGAAGGCTCAGGAGGAAGCTGGCCAATGCAGAACCTGTCCCAGTCGGACTCTCCGGATTCTGTGTGGGAACCTGAGAGAAGTCATTTTCACCATCCGCCCAAGTTTGCGGTCCAGCCATGTGAAGGTAAGACACGCCCATCTTCAGCGTATGCGCGCCCTTAACCTTCGTATAATCCGCATTGGCTTGCCACACGTTGTACGGACCCTCGGGTCCATATCCACGAAAAGTGCTAAACCAGCCGGAGGCATTCATTATCGGCATTTCGATATACGGGGTGTCGGCAAAGTGGGGTGGGTACCCCGCAGCAAAACCTCCCTGGTCTACCACCGTAGCTTCGATGGGGAGAGGTGGAACCGTCTGGTCGTAAGTAAACCGGTCGAAGCCCATTGACAAGTGAAGGATGGACGAAGGACTCAGAGTGTGCGTCCAGTGGCCAATCATATTCCAGCCTGGCCAGGATAGCACGAACGGGTCGTTGGCGAAGTCGTCAGGCGAAAGCTTCTTAGTATACGTGTGGCTAAACCTTCCGAAAATCGTGTTCGAGTTGTTTAGAACGTAGTCGATCCGGCCGCTCTCTTGGTCTTGATTTGTGGTAATCGGCTGATCATTGACATAGTTTGGAAATGTGCCAGGATAATTGGGAAGCGGGATCTCATCATTCAAAAAGAGTTGGACTCCAGGATCCAGCATCTTTGTCGGGATCACGTTGCCGGGAAAAAGCTGTCGATTATACTGGCCGGGATTGGCGGGGTCGGCTGCGGTCGTGTACGGATTGTAGATCGGAGTCGACAAGCTCGACAGATCGCCTCCTCTTTCCGCCGCGGTGGGAACTGAGGAAAAGATCGTGTTACCTAAAATAGAACGGTATCCTTCATAGTTGCCGAAGAAAAACAGCTTGTCGCGAACGATGCGCCCCCCTGCCGTCGCTCCGAACTGGTTCTGATGGTACGGTAGAATTGAGCTTTGAAAGAAATTGCGAGCATCCACGTTATCGTTACGCAGAAACTCCCAGAGACTACCATGCAGCGCGTTTGATCCCGACTTGGTGACGACGTTGACCACGGCGCCCTGAGCGAGACCATACTCGCTCTGATCGCTGTGCGAAAGTTCCTTGAATTCTTGAATGGCGTCGACCGACGGGCTGTAGGTAAATCCGGAGAAGAACGGGTCGCTGTCATACGCGCCATCAATAAAGAACACGTTGCTGCGGCTTGTTTGGCCGTTAAAGGAAGGGAAAAAGCCTCCCGAGAGGGGCGCATCGGAGGTTACCTGGCCTAATTTGGTAGGCGACGCGCCTGGTGTCAAAGCCAATAACTGGGTGAACTGTCTTCCATTGAGAGGTAAATCAACAACCGGCTTACTCTCAATGACCGTGCCCAGTGTGCTCGTGCCCGTTTCGACCACCGGGGGCGCCCCGGTAACCTCGACAATCTGCTTAGTGCTGCCCACATTAAGCACGACATTTAACTTCGTTGTTTGGTTCACCAGAATCTGAACGTTGTTAGTCATGCCGGTGGAAAAGCCGGTCTTGGTAACCGTGACAGCATAGACTCCCGGCGGCAGGTTCGGCACTGTAAAACCGCCGCGGTCGTCGGCTGTAGCACGCCACTCCGCTGCAGTAGCTGAACTGGTGACTACGATTTCAGCCGTAGGAACCACCGCCCCGGACGGATCACTCACGACCCCGATTAAAGTTCCAACATCGATTTGAGCGTTAACCACCGAAACCAAGAGAAGAAACGAGAAAATGGCTCCTGTCACGACAGAAGCCATAGCGGCCAACTTTCTGGCTAGTAGGCGTGCCATCGGACCTCCTTCTGCTGGTGCAAACGCTATACTGATATATCAGACCCTGAACAGCACAATTTCTATCATGCCTTTGGGATGCTGTCAAGATGATAAACTCCGTCGTGATAAACTCCGTCGCCGCCTGGCTGAAACTCGAAGAAATCCTGTTGTTTCCCGACCTGGCCTAAACGACTCAACCTGTGGTTAGCCGTTAAGTAATCGACGACTCAATTCGATTTGTGGACTCCAGTGGAGACGGAAGTGTACACTGATGGTAAATTGCTGACTGTCTCTAGCTGAGCAGGGTAGGGGACGGCCTCGACATGAAATGCTTGCAAAGGGTCCTCGGCCGATTAGTTCTTACCTTTACGGTAGGGCTTGGAACAGCATTTGCCTTCACCGGGTTCCCGCAGAGTGGCGGAGCGCAAGTTGCGCAGGAAGAGCAAAGGGCTGAGTTCGATCTAAGGCAACAAAACTTTGCCTCAGCCGCACGTGAGTTCCGGGCTGTTCTGAACGCAGACCCAACCTCAGCGATCTCCCATTTAGGGTTAGGCATCGCTTTACGGATGAGTGGCGACGATGTTGGTGCTGCTCGGGAATTCCAGGAAACCTTGCGACTGAACCCGCGAGCTTACGAAGCCAATTTTAATCTGGCCAAGATATTCATGAATGAGGGCAACCTGGAAGAAGCCCGACGCGAGCTATTGCAAATACTCCAGCTAAGACCAGATTATGCACCAGCACATTACGAATTAGGCATGTTGCTCGCTAAGGGTCCCCAAAAGACTGATATTCTAGAGGCGCGTGTGCAATTCGACCAAGCCCTCAGATTCAACCCTGATTTTGCGGAGGCACACAAAGCACTCGGAGACGTCTTAGCGAGTACGCTCGATTTTCCAAGCGCCATTGATCAATTTCAGGCAGCCATTCGGCTCCGACCGAATTATCCCGAGGCTTATTACGCCATGGGAATGTTGCTACAGCAGTCGGGCGAGGCTTCTGAGGCGATCACAGCAATGCAGAATGCCGTGAAACTTAAATCCGACTATGCCGAAGCACGGCTTGAGCTGGGTACCTTCTATTTAAAGCAGAAAAAGCCGGACTCGGCAATTGAGGAGCTTAACCGCGCGGTCGAATTGACGCCCGCCTCTGCGCGCGCACATTACCTGTTGGGTCGAGCATTAGCGCTCAAAGGCGACACGCACAACGCGGAGGCCGAGTTCCAGGAGTCGCAAAAGCTACAGCATCAGACTGAAGTAGATTCTCAAGCAAGAAACCTCAATAACGACGCAGTGGATTTGCTCCGGAAACACGAACCGGTTTCAGCCGGGGAGAAGCTGCGGAAGGCTATCCTGCTGAAACCAGGTTACACCATCGCCTATTATAATCTGGGGCTGGTATTGGCGGCCGAGGGGAATTACCAGGAGGCAATTAACGAGTTTCGCACCGCGTTGAAGTCGCAGCCTGACAATCCGGAGTTTCACCTCAATCTCGGCCGTGCCATGCAATTCAGTGGTGACGTCCGGGGAGCCACCAGTGAGTTCCAGAAGGCTATCGCGCTTAAACCAGATTATACAGAGGCGAGCAACGCTCTGAAAGAGGTGGGCACAGGACAAAATACCCCGCATCTTTCGCCAGGTGAGAAATAGAACTCCTTAAATCTTCGCACCCATGCGGTTGGCAGGCCTTGGTGCTAGTCGGCGATTTGAATTCAGCAGGAGAGCCACGTGCCGCCGCACGTGGGCGGCTTCGTCGGCATGGACACACAGGCGGCACAATCCTTGCTCTCGTGGATGGAGGAAAACAACTATGAATAGTCGCACGCGCATTCCGGCCAGGGTGGCGATGTTCTTCCTCGTGGTCCTTGGCGTGAAGTTGTGGGCTGCCGAGCGCGTTCTCGTGCTCGAGCAGCAGACGCGCGATCCGCGGACGGGCGCGCCCACGCTCGCGAAGAAGACAATCGACCCATCAAAGACGGCTGTTATCATTATTGACCCCTGGAACTTTCACTGGTGCATGACAGCCTGCCAAAGGGTCGCATCCATGGCGCCTCGGTGGAACCGGGCATTGGAGTGCGCTCGCAAGCTCGGCATGCAGGTGATGTGGGCGCCGACGGAGGTGGCAAGCATGTATGCGGGGACTCCCCAGCGCGAATGGGCGGCAGCAGTGCCTCTCATAGAGGTACCCGAACTGCGAAAGCTCGTGGCCAATTTCACGGCGCCGGGCGGAGGGAGCACGTGCATGTGCGGGCCGGGCATCTCCTGCGAAATCAATTACGGGGCTGATGGAATTGCCCCTGGCCTTGTCATTGACTCGAAAGACCTGATCGTCAGCGGCCGGCAGGAAACTTACTCCATCCTCAAGCACAAGGGTTTGGACTACATCATTTACATGGGTCTTCATACCAACGTGTGCTTGTTCGGCAGGCCTGAGGCCCTCAAGTCCATGTACGAGGCGGGTCTGGACTGCGTCCTGGCGCGTGATCTCAATGACGCCATCACCCTCTATGACCCACAGCGCCCGTACACGCCTGACGATGGCACGGCCCAAACCGATCGTGACCTGGAAAAAGCGGGCATTCCAACCATCAACTTTGTAGACGAGATGAGGAAGATCGGACTTTGGAACAGCGACTGGGTCGTCGATTCCGTTCGCCTAGTGCCCTGGGGCACGGTGGAGCGTCCTTACTTCTTCGAAGAAACCACCTTGGTGACGTTGACTTGTCCCTTGCTGAAAGACGCCGAGATCCGTTACACGCTTGACGGCAGCGCCCCGACCGCCACATCGAAGATCTATGAGAAGCCGTTTCACCTCAGGGAAACAACCACCTTGCGGACGGCTGCGTTTCGCCACGGGCAGAAAGTGTCTCTTGAAGGTCGCGGCTTCTACGCGCGCCTGGGTCCCGAACCTCCTCAGCCCGACGTCTATCTGGATCAGACTGAACCGATGAAGGAGAACTACCCGTATTGGTACAGCTCCTGGCACCCGGTATTAAACCGATCCTTCGAGGGCAAGAAACTCTTGATGCGCGGACGCACCTACCAGAAGGGTGTAGGTATGCGGGCGCCCGGCAACCTCCGCTACGGGCTGAAGCCGGAGTACGACCGTTTTGTGGCGCGAGTCGGGGTTGATGGAAACTTGCGGCAAGCGCCGCCAGCTGACTATGGCCTGTTTGTTGATAAGGTCCCCAGCAAGCCCCGCGAGGGAGGCATGGGCGAAATGTTTGCGCAGCAGCCGAGCATCCAATTTCGCCTCTTCATCGACGGCGAGATGGTCGCCGAAAGTCCCTTGATGCGGTTTTCGCAAGAACCGTGGCGTTTTGACGTGAAGATTCCTCCCGGCAGCCGGGTGCTCAACCTGACGGTCACCGATGCAGGCAGCCGGAGTGTGCTCAATTTGGCCGACTGGGCGGACGCGGGCTTCGTCTTAAGAAGCGCGGCAAATCCCAAGTAGTAACCGCCGAGAACTTTGGCGTGGTCTGGTGACGGTCCTTGCCTGGAGAGGGATTGCCCGCACATTGCCGCCGTTTCGGCGAAGAGAAGCGCTCTCCTGGGCACGCAAGGGGTCTGTAACCTTCTTGGCGGCGCGGTTGACATCCGCCATCCCGGCCTTCCTGGTGGTCGATGCCTGTCCATCCATTGCGATCATCCCCATGGCCAGGTTGGGCGCCGTCGGCAGAGTTCTCTATAGCGGCAGGCGGGGGCGATTACGCACATAGGCCGTCCGACTAAAGGAAAATGCTGATGAGATCTCGACTGAACATCGCAGTCGCTTTCACGGTTCTACTGGCAAGCGCTGGCTTGTACGCGCAAACGCCGGCCATTCGTTCGCTGGAGCTCAATCTGCAAACGCGCGATCCGCAGACAAACCAAGTGAAGATTCAGAAGCAGATTATCGATCCCAGGCAGGTGGGTATCATTGTCGTCGATCCCTGGAACTACCACTGGTGTATGACCTGGACCGCCCAAGCTGGAGGGATGGTGCCCCGACTTAACAAGGTTCTGGAAGTTGCGCGCAAGCTCGGCATACAGGTTTTCTGGGCCCCGACCGACGCGGCCAGCATGTATGCCGGCTGGCCGCAGCGAGAACTCGCGTTGAGCATCCCCTATGTTGAGGTTCCCAACATCCGGAGTTATCGAGTGGAACTTAAATTACCTGAGGGGGAATGCCATTGTGGCCCCGGTTTCGCCTGCCAAGTCAATTATGGCGAAAACGCCATGCCTCCCGACCTGGTGATTGCAGACGACGACTTGATTGTATGTGGCACCCAGGAGTTTTATTCGCTTTGTCGGCAGAAGGGAGTCAGGCAATTAATTTATATGGGTGGTGCGGTAAACATCTGCCTGACGGGCAAGCCCGAGGGGCTCAAGTACATGTACGAGGCCGGGATGGACTGTATCGTGGCGCGTGATCTAGTCGAAGCGTGGACCCGGTACGATCCCACCACGGGCTATACCCCTGACGTGGGTAACTCCCAGTCTGCGATGGAACTGGAACGTGGTGGTGTTGCCACTATCAATGCGGTGGAGGAACTGCGACGCGCGGGGCTGTGGGATGACGAGTGGATCACCGAGCCCGTCCGTATCACTCCCTGGGGAAAGCATTCCCGCCCCTATTTCTTCGAACAATCCGTCCTGGTTTCCTTGAACACTCCGTGGTTGAAGGATGCCCGGATTCATTACACCCTCGACGGAAGTGAACCGATTCCCACTTCCCCCATTTACTTGGGGCCACTAACAATCAAGGAAACCACCACGCTACAGGCCGTGGCGTTTAGGAACCAGAAACAAGTAAGTCGAGTCAGTGATGGCTTTTTCGTACGCATGGGCCCAGTGCCACCCAAGCCGGACGTGACTCTCGACTCGCTCAAGGAGATCCCACGGCAGTACCCGCATCGCGAGTTCTTCTGGTTTCCGGTTTTCAACCACTCTTATGAGCACAAGCCCTTGCGCATTCGCGGCAAGATTTACGAGAAGGGCATGGGCATGCGTGCCCCGGCCAATGTCATGTACGAACTGAAACCGGAGTGGGACCGTTTCGTAGCGTTGGCTGGTGTTGACGATAACCTGCTCGCCGTCGACCACGGCGCGTTACTGGCGGGGCAGCCCCGTGTCGTTTTCAAGGTCTTCATCGACGGCAAGCTCGCGGCAGAAAGTCCCGTGATGTGGATCTCCCAGGAGCCGTGGCGCTTTGACGTGAAGATCCCAGCCGGCGGCCGGAAGATCGACCTCGTCGTTGCAGACATGGAGAATCGGAATGTGCTGAATCTGGCCAATTGGGCGGAGGCTGGGTTCGTCTTGAAAGAAGTGGCGAAGTCGTGGCGGTGAAACGACACCGCCGGTCCTTTCTGCTCGAAGCCGAGGCGCCCATTGAATATTCACGCTACATCCATCGAAAGAACTGACCCGCCCGCGGAGGAGGACCATGTCCAGCCCTTGCCCCGACCTTAATCTTGAACCCGAAATGCCACGCCGCCTGGACCACGGTATTGGCATCGTCGGTGCCGGAGGAGTCGTCAATTACGCTCATTTGCCCGCCTACAACAAAGCAGGGTTCAAGGTCGTAGGCATCATGGATATGGACCGGGTTCGAGCCGAACAGACAGCGGCCACGCACAAGGTTTCAAAGGTTTACAGCACTCTCGAAGAACTGCTCCGTGATTCCGATGTTGAAGTTGTCGACATCGCCGTTTACCCTTGGGAAATTCCCCCCATCGCCGAGCAAGTCATGGGCGTCGGCAGGCATTTACTTTGCCAGAAGCCGCTTTCACTCGATTATGGAACGGCGGCTCGCCTCGTGCAATTGGCCAAAGAAGCGAAAGTTAAAATGGCCGTCAACCAGCAGATGCGCTGGGATGCCGCCATCCGCGGAACTCATGAACTGATCCGCCAGGGATGGCTGGGGCTCGCGACCTACGCGACCATTCAAGTTCATTGCCTTACGAACTGGGCGGCATGGCACTCGATGTATGCCGGGAAGCATCTCGAGGTGCTGTATCACAGCATCCACTACGTCGACTCGCTGCGTTTTCTCTTGGGGGTGCCGGACCGGGTATTCTCTAGTGGAAGCCGCATGCCGGAAGAAGCGACGGAGGCGGAAACCCGGACCCTTAGCGTATGGGAATATGATTCCGGCTTGCGTGTGCTCATCGATGTAAATCACGGAGTCTGGCAGGACGACCGTTACGCGATTTTCCGCTTCGAAGGCACAGAAGGAGTTATTAAGGGGACCATCGGGCTCATGTACAATTACCCGACGGGCCG
>JBEKLY010000132.1:0-20121 GCA_050010015.1 Terriglobia bacterium
ATCGTTCATCATTCCTCTTCGAGGTAAAACCACCGACTGGAGAGCCGGATGCGGGAGATCCGCCAGTCCGGTTCGGAGGGAGGGGGATTCGAATTCAATCGTTTCTCCCTACCCCTATCTCAATTTGCTCGCCTCCGGGGAGCACGGCCTTAAGCGCAGTCGACGATCCCCGCTGCAACCGGGTATAAGAGGTTTTGAAACCGCTTCTAGAGTCGAGAGTTAAGAGCTAACGCCGCGAGATTGGCCTCTTGACTCTTGACTCGCGACTTTCGACTCTCGACTGCTCTTATCACCGGCCGTGTTCCAGCCGCTCGATGAGCAATGGAGGTAGGCCTGCCTTGCGCATTTTCTCTTGCGTTCGCTGAAGGTCATAGGACGTTCGGAAATACTCGACGGTGCGCTGGCTCGTGTCAATGACAGCGAAGGCTGCGCGTGAATCGCCGTCGCGTGGCTGCCCGACCGATCCCGGATTGATCAGGTAGCGGCCCTCGTCCTCCAGCGGAAGGGTGAGGGTGACTCCCTCCTTCTTCATGGGTGGGTGAATGGATTGATAGCGACCTTGGGGTGAAATCATGAACCCGCCCTGGTGGTGGGTGTGTCCAAAGCAGACGATTTGCGTTTCCGGGCTTCGAAGCAAAGGAAATGCCTGGCCCGGCCCCAGGATGTAGTCATCTTCGTCGAGGGGCGAGCCGTGAACGACCTGGAATCCAGGAAGTTGCACAGGGCCGGCGGGCAGGGAACTGAGAAATCCGAAATGCTCGGGAGTGAGTTCGTCGCGAGTCCAGTCCGTTGCCTGGCGCGCCAGAGGATTGAATTCCTCGGCCACCGGGTCGCCGGTACAAGCCCTGTCGTGATTGCCGCGAATAATTACTGAGGCCAGGGGCTTGATCTTCTCGATGATGGCATTCGGGTCGGGGCCGTAGCCGACCAAGTCCCCAAGACATATAACCTGCCCGTACTTTCCCTGCGCCCGTTCCAGGCAGGACTCCAGCGCTTCCAAATTCGAGTGTATGTCGCTGAGAAGAAGATAGCGCAAGCCGGGTTCCTAATTAATCTCCATTATAATCCCGCAGAGGGCTGGAGACAATTTTCGGAGCGCTCCAATTATATATGCGAAAATTCGAACTCGGGAAGTTAAAGACAAACGCCCTGGTCTTGGTGCGACGAACTAATCTCAGTGGTGTTATAATAGTTAAGCACAGAGACTTTAGGGGTAGCAGGGCTGAACCATTTTGCATTATGAGATCAAGTTGATCGCGCGTCGCGAGAATGCGCGGCAGCGGATCGTTGCCTTCAGGCTTTGAATGGACGACGCTCGCACTTTGGGGATGATTTCTGCCATCTCGGACCTGAGGTGCAAGGGCGAGGCTTGTGGTTAAACGAGGGGGGCCACAACCTTCGCCCCCGGACTGCGATCGGGGTTGCACATTCGACGGGGCGCGACACGTGCGCTGCCCAAAAACTGCCAGAGAGGAGCGAAAATGAGTAAAGTCAGAGTGCTGGTCGGGACGCGAAAGGGAGCATTTATTCTGGAGTCGGACGGTAAGCGCAAGGATTGGGATGTCGCGGGACCGCATTTCTCAGGGTGGGAGGTTTACCACATGAAAGCGTCACCCGCGGACCCAAACCGGCTTTATGCATCGCAGACGAGTGCGTGGTCCGGTCAGGTTCTGCAGCGCTCCGACGACGGCGGCAAGACGTGGGACGCCCCGGGGGGAGGAATAACGAAGTCACCGCAGGGTTGGCCGATGGGCGAGAGCAATCGGTTCGTCTACGACACGTCGGCGGAAACCGGCAAACCGCTCACGACTCATCAGTTTTATGACGGCACACAGCACCCTTGGGAGTTCAAGCGAGTCTGGCACCTCGAGCCGTCGCTGACCGATCCGGACACAGTCTACGCGGGAGTCGAGGACGCAGCCATCTTTCGTTCCACCGACGCCGCGCGGAGTTGGCATGAACTCTCCGGACTGCGCGGTCATGGTACAGGCCCCAAATGGCAACCGGGCGCCGGCGGGATGTGCCTGCACACGATCATCCACGACACAAAAGACCCAGGCCGTATGTACATCGCCATTTCGGCGGCGGGCGCCTTCCGCACCGACGACGGCGGCACAACCTGGAAACCGATCAACCGCGGGCTGAGGTCGCAGTTTCTTCCCGACCAGGATGCCGAGGTGGGCCATTGCGTTCACCACATCGCCATGAACTCTTCCCGCCCGGGCCTGCTTTTTATGCAAAAGCACTGGGACGTTATGCGCAGTGACGACGCGGGTGATTCCTGGCGTGAGGTCAGCGGGAATTTGCCGACCGATTTCGGGTTCGCCATTGACGTTCATGCGCATGAGCCTGAGACCGTTTACGTGGTTCCCATCAAGAGCGATTCGGAGCACTATCCGCTGGACGGCAAGCTGCGGGTTTATCGCAGTCGCACGGGCGGCAACGAGTGGGAAGAACTTGCGAACGGTCTGCCGGAACGGAACTGCTACGTAAATGTCTTGCGGGATGCGATGGCGATTGACTCGCTCGACGATTGTGGTATCTATTTCGGCACCACCGGCGGGCAGGTGTACGTGTCGCCCGACGCGGGAGATCATTGGGCGCCCATCGTTCGAGACCTTCCGCCGGTGCTTTCGGTTGAAGTGCAGACGCTGGCATGAATGTGTTACGGGCGCGTCGCCGGCGCCCGCGGGGCCGACAAACGTGGAGTCGAGGGGGAAGCGAATGATCAACGGAATCACGGGCGCGCATTGGTTGATGTACAGTACCAACCCCGAGGCCGATCGTGCGTTTTTTAGGGATGTGCTCGGCTTTCGGGCGGTTGATGCGGGGGAGGGTTGGCTGATTTTCGCCCTTCCGCCCTCGGAACTGGCCGTACATCCCGGCGATGGCAAGTCTGTGCAGCAGCACGCCGAACACGGGTTGACCGGTGCGGTGCTTTACCTGATGTGTGAGGATATCCGGGCGGCAATTGAATCCCTGGATGCTCGCAAGATTTCACACGCGCCGATCGGCGAAGCGGGGTGGGGACAATTCACAACTCTGCAACTGCCGAGCGGGGCCGGAATCGGGCTCTATCAGCCTGCACACCCGCGGGCCGTCTGAGGGTGATCTCCTCTTCAGCAAGAGTAGCGGCGAAGCGGAATGAGGTATTTTATGGTTCGCGTAGTTCTTCCCTTTCATTTGCGGACTCTGGCCCACATTGACAGTGAGGTGGAATTGGAAGTCGAAGGCGTGGCCACTCAGCGCTCGGTGCTCGACGCGCTCGAGGCTCGCTATCCGGTGTTGCGCGGGACGATCCGTGACCACGACTCGCGTAAGCGGAGGCCCTTCATCCGCTTCTTCGCCTGCGAGGAGGACCTCTCCCACGAATCGCCGGACTCACCGCTTCCCGCCCAAGTCGCGGAGGGGACTGAACCTTTTCTCGTGGTGGGTGCAATCGCCGGCGGGTAGGTCGCGTTTCTCACCTTGCCGATGGGGGTGGGTTTCGAAGCCGTTACTTTCTCCGGAAGGGTCACTTTTCACCCACATCCTTGCCTGAGAATCGCGGCCGGAAGCGGCGGGGAACGCCGCACTGCTGCAAAAATCACTCCCCTCCTCAGTTGAGGAGGGGGTAGGGGGCGGTGGGCCAAGCGGTTAACCACCCCTAACCCCTCCTTAAAAAGGAGGGGAGTCGTTTTCATGATTTCGGGGGTGCCCGTCAGCCGACGGCTATGAGCGATCGCTCTGGAAATGCTTGTGCCGACGGCACCATGGAGTGCGGTAGCGCCAGCTACCGCCGTTTCCATGGAATTCCAAGGCGGCAGCTTCGCTGCCGGCACTCCACGGTTTCTTGACAGTTCCGGGCGCGGCGGTTAGAATAGATAGTGGAGGGCCGTAGGCTCTAAAAAGTTGAGGCCCGGTGACTCAGGTTGGAAATGAGAGATCGAGAGGAGCTTCCAAGACGCGAGCGGGAAATCCTGGTTGCCCTGGTGCGCCAGTTTATTGAAACCGGCGCCGCGGTGGGCTCCAAGACCTTGGCGGAAAAGCTGGCGGAAGCGCTCAGCTCGGCGACGATCCGCAACGTAATGGTCAACCTGGAATCCTTGGGATACCTCTCTCAGCCCCATATCTCTGCCGGCCGCGTTCCGACCGAAAGGGCGTATCGCTATTACGTGGACCGTATGGTGAGCACTTCGCGGCTGGCTCCCGCCACTCAGGCTTACATCCACCAGCGATTGCAAGCGGAGAGCGGCGCCATGGAGCACATGATGTCCAGCGCCTCACAGGTTCTTTCCGAGGTGTCGCATAATGTAGGGCTGGCGCTGGCCCCGGCGTTCGAAGAGAAAGTGCTCGAATACATAAAGTTCGTGCTCCTCCCGGACCGCCGGATTCTGGTGGTGATTGTCTCCAAGCCGGATTTGGTTGAAAGCAAGGTCGTCCACATGGAGGAAAGCCTCTCGCAACAGGAGCTTGAGCGGACGGCGGAGTTCCTTAACGCCGAATTTCGCGGCTGGTCGTTGGGGACCATTCGGATGGAAGTGTTCAAGCGGATGGAGGAGGAAAAGATCCTTGCCGACCGCCTGCTGAATAACGTCGCGACGCTCTTCATGTGGAGCGCCTCGGCCGCCGAAGCGCCGGGGTCTCTGTTCGTGGACGGAACAGCGAAGATTCTCGATCATGTGGAGTTTGACGATATACGCAAGACCAAGGCGCTGCTCGAGACCTTTGAAGAAAAGGCTAAGCTGGTGGGGATTCTGACCGCTTGCCTGAAGACGCGAGAGACGGGCGTACGCATTCTGATCGGACGCGAAAATTTGGAAGGCGGTATGCACAATTGTACTGTGGTGGTGGCGCCTTTGCATTACCGGGATCGTAGCGTAGGAGCGTTAGGGGTGGTGGGCCCGATGCGTATGGAGTACGACCGTGCCATCAGCACTGTGGACTATATTGCGCACCTTTGCAGCCGGCTCCTCAGCTCCAACTGACCGGTGAAAGGGTTGGATTCTCAAAAGGCCAGAGTTGGTATCCGTGACGGAATTGAGTGGTAGCCTCAGTGCACCCACCAACAGAAGGTATAAGATCGAAAGGTTATGGAGAAGGAAAAAGAACAGCTCGCTACACCCCTGCGGGAATCTCGAGGGCAATCCGACACAAATGATCTGAGGGAGAATGCTGCACCTGCAAGCGGAGACGCAGGAGCAGAATCGGCCGGCTCGATTGGTGTTGAAACACCTGCCAAGATCGAGAAGCTGAAAGAGGAGGTGTCCTCTCTCTACGACCGGCTGCTCCGCAAGCAGGCGGAGTTGGACAATTTCCGCAAGCGTACTCAACGGGAAAGAGGAGAGTTCCGCCAGATCGCTAATGAGGGTTTAATCCGCGAGTTACTGCCGGTTCTGGACGGCTTCGAGCGGGCCTTGAAACAGCGCGACCCAGCAGTTCCCGAGAGTTTCTACAAGGGAATGGAATTGCTCCATCGACAGTTGAATGACGTTTTGGCGCGGGCGGGTCTGGAGGCGATGGAGACTGCCGGCCAGTTGTTCGACCCGCATTTCCACCAGGCGGTGGAGACCGTAGAGGACCCGGGGCGGCGGGACCAGGAGATCGTGGAAGAGTTGCAGCGCGGCTATACGTTCAATAGCCGTCTGCTTCGTCCTGCGATTGTCAGAGTGGCCGTCAACCCCAAAGGGGCGCTGCCGTCGGCGGAAGACGACATCGAGGGTTGAGAAAGGGAGTTCATTAAACTGTCTGTCGTTCTGAGCGGAGCGAAGAATCTCAGCAGTTATCCTTTGCTGAGGCTACTCCTTCAGCACTGCAGGGATTCTTCGCTTCGCTCAGAATGACAAGCTAGGGGTTTGTTAGACGGGCCTGGACTCGGGATGATATCGATGGGTTGGGGATGTTTCGGGCCAGAGGTTCGGTGAGGTTGATCGTTGAACAATAATAAGCGAGATTATTACGAGGTCCTGGGTGTTGAGCGCCAGGCGTCCGAGCAAACCATCAAGAGCGCTTACCGTAAGCTTGCCATGCAGCACCACCCTGACCGCAATCCCGACAACAAAGAGGAGTCAGAAGAAAAATTCAAGGAAATCACCGAAGCTTACAGCGTGCTCGCAGACTCTCAAAAACGAGCTGCGTACGATCAGTTCGGCCACGCGGGCGTTGGCTCCTCGGGCGGCTGGACGCCGGACTTTTCTTCCACGATTTTCTCGGACTTTGAAGATCTGTTCGGCGACTTCTTCGGGCTCGGGGGATTCGGACGAGGGCCTCGCGGACGCCGTCGCGCTGCTCGTGGTGCGGATCTACGCTACGACTTGGAGATTACTCTCGAAGAAGCAGCTCAGGGCCTGGAGACCAAAATCAAGATTCCTCGTTCGGAAACCTGCAGCGAGTGCCGTGGCAGCGGCGCAAAGAAAGGCAGTGAGCCGACCGCTTGCCCGGCCTGCGGCGGGCGCGGCCAAATCCGGCACCAACAGGGCTTCTTCGCGGTTTCGCGAACTTGCCCGCATTGTCAGGGGATGGGGCAGGTGATCCGTGAGGCGTGCCCGGTTTGCGTAGGCAAGGGCCGCGTACAGGAGGAGAAGGTCCTGGGCCTCAAAATCCCGGCGGGCGTTGAAGAGGGAACACGCCTGCGGGTGAGCGGCGAGGGTGAAGCGGGCGACATGGGGGGCTCGCACGGCGATCTCTATGTTGTCCTGCGAGTCCGCGAGCACGCCTATTTCGATCGCCAGGGCAACGACCTCTACTACACTATTCCCGTCTCCATCAGCCAGGCGACTCTGGGAGCGGAAATCAAGGTCCCCACACTTAAGGGTCAGGAACGACTGCGAATCCCGGAAGGAACTCAAAACGGAACTGTCTTCCGCTTGCGCGGCCACGGAATGCCCAGCGTCGACGGGCGGAGGCAGGGAGATTTGTACGTCTCGGTCTATGTCGTCACCCCCACACGGCTGTCGCGCGAGCAGCGGCGCGTATTCGAAATGCTGAACTCGGCCGTACGGGTGGACAATCAACCCCTGGAGCGCCGCTCGCCCGAAAGAGCCAGGGACGCTTTCCGGTAGACCTGGAGGCGGCTGTTCATGTATGTAGGCTGAGGTACACCCATAGGGCTCGCAATGTCATTCCTCGCTCCGCCCGGAGTGACAGGCGCTGTCAAAGTGCTACTCGGAGAGCTTAATCGGGAATCCAAACCCCATATCTAAAATCCAAAATTGCCCGCCGTCGCTCATGTGGTATAAAATCGTAGAGAAGAAGCCGATGCAGCGACACGAACCATCTCCAACGGGAGCGAACGACGAACGGGGCAACCAACGAAGCTCGCGACGCTGGTTTTTTGAGACTCGTTACTGGTTGCGGGACCTCATCCTTTCCATTCTGCTGGCCTTCATCGTTATTGTTTTCCTCTATCAACCCGTGCAGGTAGAGGGAACCAGCATGATGCCGCGGCTGGAGAACCACGAGCGAATTTTCATTAACAAATTTGTTTATCGGTTCGAACCCATCCAAAGGGGCGACATCGTGGTTTTCTGGTATCCCCGCGATACGTCGAAGTCCTACATCAAACGGGTCATCGGATTGCCGGGTGAGTGGGTAAGCATTGATGAAGGCCGGGCAATGGTGAATGGCGCAGCTCTGGCGGAGCCCTACCTCCCGTCCTATTATCTCGATCACCAAAGCTACCCGCCCGTGCACGTTGAGCCGGACCACTACTACGTGTTGGGGGACCATCGGGATTCCTCCAACGACAGCAGAGTCTGGGGAACCGTCGATCGCAAGTACATCTACGGAAAAGCCGTCTTCGTCTATTGGCCTTTCAGTGAGTTTGGACCGTTGGATTGAAAAGCAGTCAACAGTCAACAGTCGGCAGTCGGTAGTTTAGCTCGACTGTAAGCTGTTGACTGTCGACTGTAGACTGTTGACTGTCAACTCTTATGGATGCGATTCTTGCTTTAGAGGACGGGAGAATATTCCGGGGGCGCGGCTACGGCGCCTTGGGTGAACGTTCCGGCGAGGTGGTTTTTAACACTTCGCTTTGCGGTTACCAGGAAATCCTCACCGACCCCTCCTACGCCGGTCAGATTGTTATTCTGACTTATCCTCACATCGGGAATTACGGCGTGAATCCTCTGGACTCAGAATCCGCGCGGCCCTACGCGGAGGGCTTGGTGGTGCGCGAACTGTGCGAGCTTGCGAGCAACTGGAGGTCCGTTGAGGAAGCTTCGGATTTCCTTGCCGAGTACAATCTCCCGGTGATCTCTCACATCGACACGCGCGCCTTGGTGCGGCACTTGCGTCAGCATGGCTCAAAGCGAGGCGTGCTATCGACGATTGATTTCGACGAAGCTGCATTGGTGGCCAAAGCCAAAGCCGTGCCGAGCATGGTGGGGCTCGACCTGGCCAGCCGCGTCACCACGCTCTGGCGCTATCAGTGGACGGAGCCGACAAAGGACATCTTCGCCAAAGGCAAACCATCGGCGGAGCCGGCCCGCTATCACGTTGTGGCTTACGATTACGGAATCAAGCAGAACATCCTGCGTAGGCTCGTGGACGTGGGTTGCCGCGTTACTGTCGTGCCGGCAACGATGACGGCGGAAGACGTTCTGAGCCTGAAGCCCGATGGAGTGTTTCTCTCCAACGGCCCGGGCGACCCCGAGCCCCTCGAATACGCCGCGCAGGCCGTGCGGGGTTTCTTGGGTAAGGTGCCTGTCTTCGGGATCTGCCTTGGCCACCAGATCATCGGGTTAGCCCTGGGGGGAAAGACTTACAAGCTCAAGTTCGGCCACCACGGCGGCAATCAGCCGGTGATGAACCTGGAAACGCGAAAAGTGGAAATTACCGCGCAGAATCACGGCTTCGCGGTTGACCCGGATTCACTCGACTCGAATGAAGTCGCCCTGACCCACATGAACCTGAACGACCAGACGCTCGAGGGCTTCCGGCATAAATCCTTACCGCTTTTCAGCGTGCAATATCACCCCGAGGCTTCGCCCGGCCCCCACGATTCGGCGTACCTTTTCAATCGATTCGCAGAGATGATGGAGGAGTTCAAGAAATAGTTGAAAGTTTGAAGTGTCAAGTTTAAAGGATAAAGGCTGAGGATGGACGCCCACGAAAAACATTTGCAACGCGAATCAATCCGGCGGGGGTTCGCGGAGATCGAAGCAGGGCAACACATCCCGCACGAGGCGATGAAGAACTGGCTGTTGTCATTGGGCTCGGACCACGAATTGTCGGTGCCGAAGTGTGTTTGTGGCAAATCTTACGACGAGTTGAGCGAGCATGCGGGGCGAAACGGAAGGGCGGGCCTTTAGGCCCGCCGTGACGACTCAGTCAAAGATAAGGGGCTTTAGCCCCTGAAGCTTCGGGTTCAACCGGTCGATTCAAATTAATGCCCAAACGTACTGATCTTCGAAAAATCCTGATCATCGGTTCCGGCCCGATCATTATTGGGCAGGCGTGCGAGTTTGACTATTCGGGGACGCAGGCTTGCAAGGCGCTGAAGGCCGAGGGTTATGAAGTTGTGCTGGTGAATTCCAACCCAGCCACCATCATGACCGACCCCGAATTTGCCGACCGCACCTACGTCGAACCGCTGACCTGCGAGTACCTGAAGGCGATCATTGCGCGCGAACGTCCGGACGCGCTTCTGCCGACCGTGGGCGGTCAGACGGCCCTGAATCTATCTGTAGAGCTGGCGGAAAGCGGGGTACTCGACGAATTCAATGTGCAACTTATAGGCGCTTCGCTGAACGCCATCAAGATGGCGGAGGACCGGCTGTGGTTTAAAGACGCCATGCAGCGGGTGGGGCTGGATCTGCCTAAGAGCGTCCTGGTTAACAACGCGGAGGCCGCGCTCAGCTTTTCGCAGCAAGTGGGTTTCCCGCTCATCATTCGACCCTCTTTCACGCTGGGCGGGACGGGGGCCGGCATGGCCTACAACCGTGAAGAGCTGTCGGAGACGGTGAGGAATGGCTTGGAGCTAAGCCCCGTGCACGAAGCTCTGGTTGAGGAATCGGTGGTGGGGTGGAAGGAGTTCGAACTCGAGGTGATGCGCGACCACATGGACAATGCGGTGGTGGTCTGCTCGATCGAGAACTTCGACCCCATGGGCATCCACACGGGGGATTCGATCACCGTGGCGCCCGCGCAAACGCTCACCGACAAGGAATACCAGATCATGCGCGACGCCGCCTTTAAGGTGATCCGCGCCGTGGGTGTCGAGACGGGCGGCTCGAACATCCAGTTTGCCGTGGACCCGCACACGGGGCGCATGGTGGTGATCGAGATGAATCCCCGCGTGTCGCGCAGCTCGGCGCTGGCCTCGAAGGCGACCGGATTCCCCATAGCCAAGATCGCCGCGCGCCTCGCCGTGGGCTACAGCTTGGACGAGATTCCCAACGACATCACGAAGAAGACGCCCTCCTGCTTCGAGCCGACCATCGATTACGTGGTGGTGAAGATCCCAAAGTGGGCGGCGGAGAAGTTCCCCGACTCCGATCACACCCTGGGACCGCAGATGAAGTCTGTGGGTGAGGTGATGGCGATCGGCCGCACCTTCAAAGAGGCGCTGATGAAAGGTATCCGGTCGCTGGAGACGGGCAGGAAACCGCTCCGGCCGCCGGACGACCCGGCCGAACTCGAGCGCGGCTTGACCGTTGCCCACCCCGAGCGGCTGTGGTACCTGCTTTTTGCCTTGCAGGGCGGCTACAGCGTCGAGGGCCTGGCGGAAATCACCCGCATTGATCCCTGGTTCCTGACACAGCTTGAACAAATCGTGAGCCTGCTCGACGAGCTGAAACGCTTCGAGGTGGGTACGGTGCCGGCCTCCGTGCTGCGAGAAGCCAAGCGTCACGGCGTATCGGACGCCCATCTGGGAGAAGTGTGGGGGTGCACGGCGGAAGCCGTGCGCGCGCGGCGCCAGGCGCTGGACATTCATCCCGTCTTCAAGCGAGTGGACACCTGCGCCGCGGAGTTCGAGTCCTTCACTCCTTACCTCTACTCCACTTATGAAGACGAGGATGAGGCCGAGCCTACCGGACGGCGAAAGATCATGATCCTGGGGAGCGGTCCCAACCGCATAGGTCAGGGGATTGAATTCGATTACTGCTGCGTCCACGCCGCCTATGCGCTCAAAGAAGAAGGCTTCGAGACGATCATGGTGAATTGCAATCCTGAGACCGTCTCGACTGACTACGATACGTCGGACCGCCTCTACTTCGAGCCCCTCACGTTTGAAGATGTGATGGCGATTGTGGACGAGGAAAAACCCTCCGGCGTAATCGTGCAGTTCGGCGGGCAGACGCCGCTCAACCTGGCGCGCCAACTCAAGTCCGCGGGCGTGCCGATTATCGGCACATCGCCCGAGTCTATCGATCTGGCCGAGGACCGCAAGCGGTTCGGGAAGCTGCTGGCCGACCTGGACATCCTCCAGCCGCAGAATGGCGCCGCCATGAACGCCGAGGAAGCCGTGGCGATCGCGCCTGAGATTGGATATCCGGTTCTACTGCGGCCCTCGTACGTGCTGGGCGGGCGGGCCATGATGATCGTGTACGACGAAGCGATGCTGCGCGATTACGTGCGCCGCGCGGAAGAACTGCAGCGCGCTTTCCCCATCCTGGTGGACCACTTTCTGGAGAACGCCACAGAAATCGACGTGGACGCCTTAGCGGATGGGGCGGACGTGGTGATCGCGGGCGTCATGCAGCACATCGAAGAGGCCGGAATTCACTCCGGTGATAGTTCCTGCGTGCTTCCGGCGGTGAGCATCGGCGAGGAGCAGCACACCGCGCTGTGCGAGTACACGGTAAAACTGGCCAGGGAATTGAACGTTGTGGGCCTGATGAACGTCCAGTATGCCATCCAGAACGGGCAGGTTTACGTCCTGGAGGTTAATCCGCGCGCCTCGAGGACCGTTCCGTACGTCAGCAAAGCCACCGGCGTGCCGCTCGCGAAGATTGCCGCGCGGCTGATGGTGGGAACCAAACTTGCCGGGTTCGGCCTCGAGCCGGAACTGCCCGTGCACCACGCTTTCGTGAAGTCTCCGGTTTTCCCTTTCCAGAAGCTTCCCGGCGCGGACACCATTCTTGGCCCTGAGATGAAATCCACCGGCGAAGTGATGGGCGTTGCGGACTCTTTCGGCCTCGCCTTTGCCAAAGCCCAGCTTGCCGCGCGCAACCGCATCCCGACCTCCGGGCGCATCTTCATTTCCGTGAACGATCATGACAAGCCGTTGGTGATTCCGATTGCGCGTGCTCTGGCGGACCTGGGATTCAGCCTGGTGGCAACGCAGGGCACGTCTCAGGCGTTGCGCGCCAGCGGGATTCCCGTGGAGAGAGTTTTCAAGGTAACTGAAAGACGCCCGAGCATTGTGGACCTGGTGAAGAGCGCTGAGATTGATCTGATCATTAACACCCCGCTGGGCCGCTCCTCGCGCCAGGACGATCGCTTGATCCGCCGCGCCGCCGTTCAACACGGAGTGACGTGCATCACGACTCTCTCCGCTGCCAGCGCGGTGATCGCGGGGATTCGGGAGTTGAGAAAAGGAGAGGTGTGGGTGGCAAGCTTGCAGGAGTTGCATAAGAATGCCCGCGAAGCCTGTCATTCCGAGCGCAGCGAAGAATCTCGCCCTGCTTTGAGGTGAACCGGATCTGGGGCCACTCGGTGGTGAGCGCAGAATAGGACAGAGCGAGATTCCTCGCAGCTTTAAAAAGGTGTAGTGGTAGGGCTTGCCCTACCCCGATCGAAAGGGGACGGCAAGCCGTCCCCCTACGAGCAGGTTAAGAGAGGGAACCGCTTTCATGGTTTCTGTGGGCCCGCCAGCCGACGGGTCGGAACGACACTGGAAGAAAAGGGCTGGAACAACATGACACGCAAAGAGATTATCCAAGGGCTTAAAGGGATCTTTCCTCCCGTCGTTACGCCGTTTAACCAGCGGGGCGAGATTGAAGAGGGATTGTTCCGCGAGAATGTGCAGAAGCTGTCGGGTATAGGGCTCGCCGGAGTTTTGGTGGCAGGCTCCTCTGGGGAAGCTCCGTATTTGACGGAGGCTGAGAGGATGCGGCTGGTGCAAGTGGCGCGAGGAGTGGTGCAACCGCCTGAAATCCTGATTGCGGGCGTGGGCCTCGAGAGTACCGATGCCACGATACAACTCGGAAAGGAAGCTATTGCGCGCGGCGCTGACGCGCTCCTGGTCCTCACGCCGAACTATTACAAATCCAAAATGGACGCTGAGGCGCTGGAGGCGCATTATCGAGCTGTCGCGAGCAAGGTTGATCGGCCGGTGATTGTCTACTCGATCCCGCAGTTCACAGGGCTTCACCTTGAGCCATCCACCGTCGGCACGCTGTCGCGAATTCCCAACGTGGTGGCATTGAAAGAGAGCTCGGGAGACTTGCAGTTCGTGCGGGCGGTTTTGCGACGGGTGCGGCCCGGCTTTCGAGTCCTGGTCGGATCGGTGTCGATTCTCTATGAGTCTTTGCGCGCCGGAGCGGTGGGCGCTGTGCTGAGCCAGGCGGATTATGCCCCGGATTTGTGCGTGGGCCTCTATCAGGCATTCCGGCAGAAAAAGAAGAAGGAGGCGCTGCAATTCCAAGAGCGACTGCTGCCGCTGGCCCGCAAGATCGCCGTGCCTTATGGCGTTCCCGGCATCAAGGCGGCGCTTGACCTCAGGGGCTACGCCGGAGGCTTCCCTCGCGCTCCCTTGGTGCCGTTGGGTGCCGAAGCGCGTAAAGCGGTGGCGGAGGCACTCCAGGAGTCGCAGGCCGGGCTCGAGTACTGAAGGCAGAAGGCAGAAAGCAGAAAGACTCCTATCTCCGCTGGGTTTGGTGCTGCGCGGCCCAACGTAATTGAGGGTTTGCAGTTTGCTATTCACTTTTCAGAATTCACTATTCCAATGACCAGCACATCCGTTCCCTACCAACGAGTTCCGCACTCAAGCGCGCTTTTTCTTGACTACCTCTATCACTTTGACCGGGTCTCGCGCTTCTATAACGCGCCCCCGTACGCGCTTTCAAGTTACCAGAATGTGTGTTCCCAGCTTCGAGGGTTCGAATGGGAACGGGCGGAACTTTGCAAAGTCCTCATGCGCCAGAACAAGGAGTTTGGTTGCGGTACGGCCACATTTGAGAATCTGGAGAAACTCGCGCAGGGCAACGCTTTTGCAGTCGTCACAGGCCAGCAGGTGGGCTTATTTAGTGGGCCGGCATTTACACTCTTCAAGGCCTTAACTACCGTGCGACTTGCAAACTACCTCACCGAGCAGGGAATCCCAGTAGTGCCTGTCTTCTGGCTTGCCTCCCAGGACCACGACCTGGCAGAAGTGGCGCAGGTGGGAATCCTCGACGACGAGTACAACCTCATCTCCCTCGCCGATCACGGCGATTCGCCCAGCCCGCGGTCGCCGGTAGGGAATGTGCGACTGACCGGCGAATCCACCCAAGCTCTGGCTCGGCTTGAGGGCTGTCTCCCTGCCGGACCGCAGAGCCAAGCCTTGTTGCAGGACCTGCGCGAAACCTATGCGCCTGGGGCGACATGGGTTGACGCCTTCGGGAGTTTCCTGGCCCGAATGCTCAGCCGTTGGGGGGTGATCTTTCTCAATCCCCTCGACTCCACTATTCACCAACTCAGCGCTCAGGTTTACTTGCATGCCCTCGAACGCGCGCCGGAATTGCGAGGGAGGCTGCTTGAGCGCTCTCGCGAGTTGACCGGAAGCGGCTACCACGCTCAGGTGAAGGTGGCGGAGGATTCGACGCTGGTGTTCGCCACCAGGAATGGCAGTCGGCTGCCTGTTCACGAGCGCGACGGCGAGTATTCGGTGGAGGGAGAAGGGAAGACCCGGCTTGAAGAGCTGAAGCAGGAGCTCTCAGGTGGCCCCATAGCGTTTTCGCCCAACGCGCTGCTGCGGCCGGTGGTGCAAGATACACTGCTGCCCACCATCGCTTACGTTGCAGGCCCCTCTGAACTGGCTTATCTTGCGCAGGCACAAGTTCTTTACCAGGCTTTCAGCCGGCCACAACCCCTGGTTTTCCCTCGAGCCTCTTTCACCCTCGCGGACCATCGCTCCCAGCGATTGCTCGAGAAGTACCGCGTGAGCGTCGAGGATGTTTGGTTGGGCGAACAGCACTTGGGCGAGAAAATCGCCGCGTCCGGGCTTGCGGAAGGATGGTCAGAGCGGTTCACGCAAGCGCAAGAGGACATGGCCGGCTTGCTGGATCGCCTCCGCGGGGATGTGGAGCGGCTCGATCCTACTTTGCTCGAGGCTCTGCAACACGCGCAGGAAAAGATCCTTTACCAAATGGACCGGCTGCGCGGGAAGGTGAGCCGCGCCGGCTTGGCGCGCTCCGAGTTGCTCGCCCGGCACGCGCAGGCTCTCGCGCGGTTTTTCATGCCCCAAAAGGATCTGCAAGAACGCCAAGTGGGCGGCGCGTACTTTTTGGGGCACGCCGGCTATGAGTTGCTCCCCACGCTGCTGTCGCAAATCCGGATCGACTCTCCCGAACATGTAGTGGCCAGCCTGTGAAGACCGTGTCATGCTGAGCACCGCGAGGCATCTCGGCAGTCGGCGGGTGTGCCCGCATTTCTCACAAATGACACAGGTCGGCGGCTGACTTCTTTCGCGCGCAAAAGTCTCCCAATTTGCTTGTCATATTGCTCTGCTATAATAGGCGACTGCGCCTTGGGGCTGGCGCTTGGGGAGGCTTGCGATGACTTCACGATCCATTTCGGATTTGTTAACGCGGAATAAGTCGGTTTTTGAGCTTTCCAATGGCGGAAGCATTGTTCTGAGAAATCCCCAGAAATTCGTGAGCCAGACACTCGACCAGTTGGTGACCAACGCAGTGTTTGGAGAAACTGAAGACGTGCGCAACGGGGCACGCTGGATTATTCGCCGGGCCGGATTGGAACTGGGCATCATTCCCTCTTCCATCCAGGGCCTTTATGAGGCCCGCGCCCGGAAGGAGTGCAAGGGCTTCACAGTTCCCGCCATCAATATTCGTGGCCTGAGCTACGATGTCGCCCGCGCGGTGTTCCGCGCTGCACTCCGGTTAAAGGCGGGCGCGTTCATCTTTGAGCTCTCGCGCACCGAGAGTCATTACACCGACCAACGCCCGGCCGAATATGCCGCGGTCGTTATCGCGGCGGCGATTCGCGAGGGGTTTGAGGGCCCGGTGTTCATTCAGGGCGACCACTACAAGGTCAACGCCCTCAAGTTTGCGAAAGACCCGGAGTCCGAGTTGCAAGGCGTGCGTGACTTCTGTCAGGAGTCGGTCGCGGCAGGGTATTACAACATTGATATCGACGCGTCCACGCTTGTGAACGTCGACAAGCCCGGCGTCCATGAGCAGCAGAGGGCTAACTTTGAGACAACCGCAAGCCTGGCGGCCTATCTCCGTTCGCTTGAGCCGCCGGGCGTAACCCTTACGCTGGGAGGCGAAATCGGCGAAATCGGAGAGCGGAATTCCACTCCTGAGGAGTTGACCTCCTTCATGGACGGACTTATGGAGACCTTGGCCCGGCGCAGCCGTTACAAGAAGGGGTTGGCGAAAATCAGTGTGCAGACCGGAACAAGGGATGGCGGCGTGGTGCTGCCTGACGGCAACATCACTCAAGTGGCTATCGACTTTGAAACCCTGCGCGCTCTCTCGGCACTGGCACGGGACCGGTACGGAATGGCAGGCACTGTGCAACACGGAGCCTCCACGCTCCCTGCCGACGCTTTCCATAAGTTTGTGGAGTGCGAGACCGCTGAGGTTCACTTGGCGACAGAGTTTCAGAACATGATTTATGAGAATGCGGCGTTCCCTCGGGATTTGAAGGAAGAGATCTACAAAACTCTGCGGAAGCTCTGCGCCGATGAGAAAAAGCCCTCCGATACCGACGCGCAGTTCTTATACAAAACCCGCAAAAAGGCCTTCGGCCCCTTCAAACGCAAGTTCTGGGATCTGCCGGCAGACCTGCGTGAGCGATTAGGCCAGGACCTGGAAAGGAAGTTCGCGTTTCTGTTTGAACAATTAAACGTGCAGCGGACGGCGGATCTCGCGAAGAAAACCGTGACCCAGGTGCCCGTTGTCCCGCCCCTTCCTCCAGCTTTGAGTGACGTGCTGGAGAAAGTCGGGAGCACGCATTGATCAGGTGGAGGACGCAGAGGAGAGTTAATGAAGACTTCAGCAATCTTCGCAGGGCAGCAACACCGGGGCCGCACTTTGCTCAACTTGCCGGGGAGCGTCTTGATTTTCCTCGTCACAATGGGCTTGGTGTTTCTGGTGGCTCGCCCCGTTTCTGCCGGCGATGTCAAGGTGCGCAGCACCTCAAACCAACCGCCCCGCAAGGTGATCGTAGGCACGGCGATGCAGGCTTTCTGGGTACAATACCCGGGCCTTGAAAAGCGTCTGGCGGAACTTGGAGCTATCGTCGATCGAATGTCTGAAGAGTCAAAAAAGAAGTATGGGCGAGACTTGGACCTTGCGGTACTGCCTGAGACGGCGGTGACAGGAGAGGCCACAGGCAACGCAGTGGACTCCGCCGTACCGCTGGAAGGTCCTCTGAAGGATGCCTTTGCAAGGAAGGCGCGGGAACACCATTGTTACATTGTGGTGCCGACGTATCTGCTCGAAACACAAGGAGGGAAGATCGCCTCGAACGTGGGCATCCTCATCGGCCGCGAGGGCGAGGTTGTCGGCATTTACCGCAAGCTGCACCTGGCGGTGCCGGATGGCAGCGACTCCATGGAAGGCGGATCGACACCCGGTAAAGAGGTTCCCGTCTTCACCTGTGATTTTGGGAAGCTGGGAATCCAGATCTGTTTTGACATGGAGTACGATTACGGCTGGGAGGAATTGGCTCGCCAGGGCGCTGAATTGGTGGCCTGGCCCACTCAGTCGCCGCAGACGGCGCAGCCCGCCTTCCGTGCGCTGCGAAATCGCTACTACATCGTGTCCAGCACCTGGCGCAATAACGCCTCGATTTTCGAGCCAACGGGCCGGATTGCCGCCCAGATCAAGCCGCCGGAGCAGGTCCTGGTGGACGAGATCGATCTGAGCTACGCTCTTGTGCCCTGGAGCAAGGAACTAAAGAACGGTGAAGCGCTGCGCGAGAAGTATGGCGATAAAGCAGGCTTTCACTACTACGAGGATGAGGATCGAGGCATCTTCTGGTCCAACGACCCCGGCGTCACCGTCGGCCAAATGATTCGTTCGATCGGCGTGACCGAAGAGGAAGAGGAGTTCCTCCGAATCGATAAGCTGTTCCAGAAGGCAGGTGTTCCAGGGTCATAGCCTACTCGTCGGAGCGAGTTTTGGAAGGGAGGGGCTTTCGCGTCTGTGCGAAAACGCCTAAAGGCTGTCATTCCGAGCGAAGCGAGGAATCTCGCTCTGAACGATTGCGAGGCAGTGCGAGATTCCTCGTCGCCTGCGGCTCCTCGGAATGACACAGAGAGGGGTTTTTCCCGCAAACCGCCACGGTCTCAGGTTGTGGATCCCACATCGTGCCCTATTCCTCAACCGGCCATCGGCAATCGCCCATCCGCAATCCGCAGGATGTTCACTTCCGCCCCGCGCCGCTCCGCTGAAAGATAGGCGCTGTACAACGCCGCCACCGTATCGCAGGCCAGATCGATTCCCGACAGAGGCTCGCGCTCGAATGCGATGCTCTCCATGAAGTCCTGAAACTCTTGCGGGTAACCCTGTTGCCAGGCCTCATCGGGCGCAGGATGGCTCCAGCCCTGCTTGGAGCCGAGCTTCTCCGCAACGTACACATCCTTCAGTAGGTCTTCGCGAGGATTGTACGTGTCGAGCATGCTCACTGGGTTCAAACGGCAGCGGGTGCGATGATTATTCGCAAACACCTCCAGCCAACCGTAGACGCCGCCCAGCACCAGATTGGACGAGAATATATCCGCCACCGTGCCGTCGTCGAAAGTGACGTGGAGTTGGCAGTAATCTTCCACATCGTGGTATCTGGTGCCCAAAAAACCGGCATCGCGAAACGTCTTGAGCCGCGTAATCTCATGGACTCGCGCCGAAACGGTCGCGGGCCTGATGGCTTTCCCGTCGCGCGCTTCACCCTCGGCTCGTTTCAAATATAAGGCTGCCGAGAGCGGGTGGCATCCTTTGCTGATCAGAGTCCCGCCACCCGTGTACCTCCACATTCCCCCGTAAGCTGAGTGCGAGCCGCCGTGTGATTCGTCGCCCATCATGCGCAGTACTTGCCCGCCGGTCTTCACCAGAATCTCGCGCTCTTTTTGAATAGCAGGAGCATAAACCCAGTTCTCAGCGTAGCAAACCCGGCGCTGCGCCTGGTGAGCCGCATCCTGAATGTGTTGAGTGCTTCCCAGAGCTTCTCGCAGCATCACCTCCTTACTGAAGGCGTTACCCTGGAAATCATCTGTTCCCGGCCCGAAATAGCCGGTCAGGGGCTTTTCGATCACCACGTGTTTCCCGCGCGCTAAGGCTTCAATGGCGATCGGCTCGTGCGCGGCAGTGGGTGTACACACGTCGATTACATCTGCCGCCTCGCAGATTTCTTCGAGGGTTCGAAAGGCTTCTATTCCGTGTTCACGCGCGAAAGCTTCACGTGACTCGCCGCCCTTCGAGGTGACGCCCACCACTTGCACCGGAACTCCGTAGACGCGCCGATACCCCTCCAAGTGAAATCGTGCCGCGAAACGTGCTCCTACGAGCCCCACTCGAATGGTTTTCGCCATAGTCATCTCGCTCGATGATTTGTTTGGCCCGATCTGAATCCCTGCCTACGACTGCATACTCGCCATCAGCGCGCGCGTTGCGTACCTTGGCCGTGCCTGGTATTCCTCTTCCACCTGCTGGTGTCCTGAGTCAGGAGTTCGCCGAAGAAGTCAGCCCGCGGAGCGGGCGGCGGAGAGTAGCCCACGGCGCAAGCCGTGGGTCGCGAGAACCCACCCTCACCCCCGTCCCCTCTCCCGCCCAAGCGGGGGAGGGGTGCCGAAGGCGGGGTGAGGGTCACCCAACCCAGGGCTTACGCCCTGGGCTATTCTATGCCGCCCCTGTCGGGGGTGTGCCAGGATAAGCCTGGCTGATCTTGTAAGCTGAAAGGAGCTTACCCTGTAATTGCCCATTCAACAGGTAGCCGAGCGAGCGTGGGACGAAGCAATTCGTCCGGCGAAGCCTC
>JBEKLY010000133.1:0-19981 GCA_050010015.1 Terriglobia bacterium
CCGCCGATGGGCGCCACTTCCGCCACTCCGGGAACGCTTTCGAGGTAATAGCGCAGGTACCAGTCTTGATACGAACGCAACGAGTCCAGGCTGTGCCGTCCCGTGGTGTCCACCAACGCGTACTGAAAGACCCAACCGATGGAAGTGGCGTCCGGCCCCAACTCCGTCTGCACGCCGGGGGGAAGGCGCGGCGTGATTTTCGACAGATACTCCAGCGTCCTCGATCGCGCCCAGTAGATGTCTGTCCCTTCGTCGAAAATGATGTACACGTAGGAGTAACCAAAATCAGAGAACCCGCGAATGTCCTTCACATGCGGCGCGCCGAGAAGCGCCGTGATAATGGGATAGGTCACCTGGTCTTCCATAATGTCGGGGCTGCGGTCCCAACGGGAATAGATGATGACCTGGGTATCGGAAAGGTCGGGGATAGCGTCAAGGGGCACGTTGTGCAGCGACCACCACCCGGCGGCCACCGCCACTCCCACCAACAGGAAAACCAGGAATTTGTTTCGTGCCGAAAAATCGATGATCTTGTGAATCACTTTTGCATTCCCTCCACCGACTGACGGAGGTTGCTTTCCGAGTCGATCAGGAAGTTGGCGCGCGTCACCACGAGCTCACCGGCGTGAAGGCCGCTGAGGATCACAGCGTAATCTCCCGTGCGCGCCCCCACCGTCACGGTGCGCGGCTCAAAGACACCCTTTCCGCGAGCGACGAATACGCGTTGATGCGCGCCCGAATCCAGCACGGCGTCGGCGGGCACCGTCAGACGCCGCCCAAGGCCACGATGCAGTTCCACGTTTACAAACATCCCGGGCTTCAGCTTCACGCCGGGGTTGGGAAACTCCACGCGGACGGTTATGGTTCGTGTGTCCGGCTTGACGGTGGGGGAAATGAAGATGAGCCTTCCGCTCAAGGCGAGGTTTGGTAGCGCCTCGGTGGTGAGGACGGCGGACTGCCCCAGGCTGACCGAGGGCGCGTCCGATTCGTATATTTCTCCCTCCGCCCAAATCGAACTGAGGTCCACAAGTTGGTAGATATCCATTTCCGGGCTGACGTATTGATTGGGGAATGCCTTGCGATCCACGACATAGCCGGTGACGGGTGAGAATATAGTGATGTCGTGGGCAGGCTTGCCCGAGGCTTCGATGTCGTGAATCTCCCCCTCGGTCAAATCCCAAAGTTCCAGCCGCCTCCGCGCAGCTTCCAACAGAGATGCGCCCGCCGTAGCGATTTCCGGAAAAGAGCTTTGGGCCAGCGAATCGCGCGCCCGTAAGGCCAGAAGGTATTCCTGCTCCGCAGCCAGCAAGTCAGGGCTGTAATACGTGAACAGCGGATCACCCTGCTTCACTTGCTGCCAGGTGTAATTGACGAAGACCTTTTTGATCCAACCGCTGGTTCTTACATGGACATGTGCCAAGCGCGTCTCGTCCATTGCCACCTGCCCCACGGACCGGATGGTTTGGTCGAGCGTTCGGTATTGAGCCTCGGCCGTCGTGACCCCCATCAATTGCTGGCGGGCGGAACTGATCTCTACACCTCCGGGTGGGAGCGACGCAGACGGGGTCTCGGAGGCATAGACCGGAACGAGCTTCATGCCGCAGTCCGGCGCGATCCCAGGTTTGTCGGAGTGATACCAGGGGTGCATGGGGTCCTGGTAATAGAGAATCTTGCCGTCGCCGGCATTCGCTTGCTCCGCAGCCGCAGCCCTCGATGTGGGAGCAAGAAATGCGGCGGCGCGGTTATGCAAGGAATGGTGAGGGTCGCTGCCCAGCAAAAAGGCAGCAGTAAGTGCCATCAAAGCGGCAAAAACGGCAACGCGTTTACTCATGGTGAACATCTCCTTGTTGGATCAAACTCAATCCCGTCAGTTCTTCAAGGCGCGCCAACGCCTTTTCATGATTCCTAACCTGCGTGTGGTAATCGAGCTCAGCGTCGACGACCGCCTGGAAGTTGCTGAGCACGTTTAGGAAATCCACCCCGCCGGTCTCATAGCTGGTAATGGAGGATTCCAGTGTCAAAGAGGATTGCGGCGCAATTCCCTGCGAATAGAGTTTCAGGAGTTGCTCCGTAGCTTGAATTTCCAGGTAATCCTGTTGCACCTGGTAGCGAAGTACGGTCAGTTCATTCGTTTGCATCTGGCGGGCGGATTCCAGGTTGTCCGCCGCCTCGGCGATGGCCATGTCCTGCTTGCGGCGATGAAAAATGGGGAGAGAAGTTGTGAACGTGATTCCATACATATCCGGCAAACCATCGCGCTGCATGTAAACGTAACCGACGCTGAGATCGGGGCGCACTTCCTTACGCGCCAAGTCCACGGACAGCCGATTTTGGTCCACCAACGCCTGGCGTTGCTTGAGGGCGGGATAGTTGGCCTGAGCCGCACCCTGTAGTTGCTCTTGGGTGTAGACGAAGGGGCTGGGCTGGACCGCCGCCGTCGCGGCGACGGGCGAGTCAATGGGAACATTACGCAAGCTGTTGAGTTGCGCTTCCAGCGTGCTCCGTTGCTGGTCGAGTATCGTCTCGCGTTGGGAAAGCCGTGTAACTTCCAGTTGCGCCCGCAGAACATCCTGCTGCGCGGCCTTGCCGACGGAATAGCGGATCTCGGTGATCTTTTCGAATCCCTCCAGGGCCGCCCGGTCTTTCTGCAAAATCGCGAGGCTCCGGTCAATATAGGCAAGGTCGAAATACGCCTGTTTCACTTCTGCTGCCACGCGACGCTCAACCGCCTCGTACTCGAGCGTCTCGGCGTCGGCATCGCGAGCGGCGATTTCCGTGCGCAGGCGCGTCTTGCCCGGGTAGGGGATCGCCTGCTCAGCCATCACCTGCCGGGCGCTCGAGGGATCGCGCCGCATCACCGTGAAGGGAGGCAGCGCGTTGCCTCCGTAGCTGAAAGAGACCGTGGGGTCCGCCCAGGCGCCGGCCTGCGGAATCCGCGCGCGTTTGGCGTCCACCGCGCGGCGAGCGGCGAGGATTTCCGGGTTGCGCTCCGTTGCTTCCTGAACCAGCTTGGCGAGGCTCAGTGCAGGGGCAGCCTCTGAATCACGTCCAGGCCCTGATTGCGAGAAAACCCACGCGGGCGCGGCGAAACAAAGAATGCTCGAAACCAGGAAAGATATCTTCCGTCTCATTTTCAACTCTCCCTGCCGGCCAAAACGTTGACCGGGTCGGCACACTATTGCTTAACGAAGATCCGGAGGATTGCCGGGTTCCCCGCACGCGCAGGGATCGACACCTCGGGCTTAGGGTCGTGGGGAGAGTTTCAGATCAGAAGGCGGCAGGATTGTGAAAGAGGACTTAGGGGAGGGGAAATCGACGTCAACAGATGTTGCCGCACCGGAGCGCTAGTTGCCACCAGGGGAGCGGCTGAGGGATGTGAGATTTCCTCTAATTGGGCCGTATACTCCGATGAGTGCCCAGCGTTCTGTGTTTCAGTGATGGATCCCTGGTAATTCAAGAGGAAGTTTACGCAGCAAGGTGGCAATGAGGATGAACTCGGCGGTGTGGTGTTGGTGCTCATCGGGCAGCACGGGTGCGAGCTCCAGTGGTTCGGAACGCAAAGTGTCCTCAGCCCGGAAAGCTGGACAAGGAAGATCACTAGCAAAATATAGACGCCACGTCGCACTTCTATAGCCTCACACGCCATTGTGTAGCAAGCGGGTGCCAGAACGCAACCTAAAAGGTCCGGGGACAAATTGACGATGCGTTCGGCTCTGGCACGCGAAACGAAGCAAAACGAGCACGGCCGACTTGCGACGATGTACTCTGCCTTGGCGGCGGGGCACTCCTACCTGTGGCGCGCGCGCCGCTTCTTCCGTCAATGATGGTGCAGCGGCGCAGGACTCTCGCCGGGAACGTAGGTCCGCAGTGCGTCGTACTTGGCCACCTGCTCGGTGGAAAGCAGCCCGCGCTCGCGGACGTGCGCGGTCAAGTGCAGCGCGCGCAACTGCCCTTGCAGATTGGCGATTTCGGCGGTCAGTTGCCCCACTTTGTCTACATCGGCGTGTTGTTCACGAAAAAGGGCCTCGAGTTCATTTTCGCGGGCGAGAATCTGTTTGCCCAGCGCCTGCGCTTTGGTGTGCACGTCCTGGAACAGGGCACGCGTGGCAGCGAGCTGGTCGGGCGAGAGCCCGAGCTTTTCGGCGATGTCCAGAACGTGGCGCGGGCCGGGATAGTGGTTGAGCTCGGCGGCCTTGGCCAAACCCATTCCTTCTCCGTTCAAATATTGACTTCGCTCTTCCTCAGATACACCCGATCTGTTCATCGCGGCATGGGCTTGGTTCGAGCTGGCCATCATCGGGCAATCGTGGTGGACTTCCTGGGCCACTGCGGGTAACCCCAACAGCGCAAGTGCGAGCACAACATTGGTGAATTTCATTTGGGCGCTCCTCGTCTGAGTTTCCGCCCCATTCCGGAGGAAGAAGGCGGAGCGAGTCGGGCCATGAGTGGCGAATCTCCATTTGCTAGCGTATCCAGGAGGTGGGCGCGCTGGCCAGGAGGGGTGCGGCCCAACTGGCGGTCCCAGCGCCGAATCACCGCCTTCAACAGGCGGCAAAGTCGTGCGATTTCCACCTGCCGTTGTCGCAGCTCACGTAACTTGGCCGAGGCCAGCGAACGCACGCTACGGCAGGGTACGCCGCCACTCTCCCGGATCCGCAGCACTCGCGACAGTTCATCGATGCTGAATCCGATGCGCAGTGCGCTGCGGACCAGATGTACGCGGTCCAGCGACTCGGCCGGATAATAGCGGTACCCATTGCTGGAACGCGGTGGCGGCGATAGCACACCCTTTTGCTCGTAATAGCGCAACGTGTCGGTACTCACCCCGGCGCGCGACGCCAGTTCACCCGAACGCAGCAGTCGGCGGTTCGCCTGCATGGTTTCTCGCTCCTGCAGAATATAAACCCCCGGACCGGTTCGGAGGTCAAGGGGTTTTTGCTGCGGTCATGCTTATGGGCACGGGGGTCATCGCATCGCGGTGGGTCGGCGCCCGTGCGCAGACTCGCCCCGGATGGACGCGGATCAGCACAAATGTGAACGCCGTATGCCGGCCGTACATCGGCAGCCGAAATGGCGCCTCCGAAGCCCGATCCGCGTCCACGTGGCCCGTCGGCTACACGTAGAAGTGACCCGTTCACGTAACGGGCCAGAAACGTTAGTGCTCTATCGGAAGCGCGCGTCCCCGGAGGTAGCGTACCCGAACACGGCGGTCCAGCGCGCTTTCGATAAAGCACTAACGTTTATCGGGCTGAATCCGTGGAATTAGCCGCACATCCTACCTTCCCAGTGCGTAATCCCAGAGGAATCAGCAGGCGAACTTGGGCGCCACATGTACGGTTTTGCCCATTTCACGACCACGTGACGAGCGCACCCATTTCCAGGTCCCACACCTTCAGCGTCTCGCCCTCAGCGGCGGACGTCGCCCGCCCGCAGCCACCTAGGACAATCCCTTTACCGACCAGCCATTTCGATACTCGCGCTGGAGAAAGCGGTTGGCTTCGGCGAGATCGAACTTCATCTTCTTCTCGTTCCATTTCAACGTCGTTTGGGGAAAGCGCGAGGCGATGCCGCCCAGCAGGATGGCTTCAGTGAGCGGACCCGAGTAGCCGAAGTTCGTGGTGGTTTTGCCCTCACCACGGCAGGCCTTGACGAACTGGGCATAGTGATTGATCTCGCCGATATCAGGGACCACGTAGTCTTTGAATTTCGCCTTCGGGTAAAGGGTCGGCCGGAGGTAATTCGGCAGCAGCATCACTCCCTCGGTACCGATGAAGATGGAGCCGGCCTCAGGAAGCGCATCGCCTTCGAGCAAGGCAATGACGTCCGCAGAAGGCTTGGCCGTGCCATCGGACCAGGTGATGGGCAGAATCTTGGACGCCGTGCGCTTCGTCCCTGCGAACTGGTAGAGGACCTTGCCGTTGAGCGCCCAGTTCCATTCATTCGGCGCCGGGCCTTCCGAGCGGACAGAAATCATCTTGGCCACGCCCAAGGAAGTGAAAATCGGATCGAAAATGTGGCAGCCCATATCACCGAGCGTGCCGGTGCCGAAATCCAGCCGCTTGCGCCAGTTGGCTGGATGGTAATATTCGCCGCCGATGAAGGGACGATCCGCGCACACACCCAACCAGAGGTTCCAGTCGAAATTCGCGGGCACAGGATCCGTCCGGTCCGGCTTGGGGGAGGGATCGCCCCATGACTTCGGGCACCACGAGTGGAGCTCCTTGACCTTGCCGATCACGCCATCCTCGACCACGCGCACTGCGGTGCGGAAAGCCGCCGAGGAGTGCATGTGAATTCCCATTTGGGTGACGAGTTTCTTCTTGTGTGCAATCTTCATCATGCGGCGCACTTCGTAAACGTCGTGGGCCAGCGGCTTCTGGCCGTAGACGTTGATTCCGAGTTGCATCGCACTCACCGCAATGGAAGCGTGCATGTGATCCGGAGTGGAAACGTTGGCGGAGTGCAGGTTCCTCCCTTCCTTGTCGAGCAAGACGCGCCAGTCCTGGTAGACCTTCGCTTTCGGAAACAGTCCCAAAGCCTTGGCCGTCCGGCTGAGGTCAACGTCGCAAATGGCGACGAGCTCAACTCCCGGACATTTTCCGATCTCGGAAAGGTCACCGAGCGCCATACCCGAGGCGCCAAAGCTCGCGTGGCGAAGCGTGCCGATTTTAGAGCGCGCCATCAAGCCGCGTGTGATGTAAGGCGCGGCGATGGCGGTCATGCCCAGAGTCTTGAGGAACGTGCGACGAGAGCAGTTGGGTTTCATGTCCATGATGGGTGCCTGCTTCACTTTAGAGTTTTGATCGCAATGTTGCGAAACATCACGGGATCGCTGTGGCCGGCAAAACCGAAGTGGCCGCGGGTGCGATCCTTGCCCGGATGCTTGCTGCCGGCCATGAATTCCGTAACCTTGCTGAGGTCGGCGTCGAGAATAACGGCGCCATTAAGTTCCACCTTGATAGTTGGGCCAGTGACCGTGACTTCCTCGTAGTTCCACTCCCCGATGGGATGTTGGTACCCGCGTTGCGCGGCCACCATGCCGTATGCCGAACCATGCGCCTGGCGGGGATCAATCTTCTGGCCCGTGGCCTCCTCGTAATGGTCGTCGAGCACCTGGCTTTCACACATGCCCACGTAGGCCGTGTCGCCGCTGCCGGGATAGCGAATGGCCAGACCGTTGTTGCCGCCCGGCGGAAGCTTGAACTCGAGACGCACTACAAAGTTCGAATATTCCTCCCGCGTGTAGATCGTGCCGCCCTTGTTCGGTCTGCACAGGATGGCATTGTCTTTCACCTGGTAATTGTCCAAGGGGCCATTCCAGCCGGTAAAATCCTTTCCATTGAACACGCTCTTGAACCCCGGAGGGTCTGTGCCGCGCAGGCGCCGGTTCGCCTCGTCGCTCGCGATTTCGCGGATGAACATCCTGCGCCAGCGGATTTCGCCGCCGTGCGTCTGCAATTGGATCGGGCCCCGCGGCGGCACCGGCAGCGCGTAGTTGTAGAAATTCTCGAGCGTGGAACCCTTGACGGTTTGCTGGCCGTTCAGCCATACCCAGACCTTGGAGCCGACCATGATGACGCGGAAATGATTCCATTCGCCAAACGGTTTATCGGCCTTCACCAGCGGATCTTTGCCGGGTGATCCCGGGCGGTTGTTCCACAGCCCGCCTGAGCCTTTGTCAGCGCCGAGGCTGAATTTCGCCTGCTCGGTGTAGTCCCAGATCTGAACCTGCGGGCAGCCTCGCAGGTAGATGCCGCTATCGGCCAGCGGCACCGTTTTGTAGTCCACCAACAGTTCGAAATCGCCATAAAACTTATCCGTGGTAAGGTACAGTCCGTGGCCATCGTTTACCAGATCGCCATTTTGCGCTGACCAATGTTGGCGAATGTCGCTGAGGCTGCCGTCGTGTTTCTTCTGAAACTCCGCCGGCGGTTGGGCTATGTATTGCCGCGGATCCTCGGTGCTGGCGCCCCACCAACCGGTGAGATCTTTACCATTGAATAGCGCCGAGAAACCGGACGGCGCTTGGTCCCCCGGCGCCGGTCTTTGGGCCGCCGCAGCGTGAGGACTCTTCGCCTTCCCGGCCGCCGTTCCCACCGCCTGAGCATGCAGGCCTGGGCTTTGGACCATGAGAAGAAAGGCAACTGTACAAAGGAGACTTGCAGCACACTTTTTCATCGCATCGCCTCTTTGCATTAGAACCGGCTTCGCAGGCAACATAACTGGCTCGTCGCTCCCTGCGGGCTGAGTTCTTGGCTGCCCGCAAGTTCATAAGGTTCCCGCCTGGGCACCGAATAAGGAGCAGTGGAGCCTTATATCTCCAGGACGGAAACTTGGCAAGGAGAAATTTAGTAGTGCAGAAGTCGTCAGCCATTTCCGACAGCTTTTTATATCAATGTGCCTACCTCGAATAAATTAGGTCCGTTGCCTCCTGAGATTAATATTTGTCGGCCCGGCGAAACTCGTGAGTAAGCTAATTCATTCGGTCGTCTCACTGGAAGTTGCTGCCGCTCAACGGATTCCGTCGCTTTTTAGGATTGGGCCTGAAAAGTCGGCTTCCCATCGACAATCCCGGTGCGTGGCAGGTTTCCGGCGTGGGAAGGGCGTTTTCGGGCCGAATCTTCTTCGGGTTGTGCGGAGGTTGCTTTCGCCGTTTACAAAAACAAAATTTGCCGCCTGTCACCCTTACATTCGAAATGCCAAAGTCGAAACCACAACCGGCCCCGCCTCCCCTCAACAGGCGAGTACCTTCCGAGTACGACAATCTTGTCCTTGCCCTCTGTCAAACAGTGAATGAGGTCAACACGGCAGACGGCGCTATTAGGGCAAGCGGGTGACGAAGGCGGATCGGGTAGGCGGTGATTGCTGTGTTGGCGGTAGGTTGTTTCTGGGCCGCCGGCTGATTCGGTGGCGAAGAGTTCCTATTGGTCCTCCCCGAATGCAGTCTGGAAGAAGGTGTGAAACTGGCAGAGCGAATATGCCACTTGGTTAGTTCAGAGCCGGTGAAAACCAAGGATGAACGCATCGAGGTATCAATCAACCTGGGGGTGGCAGTCGCCAAGCAACTTGTTCCGGCGGACGCCGCTCCTTACCGGGCGAAGCGGGCAGGACGCAATCGCGTTGAATTCTCTGCCGATCCCCTTCCCTCCTCAGGGGCCCGCGACTGAATTGAATGCGAGGGGCGCCTCACATGTCTAATGGGCTCACCCCGGGTTTTTCCCCGAGTCGAGTGGCCCCGGTTATCTCCTGACGCAACTGAATAAAGAAACATCGACGGCCACAGCCGTGTCCGCGGAAACACCTCGCGCCATGATCTATTAGTACCATTGTGTCCGGTGCCGGTGAGGTGTATGTTGTCGGCCAAGCAAGAGATCGATAGTAGATATCCGGCCCGATTTGGCCGATCTACCTGATATGGTGATTTCGCACCTCAAGTCGCTAAGGTGTCTCGCGGCCACCGTGGTCTGCTTCGCCCTTGCCGCGCCGGTAGGGGCTCAGCAGGACAGTTTTCGCTACTACGGAACCGAGGAAGGTCTCACCAGCGCGGCGGTGAAAGTTCTTTTCCAGGACCGCACGGGCTTTCTGTGGGTCGGAACGGAAAACGGATTGTTCCGCTACGATGGCCAGCGGTTTCAGCGTTACGGGTCTGTGGAGGGTCTTCCTTCCGACATAGTCTTGATTATCGGTGAGGCTCCGGATGGACGCCTCCCGGCGGGGTACCGGGGGGGGTTCTTCGAGCAAAAGGGCCAGCGTTTCGAGAAAGTGCCGCTGCCGGGTGCCAACGGCGTCGACGGCTTCAACTCGATTCTATTTGATGGCAAAGGGCAAACCTTCATCGCAACGGAGCGTGGGCTTGTGGAAGCCATTACCCCAAACGATGGCAGCGGCGGTTTGTGGGTGCACGACTCGCAGAAGGCCGCTATGCTGCGGCATGGGAACACGCGCTTTGATGCCTCCAATCCAGGGTTTCCGCAATTGGCGGGCGGGAGACATATGGAGCTGGACAGCCGGGGCAGATTGCTGGTGCCCACCACCGACGGCCTGGCCATTAATGAGGGGAGACACTTCCGAACTGTGGGCGGCCGTGAAGGCTTGCGAGGTCCGGTCTATTCCGTGTTGCGCGACCGGGAGGGTTCGATCTGGCTGGGGTTGGCCGGGCGCCCGCGAGCGTTGCCTGGCGCTAGGGATGGACGGCTACGTCTCCAAGCCCATCAAGCTCCAGGAACTCATCGGGGTAATCGAAAACTGCACGCACCGGGAACCCCGGACCGATCAGGAAGGTAAATTTGTATGAGGACGCGTATCTGGGTTTTCAGCGCGGGTTGGCTGCTTTGTGCCTTGACGGCGCAGGCGCAGCATTGGAAATTCCAGATGTACGGAGCCGACCAGGGCTTAACCAATGCCACGATTCTTGCCCTGCACCAGGACCATGAAGGTTTCCTCTGGGTCAGCACGGAGGGAGGTCTTTTCCGCTACGATGGCGACCGTTTTCAGCATTTCAGTGCAGACCCGGTCGCGGTCCGGGGCGACGCGCACTCCCTGTACCACTCTCCCGATGGTCAGTTCTGGGTCGGATCAGGCTTGGGCTTGCACCGGTGGACAGGAGAGCGGTTCGCTGCCGTACCAGGCGTTGAAGACGTCGAACTGGAAAGCGGCCAAGCAATCGGAGGTGACGCTGCGAACCTGTATGTGGCCACCCAGACCGGTCTCCGGTCACTGCCCCTGCGGGGTGGGGGCAAACCTCATCTCGTCTCGACAAAGCCGTCCTACAGCGTATACGTGGCGGCCGATCAAACTGTTCGGTATGGCTGCGGTCCGGCAGTCTGCTCATTAAGGGACGGACAGGAACGCGAATGGACCGGAAAGGATGGGGTGACCTCGGATCGCTGGTCGAGCATCGCGGAGGACACAGCCGGGCGCCTGTGGATTCGCTCCAACTCTAAGGTTCTAGTACGCGATTCGGCCGGCACAACTTTCCACGCTCCCCCCAGCTTCCCCCAGTTGAACACCACACATACGTCGCTCTTGGTACCCACGCGCCTTGGACGGATGATGATTCCGCATGACGCAGGGTTGATGATCTGCGAAGGGGACGGTTGCCAGAACTACGGTGTGGAAAGCGGCCTGCGTAACACAGGAGTAATCGCGGCCCTCGAGGACCGCGAGGGTTCACTCTGGATTGGTTACAGCGGGCACGGTCTGGCCCGCTGGCTGGGACGTGACCAGTGGCAGGGTTTTGCCGAGGAGGAAGGACTGACAGATCCGGGAATATGGCGCATTGTGCGCGACGCCGCGGGTGACTTGTGGATCGGCACCAACCACGGCCTATTCCAGGGCACCCAGAAGGGCGGCCGCTGGCGGTTTCGGCGCTCGGATGCGGTGGGTGAGCTCACGGTGTATGGACTGGCCGCCGAAGCGGATGGCTCGCTCTGGGTGGGAACGTTTCAAAAGCAACTACATGGCTTGCTGAGGTATTATCCCCATACGGGCCGGAAAGTGATCTACCCGCCTGCCCGACCTTTTACCGAATGCGCTATCTACAACATCGACCGCGATCCCTCCGGCACGATTTGGGTATCGACACCGCACGGTGTGATGCGTCTTGCTCCCGGCAGTGCAAAACTGGAACCCGTGCCTATTCCCGTTGTTGGCGCAACCATAGAGGATGTTAGAACCGCCGGGAACAGCTTGTACGTCGCTACCAAGAAGGGGCTGTACATTCGGCAGGGGACGATGTCCCGCCTCCTCACCAAAGCAGATGGGCTGAAAGATAATTGGATTCAGTCGGTCACGGTCGCCCCGGATGGGGCCTTGTGGATCGACTATTTCTCTTCTTGTGGGATCACTCGAATCGACCTCAAAGGGGAGAAAGTCCACTTCCAGCACTTTACCGTGGACGATGGGCTGCCCAGCAATGTGGTCTACTCGCAGTTTTTTGACGCAGGCCACCGGCACTGGTTGGCTATTGACAGCGGTGTTGCCGTGTACGAGGGTGACCGCTGGACGCACTATGACACCTCCACCGGCTTGATTTGGGACGACTGCAACGCCCATGCTTATCTCGCGGAGGCAGATGGCACAGTCTGGATCGGCACCAGCAACGGCTTGGCGCGGTTTCACCCGGTGGTTCAGCCGAGATTCATCCTGCCGACGGCGGTGATCACCTCCGTGCTCCGCAACGATCTCGCCACCCAGGATGTGGACTTTGATTCGTCCACCAATTCGTTGGGGCTCCGGTTCACGATGCTCTCCTATCGCCGGCATAACCCCACCTTTCGCTACCGAATCGGAACCAACACTGACCGATGGATCCAAACGCAAGCTCGCGAGGTCCATTTTGCTGAGCTTTCCGCGGGTTCTTACCGCTTCGAGGTGCAGGGTGAATTGGAGCGGGGATTGTGGAGTCGCCCCGCGCTGCTGGAGTTTCGGATTCGGCCGCCCTGGTGGCGCACCTGGTGGTTCCTTGGCTCGGTGGGCGTAATATCGGCCGCGATCGTGCTCCTGATCTTGCGCCAACGGAACCTGCAGCAAAAGCAGATTCAGCGGGCGCTCGAGGAGGCCGTCATGGCCCGCACTCGAGAATTGGCGCAGGAAAAGGCCCGCGTAGAACAGGAGAAGGCGCGAGCCGAACAGGAGAGAGCACGCGCGGAACAGGAAACGTTGCGCGCGGACGCCGCCAACCGGGCCAAGAGCGAGTTTCTGGCGAACATGAGTCACGAAATTCGCACTCCCATGAATGGCGTCCTGGGAATGACCGATCTCCTCTTGGATACGGAATTGGACTCCGAGCAATGCGAATATGCCGGCATGGTTAGAGCGTCCGCCGAGTCCCTGCTCACCATCATCAACGATATCCTGGATTTCTCCAAGATTGAGGCCGGGAAGTTCGAGCTGGAAGCCATTGAATTCAAGCTGCGAGGCAGCATCGAGCCGACCGTGAAGACGCTGGCCCCACGCGCACACCAGAAAGGCTTGGAGCTGAACTGCATGATCGAGCCTGACGTGCCCGAGGCTCTGGTGGGTGACCCCAGCCGCTTGCGCCAGGTTCTGATCAACCTGCTCGGCAATTCCCTGAAATTCACCGACCGAGGAGAAGTCAACCTAAAGGTCCGACGGGAGCGGGCAGAGGAAGGGTCCCTCAGCCTTCACTTCAGCGTAGAGGACACCGGCATCGGCATCCCCGCCGAGAAACAGGCACGCATCTTCAAGGCCTTCACCCAAGTTGATGGCTCCACCGCGCGCCGCTTTGGCGGTACGGGCTTGGGCCTGACCATCTGCCGTCAATTGGTACAAATGATGGGTGGCCGTATCTGGGTCGAGAGCACTCCCGGACAGGGAAGCACCTTCCACTTCACGGCAAGCTTCGGCACGGTGCAGGCCACCGAGCTTCCCCTACCCCTGGAAGAGGCCCAACTGCAAGGTGTGCGGGCACTGGTGGTAGACGACAATTTGACGAATCGCCGTGTCCTCGAAAGTATGCTTACCGGCTGGGGCATGACGCCGACGCTGGCAGCCAGTGGCAAGCAGGCCCTGCAAATTCTGGTTCAAGCGCTGGAAACCCGCCAGCCATTTTCACTGGTTCTGACCGATGCCAATATGCCGGGAATGGACGGCTTCCAGCTTGTGGAGGAGATCCGCAAGCATCCGGCGCTCTCCGGCTCCACCATCCTGATGCTCACCTCGGGCGGGCAGCCGGGTGACGCGGCCCGTTGCCGTGAACTGGGTCTGGCAGCCCACCTCACCAAGCCCGTCGGCCGAGCTGAGCTGCGGGATGCCGTCCTGCGCGTGGTGGGTACGAACCCCAGCAAGGAAAAACCCTCATTGGTAACCCGCCACTCGCTGCGAGAGGAGGGGAGGCCCCTTCGTATCCTGCTGGCTGAAGACAACATCGTGAACCAGAAGCTGGCCTCTCGTTTGTTGGAAAAACACGGGCACAACGTGGTCATAGCCACTAATGGGCGGCAAGCGTTGCAGCGGCTTGAGAATGAGGAATTCGACTTGGTCCTCATGGACGTTCAAATGCCTGAGATGGACGGGTTCGAGACGACAGCAACGATACGAAAGATGGAAGAGGCCACGGGAGCCCACCTCCCCATCGTGGCCATGACCGCCCATGCCATGCAAGGTGACAAGGAGCGCTGCTTGGCAGCAGGCATGGACGGCTATCTCTCGAAACCCCTCAACGTCAACGAACTTCTGGTGGTCACTCAGGCTGTGCTGGAAAAGCCCGGGCTGGATGCGAGACCACTGTTCCCGGACAGCATACGCGATGCCGAGGATGTGACGCCTCGTGGCCGATTGTGAATACCCACGGCACCCCACCCCACCCACCCCCACCCATCCCCCCTCGCGACATATATAAGAAAGACAAAAGACCTTTCTTTAAGTAGCGAGGGATGGGTACCCATGGGTGGGGTGGTATACCCCAGGTATTTGCGGCGTCTACAATGCGGGCGTTGCGGTCAGCAATTTGACGCCGTAGCTGGATCTCTTCGGCTGATAGATCCGGGTCCCTCAAACTCTTCAGGTCGTGGTTCATTGACGTCCGGTAGCGATCCATTTTAACTACCCAGCCTGCGGTGCATCTGCGGCCGCGCAAAAGCATTTCCACCTCTCGTTCCCGCACCAATCATCTCCCTAGTCATCTCGGAAGTGTTACACCGCCAATCAGGGATCTCCGGTAGTTGGGCTCAGGGTATATAATCAGCTTCCAAGGCAGCGAATCTTGCCACGGGAGGTCGCATGAACTGGCGCGAGGTTACCGTCGGTGCAGCCGTTTGGCTTTGCCTGATGTGTTCTGTCGCGCCCGGACAAGCGCCCGGGCTTCCTGCTGAACCACTTACGCCGCAGACGGCTGCCAAGCCGCCGGATGAGAACACCCCGCGCGAACTGGTCTATCTCTACTACTCATTGCGCGAGGGCGCCCAATCGATGCTCAGTATGATGGACCGTGCGCCGCGGCCCGTGGAGTTTACGGTTGCCATACACAGTCAATCGGGGCGCACGGTCGTGTCGCAGACCAAGACCATTCAACCCGCCGAGGAAGTGGATATAGATGTCAAGGAGCTCCTAAACAATCTGAACATGGACTGGCAGGGCGAGTTCATCGAGGGTACGCTATCCATCCTTTTTACGGGGAAGGGCAATCCACTGGGTGGGCGCATGAGCGTCGAGGGCCCACATGAGAAGTGGAACATCGGGCCGGTGTGGACTTCGGGCGAATACGGCCAAAACATGGTCCCTACGAAATTGGACACGCTCTGGTGGGACCTCGGCGGCACACGCGATTTGACGCTGCGCGTGAGCAACATTACTCCAAAAGCGCTGCAAGCTGACCTCCGCCTGCAATTCGCCGGGAAGCAATACGATTTGGCCCTGTTGGAGTTTGGCCCTCACCAGCTGAAGACGCTTTCAGTTACTGAACTGCTGAATGGGATGAATCTGACCGCCTACCAAGCGCCCATGGGAGGGCTGAGTATCATCCCACGTGGGACGCCGACTTCGCTCGTCGCTCAAGGGTACATAACGGACGCGGAGGTGGGCCGGCAGACCGCCGTGCAGTTCCCTCTGCCTCAGTTCCAGATTGCGAGCGCCCTGCACGCAACCGGGATACCCATAGGGCCGCCCAGCGCCGATTCACCGTTCGCGGGTAGCAAGAACGCCAACTACACTCCTCACCTCTATCTGCGCAATCTGCTTGATTCCGAACAGACTGTCACACTGACGGTGGAGTTTCCGGGCGACGAAGGTCCCCGCCTCGTTCCGCTCCCACCCTTGAAGCTGCCAGGATTCACCACGCAGGATATACGCCTGGATTCCTACTACCGTGATCTTCCCTTGCCCTCACCGTATTGTGCGTTACGCGCACAGTACAATGGGTCCCGGGGCTCAGTCATTGGCCAGCTCACCGCGATCAATGAAAACACTGCTGGGGTGGATCAGATCCCGCTCGATAATGAGGGAAACGGTTACGCGGGATCGCTCGCTTCTTATTGGAGTTTTAATGACGCGACGGACTTCGTGGTCTTTCTAACGAACATGGGCGAGAAAGACTGCCGCGTTGGTTTCAAGATCGAAGCCGCAGGTGTCGAATACAACTTGACGCGCTTGAAACTCGCTCCCCACCAATCCAAGTGCATCAACCTGCGTGAACTGAGAGATAGACAACAGCCGGATTTTCGAGGACATGTCCTTCCGGCAACGGTGACGGAGGGCAGGCTCTCATACATTCGCCTGGACAACGTCCCCTTGATCGGCCGCGTGGCCGTGGTGGAGCGCATCCCGTAACGAGCCCGCGGCAACAGATACCTTGTTGTCAGCGTGGACCCAATTGCCCAAAGCCAAGGCCAGCCGATCAGACGATTACTTCTCTGTGCCACGGAGGATCGGAGTCGCGGCGCGAGGAAACGTAGGAGCATTTATGCAAAGAAAACACTACATCGCCAAATGGTTAATAGCATCCGCCATGGTCGCATTGGGAGGGGTAATCGCTCCTGGGTTGCGCACTGCGTTGCCGTTTGCGGGTGTAAGAACCGGGGAACGCCTTCGCGCCGACACTGGTCCCGCGGGCAGTGCCACGGTCGGCCGCCTGCCGAAGCTTCGAATTCGAGCCGGCAACCGGCACCTGGTCGAGGACGAAAACGGAAAGCCGTTCTTCATCGCGGGAGTTTGTCCTCAAAGCATCATCCATTGGTGTACCCCTGATCAAATGGACGCTTATTTCACGGACCGGCAGGCACGGCACTTCAATTTCGCGTGGGTGATGGTCACTGCTTTCGATTCGGCAGGACAGCGAGCATTAACGAATCCCACGGATGCGCACGGGGAGGCGATGCTGCTCAGCGGCAGCAGTTATAGCCCGCGAAATCTAAATCCCGCCTACGTCGCCTCGGTTGACGCCATGGTCCGGTCGGCCGCAAATCACGGCATATATTTGTTTCTGGATCCCTTTAATTCTACGTACGAGCCCGGCGCCACCGGCTTTGACCCTTCCCAGCATTCGACCGATGAGATGCGCGAATGGGGCGAATTCTGGGGCAAGCGCTACCAGGACTACTCCCATGTGAATTTCGCGCTGGGCAGCGACAAGTTGGTTTGGCCGCAGGTGGACAGCGTGGTCGAGGGTCTCGAGAAGTATATGCCCGGTCGGCTGGTGACAACCGATTGGGAGAACGGGCCGCCGGGTTACACTAGCGACGGAACGGGTCCTCACCGGCTCTTTGACCTCGGTCATCGATGGGTCAATCTCGACGCCTGGTATGAATATCATGCTCCGCAATGGTCGACCTGGTATCACTACCACATGGAGAACCCGGTGATGCCGACGTGCATTTTCGAGACTCTGTACGAAGGTTTGGCGGCCGGAAGTGCGAAACATATCCCCACACCCCCTCAAATGATGAGGGGGCAGGAATGGGGAACAGTGTTGAACGGCGGTTCCGGGTTCGGCATTCTCGGCTCTCCTGATTGTGTCGAGGACCCAATCCGATGGCTGGGGAAGGTTCCTGGGGTGGAGCAAGCCCAATACTGCACTACTTTCTTCGAGGCCCGGCAGTGGTACGATCTGATTCCGGACTGGTCGCATACGTTCCTGACAAGCCAGGTCGGAACTCCCGGGAAGGACGATTACACCTACGTGTCCGCAGGACTGACTGGCGACGGCTCCTTGGGCGTATGCTACTACCCGGGCGAAAGCGGGGGAAGGTTCCAACTGACCGTCAACATGTCGAAGATGGGAGGGGGGACCGGGAACTCAAGGGCACGCTGGTACGACCCCACAAACGGGACCTACAGGACCATCGGAAGGCTGACCAACTCGGGTTCACATACCTTCATCACTCCCGACGCAAATAGCAAAGGAGGTAGGGATTGGGTTCTGGTGCTCGAAAAGAACTGAGCCTGCTTGTACTTTTTGGTCGCCTGTTTCCAGTCGGGTTGGAGGTTGCCGTGGCCTTGTCTGGAGGTGGTGAGAATGAGTTACTTCAAGGCAATCCCAGAGCCGTCATGGCGCGGGGTCGTTCACAACGCGTGCGATCACTGAGGTTCGCACAATTTGAGTCTTGATACTAGCCTATCTTACTGTTCGCTGGGCTCCGAGGTGAGAGAAAATGCAAAATCCAACGTGCAACAGACTAAGCGGTTTTCGGAGGGTTCTGCCTGGAGGGTGGGTCATCGCCATTCTGCTGGCGGCTCCGATTGGACGTGCGCAATCGCCGGGCGTGGTGACGCAACTATCGGTCAGCGCCAATAAGAGGTATCTTGTGGACCAGAACGGCGTTCCCTTTCTCATGCAAGGCGACAGCGCCCAGTCGTTGATTGTGGCGACGACCGAGGCGGAAGTCATACAGTACCTGGAAAACCGGCGCCAAAAGGGCTTCAATGCCACAGTTGTGAACCTGATCGACGAACACGGCTATTGTAAGCAATCCGATACCCGATGTATGCAATTCAACACCGGATCCCGGCAACATCCGCCGCTGAACCTCGCCGGTGAGGCGCCCTTCACTACGCCCGGCGATTTTTCGACCCCCAATGAGAAGTACTTTGCCTACGCGGACTGGGTCATCAGGAAGGCCGCAGAATACGGCATGCAGGTGCTCCTCTACCCCACCTTCCTGGGAGGCAAGAACAGTGGCGAGGGATGGTATGACGACCTCCTGGCGCTCGAACCTGAAAAGTGCCTTGCGTACGGCCGGTATTTGGGAAAACGGTACAAGGACTTTGATAACATTATTTGGGTGATGGGGGCAGACCGAGATCCGGGACCGGCCCAAGAAAATTTCGACTTGGTTGCCATGGGTATCAAGGAATTTGACCATCGCCACCTCTTTACAGCACATGGTCACCCCGACGAATCCGCCGTGGATTGCTGCTCGCTGGGCCGCTGGCTTGACTTCAATACGACCTATACTTACGAAATAGTGCATGAGAAGCTGCTTGACGATTACAACCGCACACCCACCATGCCTTTTATCCTGATAGAGGCCACTTATGAAGGCGAGCACAACGCCTCGGAAGTGCAAGTTCGTCGGCAAGCTTACTGGGCGACTCTGTGTGGCGCCTTCGGCCAGTTTCTGGGCAATGCCCCCCTCTACGGTTTCGACGGGCCGACGATCTTTCGGTCCAAAGGGACCTGGCAGGAAGCGATGGATCTTGCGGGTTCAGTGGACATGGTCTATTGGGCCAGACTCTTCCGCTCGCGGACTTGGTATGACTTAATTCCGGATCAGAAGCACGAGGTGGCAACGAGCGGGTTGGGCGAGTTCACTGGCCTTGACTATCTGGCGGCGGCGCGCACCTCGGACGGCAGCACGGTGATTGCCTACATGCCGACGAGTAGAACCATCACGGTGGATATGAGCAAAGTGTCAGGCACCCAGGCCGTCGGTTGGTGGTTCGATCCCCGCACCGGACGAGCGACCCCAGCGGGCGCCTTCCCCACCAGTGGCACGCAGGAACTAAGCCCGCCCGCCCAAGGTGATTGGGTTCTGGTCCTGGACGACGCCTCAAAGCGGCGCTTGCCTCCGGGTCGTAATCAATAGATCTTCACGTCCGCGGGAGGGCTCCATTTCATTCCCCTTCCCAGCCAGAATCGTCGAGGGTAGCCGCCCGTGTTGCGACAGAATTCGTTCAAAATCACCTGCTTCTCCCTCAGCTCGGCCTGGCGGTAACGCGAGTAAATCGCTCGAGAATATTCCCGTCGCGACCTTTCATTCATAGCAACCCTCGAGGAGACTCTCCCGTCAGGGTTACATCGAAAACGGCGCAACGGGTTGCGTTTCGAAGTATCTCAACGCGTCCTTGTCGGTTACATAATAGAAGTCTCAATTGGGTGCGCGACATAGAAGTTGGAATTAGGGGGCAATCGCCGCCCGACGGCTCTCCCAGTAATCCTCAAACCGCCATTGAGATAAGCACAGCGCAGGGCCAGGATGGCGTTGGCTCCCCGCACGGTCCAGAACATTCCCGAACGTTTCAGGCG
>JBEKLY010000134.1:0-19678 GCA_050010015.1 Terriglobia bacterium
CTACGACACAGCCGCCACCCGTCTCAACACACCCCCACTCCAGCGCCCAATTTCCCTCGTCTCGCCTCTCCTGCCTCCCGCCAGCCTCGCGCCCTCCCCCCACTGTCTGAATCACAGGCCCCTGCCTATCTTCACTTGGCACGGCCATGGTTTCATGATAATGGAGGCGGCCAAAATTCGGCAAAGACTCTGTGTGGCGCGGGCAGAGCCTGTCCTCCGCCGAGACTTCATGATCCTTCGGCTCACCATCCGCGATGAAAATGATTCCCCTCCTTGGTAAGGAGGGGTCAGGGGTGGTTGCTGAGCAGCGACCACCCACCGCCCCCGGCCCCTCCTCCCGCTGATGAGGGGAGTGATTTTCAGAGCAGTCGCTCATGCCCGTCCGCTGATGGACACCCAGAAACCATGAAAAGACGGCCGTAGGGGGACGGCTTGCCGTCCCCTGGCTGGCTGGATCTCACCCCATCCGGGGTAGGGCAAGCCCTACCCCTACACATTCTTAGAGCGGCGAAGGAATGCCCGCGTTACCGCAGGCGTCCCGCCCGCACTACAGTGTCGCGCCGGCGTGGCGGTTGATTTTGTTCGCCGCAGATGCAACTTTGGCATACAATGCTGGGCTTTCAAGCCAAAGGACGCATTTAACTGGAGGGCTACTGTGTACCACACAACACTTAAAGCCAGATTAACCGTGGCGCTTTGCTTCAGCGTGCTTGCTTTTGGCACGCTCAGTCTGCGAGCCGATGTGAAGCTGCCCAGCCTGCTCTCGGACGGCCTGGTGCTTCAGCAAGGAATGAAAGTGAACATATGGGGAACGGCCGACCCGGGTGAACAGGTGACGGTCACTTTAGGAGATCAGCGCCGGAGCGGTACGGCCGACAGCGGCGGCCAGTGGACGGTGAAATTGGGGCCGCTTAGTCCCGGCGGGCCTTTCACCATGGCGATTTCCGGGAAGAATACCATTACGCTGCACGATGTGCTGGTGGGCGAAGTCTGGGTTTGCTCCGGCCAGTCCAACATGGAAATGCCCGTCCAGGGCTGGGGCAGCGGCGTAATCAACTACCCGGATGAAGTCGCTCACGGCGATCACCCTTTGCTCCACTTGTTCACGGTTCAGAAAGCCGTTGCCGGAAAGCCGCAGCGAGACGTCCAAGGCTATTGGGTAACGGCGCGTCCGCAGACGGTGGCGGACTTCTCAGCCGTCGGGTATTTCTTTGGACGGGAGCTGCTCAGCGTGCTGAATGTGCCGGTGGGCCTCATTCACAGTTCCTGGGGCGGAACTCCCGCGGAAGCGTGGACGAGTCGCGGCACGCTCGAATCCGACCCCGCTTACCAATCCATCCTGGAGGCGGGAACGAAATTGCTGTCGCCGTACCCAAAAGTTTTCCAGGACTACGCTGAGCAACTCGAGCAGTGGCGGAAGGACTCCGACCAGGCGGAATCCAGTGGGGCGCCAGTCTCGTCCCCGCCGACCGTCCCTGATGACGCCCGGCGAAATCCCTGGCGGCCTGCCGGACTCTTTAACGCCATGCTCATGCCGCTGACCACTTATGCAATCCGAGGCGCCATCTGGTACCAGGGAGAATCCAATGCCGACCGTCCCGCGCAATATCGCAAGCTCTTTCCCGCAATGATCACCGACTGGAGGCACGCCTGGGGAGAGGGCGACCTGCCATTCCTCTTCGTGCAGCTTGCCAACTGGGGAATCTATAGCCCTCACACGAATTGGCCGGAACTGCGGGAGGCCCAACTCAAGACGCTTTCGCTGCCCAAGACCGGGATGGCGGTCACCATCGACATCGGCGACGGAAGCGATATTCATCCCAAGAACAAGCAGGATGTAGGCTATCGCCTTGCCTTGGCCGCGCAGGCGATCGCGTACGGACGGGACGTGATCTACTCAGGCCCGACCTATAAGTCCATGGCGGTGGAGGGTGACAAAATCCGTTTGCGGTTTGAGGACGTCTATGGCGGATTAGTAACCAGGAACTCGTCGCCTAATCTGAGCGGCTTCGAGATCGCCGGCGACGATCATAAATTCACTGGCGGGCAAGCCAAGATTGACGGCGACACGGTTGTCGTACGCAGCGAAAAGATACCGCACCCCGCCGCCGTCCGCTATGCCTGGGGGATGAACCCTACGTGCAACCTGTACAACCGCGCCGGATTGCCCGCCTCGCCGTTCCGCACGGATGAGTGGGAGGAATGACGGGATCGGATGATCGGGAGATCGGGTGATCGGGTGAACGATAAGCTGTCAGCCCTCAGCCGTCAGCTCTCAGCGAGCATTTCGCCGAAAATTCATGGCCACTACAAGCTGCGGAAGACTCCTGCAGCCTGTCATTCTGAGCGCAGCGAAGAATCCCGGCAGTTGTGGTTTCTATGAACTGCGGAGATCCTTCGTCGTCCGTCGGCTGACGGACTCCTCAGGATGACATTCAAAAGGCCATTTTCCGCAGTAGGATTGGCCGATCTCAGGATCACCACACCTCCGGCAGAGAGATCACGGCATCAAGTGTTCACCCGATCACCCGGTCTCCCGATCACCAGATTCCTCTAATCTCCCTTCCCCGCCGTCACGGTCTCGACTTGCATACCCGGCGAGGGCTGGGAAGCAGAGAGTGCGCTCGCTGAAATGGCCACAGCGACCTCTTCGGCCGGAGCTTCGTTCGGACTTTTGACCAGCGCACCCTGTTCCTCTTTAATAAAACTCAGTTTGGCGCCGTCGGGCGAACGATCAACCGTAATCAGGTCGCCCAGCTTGATCTGGTGCGTCGCCAACAGATTGGAAATGGGGAAGACCAGATAGCGCTCAATGGCGCGCTTCAAATGCCGGGCGCCGAACTTCTGGTCGGTCCCCTCCTGCAAAAGAAACTCGCGAGCGGCCGGCGTGCAGATAAACACGAAGGGATTTCCTTCCGTGGCCGCCATGATGCGATCTTGCACGCGCCCCAGTTCGATATCCAGGATCTTCTCCAGGCTGTCGCGCTGCAAGAGGCGGAAGACGATGACCTTGTCGATCCGGTTCATGAACTCCGGGGAAAATTTCCGCCGCGAGGCCTCCATGGCGGTCTGGTAAATCTTCTGGTCCAATTCCTGTTCGTGATTGTCCGCCACTGGAGAGAAGCCCAATCCGCCCCGCATCAACCTCATCACCTCCTGTGAGCCGAGATTGGAAGTGAGGAAAATCATGGCGCGGGAAAAGTCCACTCGCCGGTTGTCGCCCAGGGTGAGTGAGGCTTTGTCGAGGATTCCGAGCAGAAGCTGCCACAAAGCGTCGGAGGCCTTCTCGATTTCGTCGAACAACACCAATGACAATTTGACTCGATCGGAGTAGTGGCGCTCCAGCACCTCTTGCGTAATCAGAGGCTGTGTCTCACGGTGTCCGACGTAACCGGGAGGTGAGCCTATGAGCTTAGCAACCTCATGACTGTGCTGGAACTCCGCGCAGTCCACCTTGATGACGGCTTTCGAGTCGCCCACCAGCACTTCCGCCGCGGCCTCGACCAGGCGCGTCTTTCCTGAGCCGGTAGGGCCCAGGAACAACAGGTTCACTAACGGCCGCCCGGGCGTCGAGAGGCCTGCCAGGTAGACCTGATAGACCCGCGCCAGCCGGCGCACGGCCCTGTCCTGGCCCACGACGCGTTCCAGAAGCGCCTTCTCAAAATCCCGCACCTCCGGACTGTTCTGTGTTGGATCGAGTAATACTTGATTTCCGCCCATGTTCATCCTCCGCGTGCCCTAGGTTCGATAGGGCACTCCCTTGACTCGGCGCAATTGGTTCAGCTTCACATCCAGCGTTCCTCGAAGCAGTTTGAGACCGGCAATGAATTCTGCGGACAGCTCTGGTTCTTTGGCGAAATCTAGAACCGGCAGCGGCAAATCGGCCAAGTCAAAATGCAGGTTCCGCACCGCGGCGACCAGATCCCGGAGATACTGAGAATTGTTTTCTAGAGGCTGCTCCAGGTCGCTTGAGGCCTTCTGGGTCAAACGCTTCCAATCAAGCTGCAAAAAGGGGTGTTTGGCATTAACTCCTTTGATTACGTCGTCGGTGATGCGCGGCCACCGGCCAAGAGTGGCAAGATGGATTTGCTCCACCTGGTCGCCCTTGCGGACGTTATGAACTAAGTAGTAAGTCCCGCCGCGTTTGCGTACAAAAGCCATCTCGCCATTCCACCTCTTTTATATCAATCGGCTCATTGCCCTTCTAAGTTGATTAGCCTTTCACCCCAGATCAGACCAATGGGCCGTAGTGGATAATCCTCCACTACGGATAGTTGGATGGCAAGATCAAAATTTTTGTTGCTGGAATAAAAACTGTATATAAGCAGGAAATTGGCTGTATATTCTTAGATGTCAACACCTGAGAAAATCCAGGACCCGCCCGGTACTGCGAGGCTGATTGGAGCAGCAGCACCGGAGACTACATAGCAACGTGCTTCGACCTCCACCCGAGAGGCGAAGCTGAGGAGAGATTTGCATGTTAAAAGAATTCAAAGAATTTGCCATGCGCGGGAACGTCCTCGACATGGCGGTGGGCATTGTGATCGGCGCGGCCTTTGGCGGGATCGTCACCTCGTTCGTCGGGGACATCCTGATGCCGCCCATCGGATTGCTCTTGGGCCGGGTCGATTTCTCGAACCTCTTCATCAACCTTAAGGGGCACTATCCCAGTGTGGCGGCCGCCAAGGCCGCGGGCGCGGCGACGCTCAACATCGGCATCTTCTTAAACACGGTGATTAACTTCATCATCGTGGCGCTCGCCATTTTCCTGTTAGTGCGCTATGTCAACAAGCTGTTCCCCAAGCCTGCCCCGGCGCCCGCGCCTGCCATGAAAAACTGCAAGTTCTGCTTCTCGACGATTCCGGCGCAGGCCACGCGTTGCCCGCATTGCACCTCCGACCTGAAGACTGCGTAAGACAGGGGCCAGGTGTCAGGTGTCAGGTTTCAGATGTCAGTCGCTATGCACGTCCCACGGGTAGCGCGGGCGTCTCGCCCGCGGTGGCGGGGGCGTCCCGCTCCCGCACGCGGCGTTTCTACATCTTCATCGCCCTTGTTTGCGGCATGGTCGTTCGCGGCCACGTGGGGGGCACAAAGCGTCTGACTTAAGCCCCAAAGGGGCGATCTATCACAGCCCAGGCCAACGGCCTGGGTCAACGTCGGGCCTTCAATCTCGAAGCCCTGTAGGGGCGAAATACACCCCCAGCGCAGGGGTTCGCGATGCTTGGCGCCGAAGACGAGATGGACGTACATTGGGGACAAAGATCGCGGCGTGGGAACTAACCTATTCCGCCCCTTCAGGGCTGACCCAATCTAAACGGGCCGAGATCGCTGACCCAGGCCGTTGGCCTGGGCTTCGTTAGAGCGCCCCTTTTGGGCTCAGCAGCCGACCTGAGCGGAACTGTCTCGGCGGCGAGGCGACACGATAAGGGAGTCAGGTCGAAAAAGCCTCACCGGAAATGCAGGAACTCCGGTCGCTGGAGCATCCCACTCCCGCGCGCGGGCAGAGGCTGTCGTGAGCGAAGCTCGGGAATGCCCGCGCCCCGAGTCGCGTCCACTGCGGGCCTCGCGCCACCGGCCAACTTTTGTGTCGAGTGTCGTCCGGCCAACCATCCGCTTGACGCTCGCCAGTCGACCATACTAAGGTGAGTACGTGAGCGCTCGGGGCGCCTCCAGTCCGCGGAAAGGGCCGTGCCCACCTGCATTGCTGAGAACATGACGAATCTTCTTTCAGCCTGATTCGGCGGACGCCAGGCGCAGGGAAAGGAGACTCGTATGCCCGCTCGCGAATTACCCGCACATCCGAACCTCGAGCAATACAAGAAACAAGCCAAGGACCTTCTCAAGTCCTCGAAAACCGGTGCGCCGGAGGCACTGGCGCGAATGCGGAAACATCAAGCGCGCCGTGCCGAGCTCACACTCGCCATCGCGCAGTTCGTGATTGCGCGCGAACACGGTTTTGAGAGCTGGCCGAAATTCGCACTCGAGATCAAAACGCTTACAGGCGGAGATTCACTCACCGCCGTATGGAAGTCAGCAGAGGACGCCGTGGTTTCCGGCGATGTGGGCAGGCTCGAGCATCTGCTTCGCAAACACCGGCGGATGTTCCGTACGGAGCCGCCGAAGACTTCCTGGCTCGGCGGTCTCGCTCCGGATTACTCGGCTGGGAACGCGCGGTCCATCATTGTGCAGAACCACTGCTTCGAGAGTGGGGTGAGTTCGCCTCGTATGCCGCTGGGTTGAAGGACGGCCGGTCAGCCCTCGCACGATTCGAACTGGCAGTCGACGCCATCGTCGCCGGCGACGCCCCCACTCTCGAGAAGTTGCTTCGAGACGAACCGACTCTGGTTCGAGCTCGGTCTACGCGCCACCATCATTCGACGCTTCTTCACTATCTTGGCGCCAACGGCGTCGAAGGTTACCGCCAGCGGACTCCCAAGAATGCGGTGCAAATTGCCGGCATCCTGCTCAACTCCGGCGCGGAGATCGACGCCGTTGCAGACATGTATGGCGGCGGATGCACGACGCTTGGTCTGGTCGCGACCAGCATTCATCCCAAAGTAGCGGGGGTGCTGCACGAACTGATCGACGTGTTGCTCTCGCACGGCGCGTGCGTCGACGCCCCCGGCAGCGGTCACGCGACGGCTCTTGTGAACGGTTGCCTCGCCAATGGACGCGACGATGCCGCAGATTACCTCGCTCACCGGGGAGCGCCTCTGGACCTTGAAGGGGCGGCGGGCGTGGGGCGGCTCGATCTCGTCAAGTCCTTTTTCGATTCCGACGGCAGCCTGAAGAAGACAGCCACGATGGCGCAAATGAAGGACGGCTTCTCTTGGGCGTGCGAGTACGGGCACACTGATGTGGTGGAGTGCCTTCTCGATCGCGGCATTGATGCCGGCGAGTTGCTTCCGCGCCCGCACGGGCAGACGGGCCTGCACTGGGCGGCGCACTGTGGGCACGTAGACACCGTGAAGGCACTCTTGCGGCGCCGTGCGCCAGTTGACGCGAGGGACAGGCGGTTTGATGGGACGCCGCTCGATTGGGCGCTTCACGGCTGGCGCGAGCGCAAGACCGATGCTGCCACGAATGACTCTTACCACGACGTTGTCGCGGTACTGGTCGCCGCCGGGAGTCGTGTGGAACCGGGGTGGCTCAGCGATGAGAAGGTCCGGGGCAATCCTCGCATGTTCGCGGCGCTCAGTGGCAAGAGGCGCGTTTCTTGAGGGTCGACGTGCTCTCCTCCGTAAGCAGTCCTTTGTCTTGATCGACCTTCGCGCTTTGAGATTGTTTTCCCTCTTCCCGCCGGCGCCACCGATGGAGTGATCCCCGGCTATCACTGCTGGTCGGAGTTCTTCGTCAATGGCTTAGGCTGGGTTCCGGTGGACATATCCGAAGCCTGGAAGGACCCGAGTAAGCACGATTACTTTTTTGGCTCACTCGACGCCAACCGGGTCCAGTTTACCGTGGGGCGCGACTTGATGCTCGAGCCCAGGCAGGACGGCCCGCCCCTCAATTACTTCGTCTATCCTTATGTGGAAGTTGACCGCCATCCGTTCGAAGGCGCCGAGAAGAAGTTCACCTTTCGCGAAGTCCAGCCCCGCGGCTAGCCGCTGACTGCCCTTGGGTACCCGCGTCCGGTTACTTGAACAAAGAAGGTGCATCGAAGAGTTGATCAAGGCCATCCAATGAGTGTTGGCGGGCGGGGTCTGTGTGAGTCCGGTTCTGGCTGAAAGGCCGGCGCTCGATTGGATCGATGACGCCGGGTGGCCTGTCTACGAGACCCTGTCCAACCGGGAATTCGAGGTCCTGCGGATGATCGCCTTGGGGAAAACCGTAACCCAGATCGCCGAGGAAATGCCTTTAAGCGTTTCCACCACGAGCACACATCGCGCCCACATTCTGGATAAGATCAACATGACGACCACTGTGGAGTTCGTCCACTACGCGGTGCGCAACCATCTTGTGGATTGACGAACGGCCAGCCACTCTCCTTGCGTTTTCCCTAGGCACTTGCCCCGCATAAGAAACCGCGAGCCGCCACCCAGAGTTTGCCTTAGGCACGAATCTGACTTTGATGGATAGTGCGGGTGCGGCGCGGGCTGCAATATGGAACTCTACGACTGACGGGAGGGTCCACCGTCAGGCGGACCGGGGCTCGGACCGAAGGAAATGTATGGGATCGCAAGTCGAGATCTATGACGCAGGCAGCTATCTGCTGATGAAGGCCGCCAGCCAATACAGCCTTGTTAATTTGACGGACTTGTTGGATAGAGCGGCCCAAGAGGCTGAGAAACGCGACTATGGCGAAGTCCTGCTCGATCTCAGCGCAGTCGCTGGATCCGTCCCCGTTCTTGACATGCTGGTGATTGGAGAACATTGCGCGAGAGTCTGGAAGCGCACGCGTAAATTGGCCATCGTCAGCGCCAAAGGGGGACTCGAGAGGTTCTTCGAGGATGTGTGCGTCAACCGAGGAGTCGTCCTGGCCGTTTTCCCTGATCAAGCTGCCGCGTTGGCATGGTTGATGATCTAGCCGGCGACGCTCGGCAGCCGAGGGGCTCATTTCTCCAACGAACTTGTGACTCGGGACGCCAGAGCCTCTGCTGTCGTTAGCGCATCCGCAGCCTTCACCTTGACATTGGGCTCCACGCCCACGACTGCCCAGTCAGGCTCCCGGTAGGGATTGATCACTCGGGTCTCACGAATGCCCATTCCGAAGTGATCGTCGAGGCGATGAAAGACCCCCACGTCAGTAGCGCCGCCCGTCTTCTCGCCCACCAGGGTGGCGCGTTTCAGCATCTTCAAGCCGTAGCTGAAGTGCTCCGCGCCGGAAAAGGTTCTGGCCGAGGTCAACACATACGCCGGCTTGTCGGCCAGGCGGTTTCCCGGCACCGGCGAGCGTGTCCACGACCGCTCGATAGTGTTTTCCCTGGGGTTATAAAAGAATTCCGGGTGGTCGAAGAGATAGGCGGCAAGCAGCATCACCATGTCCGGGTAAGCGCCCCGATTGTCCCGCAGATCGAAGATGATCGCTTCCGCCCCGTTCAATCTCGCCATCGCCGCCTTCGCCGTGGGCCCGCAAACGGAAGGCTCCGGAAACGAATTGAGTTTCAGATAACCAATCCGGTGCGGCAGGATCTCGACCTTCTCGAACGTACAGTTACTCTCCTGCATCGCCCGGCGATAAAACGCCATGCGCTCGGGGGACGGTCCGGCTGGGCGATCGGGCAAAGGTCGCTGACTGTAGATCACCTCGAGGTGCAGGTCATGGCTTACCTCTCGAATCTGTTTGGTCAGAAGTTCCGCAAAGGCCGGACCCTCCGTTAGCGTGTCGTACTCGCCGGCCTTCTGGTGCGCGGACAGTGCCACTGCCATCTTAGTCGCCATATCCCGGTCGACGTAGTATTTCTTCAGATTCGCGGCAACCGCTTCCACCACGCGCTGCCGCTCCGCAGCGTCCAACTTCGGCGCCTCGCCCGCCGTAACCGCGAGTCCGCCACCAGCACCCTGCGGGTTCGATGCTTGAGCGGGCGACGCCCACGGCCCCGGCACGCCTGGCGGCCGACCGTTGCCCATATGCGCGATCAAGCGCGGGATCGAGCTGAGCATAATCAGCGAAAGCACGCCCCCGAAAAACAATGCTCCAAAACGGGGTGGTGCATATGGCAGAGAACGGAATGAAGGTGACCCGTCCGGACCGAGCGCGGCTCGCGGACCGAGAGCTTCCGGCTGAACACGCCGATACTCCCGGGGGAGGGAGATTGCCAAATCGGCCAGCAGGTTCAGCCAGAAACGCAAGCGGAGTAGGAACCCCTTATCGTCCCGCTGGCAGTCGCGAACGAGTTGCAGGGCTTCTTCGCCGTACTCTTTGCGGAAATTCGCAGGGTAGAGGCGCAGTGGCCAAGCATAGAGCTTCTCAGACATACTCCCCCCTCAGGACTTTTTTCGCCCGCGCAACCCGCAGTAAGTCCGCCAGCCGCTCGGCCTCGAACCTCAGCCGCTTGCGACCCGCCGCGGTCAGCCTGTAATACCTCCGGCGCTCGGGGCCTGGCCGAGCCTCCTCGCGCCGGTCAACTTCCTCGATCAGCTTGCCTTCGAGCAGCGTCTGAATTGACCCATAGAGCGTTCCGGGCCCGAGTCGAACGCGGCCGTTGGTCTGAGCGGCGACTTGCCTCATGATGGCGTAACCGTGAAGATCATCGCCCGTCAAGGCGAGCAGGATTTCAAAGGCCGCGGAAGGCATGGGGTCGAGTTTACGCTTCGGCATGCATGCTCGATGATCGCTATATCGATTATCGACTGTAATCTAGAAGGATCCTCCTGTCAAGCCCCAAGAGTGGTCCCCAATCCGCCCTTCTGGGCCCGGGCTGTTCGAACTGAAGAGGTCCCTTTGACCGACCCGCTGTGATTTCGCGAGAGGCCGTTCGCCCGATCTCAATGTCCTGAGTATTTGAGGGAACCACAAGCGCGCAAGATGGGCGTACAATCGTGCTGATTTGAACACAAAGACGGAGCCCGCAAATGAGACGAATCGCCGGCGTTGTGATCGCATCGATGCTCTCTTCTGTCTTTAGCGCCGGGGCGCCACGCACCCTGCGCGTGGATTATTACCACACCGGAAACGCGCACGAAGAATGGTTCAGCCTCGATCGGGTGGTCCTGGAGCCGCTCGAATGGCCAGGCAATCCGCACAAGGCCATTGATGAAAGCCAATTGGGAGACTACCTCTTCGAGGTGCGCGAGCAGAGCAGCGGTAAGTTAATATATTCAAGAGGATTCAATTCCGTGTTTGGCGAGTGGAAGACGACCGAAGAAGCGCGCCACGCGAACCGGACCTTTTCCGAGTCGCTACGGTTTCCCACGCCGGAAGCGATAGTGGAGGTTTCGCTAAAGGAGCGCGGCGAGCGCGGCTTTCACGAAGTGTGGAAAACAGTTGTGGATCCCAGGGATAAGTTCGTCGACCGGGCGCGCCCGCCGTCGCCAGGTCCCCTGATGGAACTCGAAAAGATGGGCGACCCGGCAGGCAAGGTGAATTTGCTGGTGCTGGGTGATGGGTACACCGCCGCGGAGCGAACGAAGTTTGAGAAAGACGCGCGTCGGTTCATCGAGGCGCTGTTCGCAACCCCGCCGTTTAGCGAGCACCGCGCGGGCTTCAACGTCTGGGGATTGTGCCCGGCGGCGGAACAATCAGGCGTGTCGCGGCCCTCGAGCGGAATTTACCGGAGGTCACCCGTGGGCGCTTCGTACGACACGTTCGGGACCGAACGCTATGTGCTGACCATGGAAAATCGCGCGGTGCGGGACGTGGCTTCGTTTGCACCGTATGAGTTCATTGAGATTCTGGTGAACGGAGAGACGTACGGAGGAGGCGGAATTTTCAATCAGTTCGCAACTGTGGCCATTGACAATCCGTGGTCGGCCTACGTGGGCGTGCACGAATTCGCGCACCACTTCGCCGGCTTGGCCGATGAATACTACACCTCAGACGTGGCCTATTTGCCGCCGGAGCACAAGACGGAGCCGTGGGAGCCGAACGTAACCGCGCTGCTCGATCCCGCGAATTTGAAGTGGCGAGACCTGGTCGCGCCAGGAACTCCCGTACCCACGCCCTGGGAAAAGGACGAGTTCGACCGCTTCGAGCGCGACATCCAGAAACAGCGGAAGGAACTCCGTGCCGCAGGCAAGCCTGAGGCGAACATGGACGCCCTCTTTCGCCAGGAGCGCCAGAAAGAGGACGCCATGCTGGGCACGCAGAAATACGCCGGGAAAGTTGGCGCGTTCGAGGGCGCGAACTACGAGTCACAGGGCTACTACCGTCCTGAGGTTGACTGCATCATGTTTACCCGCCATAGGTCGTTTTGTGCGGTCTGCCGACGAGCCATTGAACGCGTTATCGCCATGTATACGGACTGAGCGATGGTCTACGTACGCCGTTGATCGCGGTAAGAAATTGTGAAGGGAACACCAGGACGGTGGAACATGTCATCTATCGAGAGCAGCGCGCTTAAACACAGTTTATGTACCTTTAGAATGGTCCTGCCTGCGACAGCGATGATCACGTGCATGCTGGTGAGCCGAATGGCGACCGCCCAGCAAGACGGCAAAACGGCGATCAACTTGCCCAGCAGCAAGGTTCTTCTGAAGCCCCTGGCAGGCAGTCCGCAGAGCACCAACAGCTTTCCTACCGCCGTGGCGCTCGGTCCCGATGGGCGTTTCCTTGCCATTCTCAACAATGGCCGTGGCACGGCGGAATCCGGGTTTCAGCAATCCATCGCAATACTGGACCTCGAGACCAACCAGCTCACGGATTATCCTGATGGCCGGCTCAAAGTCGATGCTCATCAAAGCTATTTCCTGGGGCTTGCCTTTGACAAGGACGGTAAAGAGGTTTACGCGTCGATGGTATCGTTGACGGACCCCGAAGGAAAGTGCCCGGGCGACACAGGCAATGGGATCGCGGTATACAGCTTCGAAGGAGGCCGCCTCTCGCCGGAACGTTTCATTCCGATTCCACTCCAGGCGCTGGCTCCCGGCAAGCACACGCCGATCAATGAGTTTATCCCGAGCGGCGAAGCGATTCCGTACCCGGCGGGACTTGCGGTGATTTCCGGGCCCGCGGGAAAGCAGATTCTGGTTGCGAATAACCTCTCCGACAATGCCCTGCTGCTGGACGTGAGTACAGGAAAGGTATTGCACAGTTTCGACCTCAGCATGACGAATGACGTCCCTGCCTCCTATCCCTACGCGGTGGTTGCCAATGCGGACGGCCGGCGCGCCTACTGCAGCCTCTGGAACGCCTCGCAGGTTGCTGAACTCGACCTGGAGACGGGCACGATTTTGAGAATGATTCCCCTGCGGACGCCGGCCTCGGCTACAGCGGCAGGTTCGCATCCTACCGCCATGCTGCTCAGCCCGGACGAGAAGCGGTTATACGTGACCCTCGCCAACGCCGATGCCGTGGCTGTGATCGATACTGCCTCGGGGCGCCTGCTGCGAACACTGTCAACGCTGCTGCCGGGGCAAAAACAGGGTGGGACCTGTCCCATCGCTCTGGCACAGAGCGCGGACGGCACACGCTTATTCGTCGCCGCCGCCTCGCTCGACGCCGTCGCTGTCTTCGACACGTCTGGCGCCTCCGGAAAGGAAACTGCAATCGGCTTTATTCCGACGGGATGGTACCCCTCCGCTTTGGCAGTCGAGGGTGATGACCTCTTGGTTGCCACGGGAAAAGGTGAAGGAACTGGTCCGAACAACGGCCTGGAGGACCCCGGCAACCCGGACAAAGGGCGCGCGCATCCCTACATTGCCTCGATGATCCATGGGTCGATCGCGCGCTTCAGCGTTCCGCGGGCTGAACGCGAATTGGGAGCGTTCACTGGCGAGGTCCTGCGCAGCAACTTGATGCGGGTGAACGAAGAAAGTATTCCGTTCAAGGCGGGCGGCAATCCCATCAAGCACGTCATCTATATCATCAAGGAGAACCGCACGTACGACCAACTGTTTGGCGACCTGAAGCCCGGTGACGCCGACCCCTCGCTTTGCATGTACGGCGAGGAGATCACTCCCAACCAACACAAGCTGGCGCGGCAGTTCGGCGTTGTCGACAATTTCTACGACAGCGGGGAAGTCTCCGGCGATGGCCACGTGTGGTCCATGGCCGCAATCTCGAGCGATTACAACGAGAAGACATGGCCCATCGGCTACCGGGGAGGCGAGCACACCTACGACTACGAAGGCGAAGTGGCCCGCTCTGTGCCGCTCCAGCAGGGGATACCCGATGTGAATGAGCCGGGTACGGGATACATCTGGAGTGCCGTGGCGCGCCAGGGGCTCACGCATCGTAACTACGGCGAGTACGTGATGACGCGCTGGTGTGATGATGCCGCCGCCGGGCAGTCTCCTCTCAAGGGCACGCCGCTGCCGCAGGGTATGAGTTGCGCCCAGAAATTCACTCGGAAAGGAGAAGCGCTTCCGGCCAATGTGGGCGAACCGCACGGTTCACCAAGCCCGTGGCCATGGCGTGTCCCGCTGATCGGGCTCAATGTGGCTACTAAGCCGGAACTCGAGAACAACTTCGATCCGCACTTCGCCAATTTCCGTCTGGACTATCCCGATCAGCTTCGGGCAGATGAGTTTCTGAATGAGTTCGCCGAATTCGTAAAGGCCGGGCAGAGAGGCACGGGCACCGAACTGCCGCAGTTCGTCATCCTTCGCCTGCCGAACGATCACACCGCAGGCGCGGAGGCAGGCATGCCTAAGCCGGAGGCTTCGGTGGCCGATAATGATTTGGCCGTCGGGCGGGTGGTGGAAGCCGTTTCGCACAGCCCGTACTGGGATGACACGGCGATCTTCATCCTGGAAGACGATGCCCAGGATGGCGCCGATCACGTCGATGCCCATCGCAGCCTGGCGCTGGTGATCAGCAAGTACGCGCCGGGTTCGCCCGCCCATCCGTTCGTTGACCATCACTTCTACACGACAGTCAACATGCTTCACACCATGGAAGTTTTGCTGGGGCTTCCGTCCATGAACAACAACGACGCGCACGCGGCGGTAATGGCTCCGCTGTTTTCAGGTGGCGAAAGCCAGCCTCCGTTCAGCGCAGACAGGCGCAACCGCAACAATGGCCTTATCTATCTGGTTAATCCCCGCAACGGACCGGGAGCGAAGGAATCCGCAAAGATGGACTTCTCGCATGCGGACGCAGCGGACGCTCACGCGCTCAATGCCATTCTCTGGCGCGAGCGCAAAGGCAACGTGCCCATGCCTGCGCCGAAACATTCGGTGATCGCAGGTGGGGATTGACAAGCGGATCTTAATCGTACTGCGAACTGATTGTAAGTGGGACCGGCCTGACGGCACGGCGAGCCCTTCAAGACTAACACCAAATGACTCCCGCCCGATGGGAACGAATTAAAGAGCTATTCACCGCCGCCTTTTGTCACGGGAAGGCGATGGTATGACTTCCACTGTAATCGCCGAGTACCTCCGCGGTCGTACGATGAGATCACAGCACGCAAAAGCCAAGTCCCCGCCCCGCTTATCTTTTTGACTCAAAGGCTGAACCCAGAGATAATCGATCCCCCGGAAACAAGGATTTGGTCACCAAGGAAACCTCATGCGCCTCGACTCGTGCAAGACCTATCTCCGCCTTTTGCCTGCGCTGATCCTTCTCGACCTCGCAGTCAACGGACCAGCCACCGCGCAGCAACCGGCTCCGCCGCGGGTGGTGACGGCCGCCGATTATGCGCGTGCCGAAAAATTCATGGGTTACAACACTGAGCCCCTGGTGGACCACGCGGTGCAGCCCGCCTGGACCAGCGATGGGCGGCTCTGGTACCGCGACACCGACGCGCAGGGCGTGCGCTTTGTGATTTTCGATCCCGTCAAACTCACGAAGGTGCCCGCTTTCGATCACGTCCGGCTCGCCGCGGCGCTTTCCCAGGCGGCAGGGCGAACTTATGAGGCGAATAAGCCGCCTTTCCGTGAGATCGAGTTCACCGCCGACGGGCAGTCCGTTTCTTTCCGCCTTGGCCGGCGGCGGTTCCAGTGCGACCGCCAAGGCAACCAGTGCACGGTGGAGGGAAGCACGGAAGGGCCGCCGGCCAGGATGGGGCGCCGCGGCAGAGCAGGCAACGAGGTGCCCTCGCCGGATAAGAAGCGCGTCGCCTTCATCCGCGACTACAACCTCTGGGTGCGCGAGGTTTCGAGCGGCAAGGAGACCCAGCTCACCGCCGATGGCGTCAAGGACTTCTCCTACGCCCTGGACAATGCGGGATGGGAGAAAAGCGACCGGCCCATCCTGCTGTGGTCCCCGGATTCCAGGAAGATCGCCACCTTCCAGCAGGACCAGCGCAGTGTGGGCGACATGTACCTGGTGGAGACCAAGGTAGGCCATCCCACTCTGCAATCCTGGAAGTATCCGCTTCCCGGCGATGATTCCATCGCCATGATCCAGCGCGTCGTGATCGACGTGGAAACGCCGAAGGTGGTCCGCCTGCAAATGCCCCCCGATCCGCACCGGTCCACGCTTTGTGATGACGTGGCCTGCGGCACCCCTTTTGAGGAGGCGGGGAATTGGACGGATGTGGAGTGGAGCCCGGACTCGGCGCAGATATACTTCGTTTCCACTTCGCGCGACCACAAGCAGGAAACGCTGCGGGTGGCCGATTCAACCAACGGTGTTGTGCATGACCTGATGGAGGAGCGCGTGGCGACGCAGTACGAGTCCGGCCAGGGCGGCGTGAACTGGCGCGTCTTCCCCGCTTCGAACGAATTCATCTGGTACTCGGAACGCAACAATTGGGGACACCTTTACCTTTACGACCTCGCCACCGGGAAGCTCAAGACCCGGACCACCTCCGGCGACTGGGCGGTCACCCGTTTGGTGCGCGTGGATGAAAAAGAGCGCACGCTTTACTTTCTCGCCGACGGAAGGGAGCCCGGGCGGAACCCCTACTTCACACATCTGTATCGTGTGGGCTTCTCCGGAGAGGGGCTGACCCTGCTGACGCCCGAGGACGCCAACCACCAGGTTACCTTCTCGCCTTCCGGCCGCTACTTTGTGGACAGCTATTCCCGCCCCGATGTCCCGCCGGTCACAGTGCTGAGGCAGTCCGACGGCAAGCTGGTGGCCACGATCGAGAAGGCTGATGTTTCCCGGCTACGGGCGGCCGGGTGGAAGCCACCACAGCCTATTACCGTTAAAGGGCGCGACGGCGTCACGGATCTCTATGGCTTAATGTTCACGCCCGCTCGACTCGACCCGCACGAGAAGTACCCCATCATTAACCAAATCTATCCCGGACCGCAGGGAGGCAGCGTGGGGAACTGGTCATTCGCGGCGGCGCGAGGCGACGCGCAGGCGCTGGCCGAATTGGGATTTGTGGTGGTGGAGATCGAGGGCATGGGAAATCCCCTACGTTCCAAGAAGTTCCACGACTTCTATTACGGGAATATGGGCGACAACACCTTGCCCGACCAGGTGGCCGGCATGACCCAACTCGCCGCACGCTATCCCTGGATCGACTTGGAGCGCGCCGGCATCTACGGGCACTCCGGGGGAGGTTACGCAGCGGCGGACGCAATGTTCCGTTATCCCGATTTCTTCAAAGTGGGAATCTCCGAGGCAGGCAACCACGATAACCGCGAGTATGAGGACGATTGGGGCGAGCGGTACCAGGGGTTATTGACTCACAACGCGGGCGGAGGAACGAACTACGACGACCAGGCCAACCAGAATATCGCCAAGAACCTGAAAGGCCGCCTGCTGCTGGCGCACGGTACTCTGGACGACAACGTGCCGCCTTACAACACGCTTCTGGTGGTGAATGAGCTGATCAAGGCCAACAAGGACTTTGACCTCCTCCTGTTGCCCAATCGCCGCCACGGGTTCGGCAACGAGCCCTACATGGTGCGGCGGAGGTGGGATTATTTTGTGCGCTACCTGCTGGGAGCGGAGCCGCCCAGGGAATATCAGTTGAAGCCGCCACCTGACCCGTTTGCCGCGCCCTAAGATGAACGGGCTGAAGTCGAGAGTGCGATAACCGGCACGCGAAAAGAAAGCCGCGCTTCGCCGTTGCGCGAATCGGTTGGAACGGCGCCTGCTGGACAAGATAGCAACCAAAATGGAGCACGCCTATGCCTAATTTGTTTGATCCCCTCCCGATCCGGAATGTGACCCTTCCCAACCGCATCGTCGTTTCGCCGATGTGCGAGTATTCCAGCACCGACGGGTTTGCCAACGACTGGCACCTGGTCCACCTGGGAAGCCGGGCCGTCGGTGGTGCGGGGTTGGTTATGACGGAAGCCGCCGCCGTTACGCCGGATGGACGGATCAGTCCGCAAGACCTGGGAATATGGAGCGATGACCATATCGAGTTTCTTGCCCGCATTACCCGCTTCATCCACTCCCAGGGCAGCGTCGCCGGCATGCAGTTGGCACACGCCGGGCGAAAGGCGAGCACCTATCGGCCTGGGGACGGGGACGGCGCCGTCCCGGTAGGGGCGGGCGGCTGGACGAATGTGGTAGCTCCCAGCGCAATTCCCTTTGCTCCAAACTATGTGCAGCCGCAAGCTCTGACGCTGGAGGGGATTCAAGCCGTCATCGCGGCATTTGTGGCAGCCGCCCGGCGTGCCCGCGAAGCAGGCTTCCACGTGATCGAGATCCACGCCGCCCACGGGTACCTGCTTTCGGAGTTCCTTTCACCGCTCGCCAACCGCCGCGCCGACGGATACGGCGGTTCGCTCGAGAACCGCATGCGCTTCCTGACCGAGGTGGTCCGCGCAGTCCGCGGAACGTGGCCGGAGAGTGCGCCTTTGTTCGTGCGCATCTCGGCCACCGATTGGGAAGAAGGCGGATGGACCCTCGACGATTCCGTGGCGCTGGCCCGGCGCCTGAAGGATTCCGGTGTGGACCTGGTCGATTGTTCCTCCGGGGGAAATGTGCCGCCGACCAGAATTCCCGTGGGGCCGGGATACCAAACGCCCTTCGCCGAAAGAATCCGGCGCGAAGCGAACATCCTGACGGGCGCGGTGGGCATGATCACGGCTCCGGCGCAGGCCGACCATATAATCCGCACGGGGCAGGCCGACGTTGCGATCATGGCGCGGGAGTTTCTACGTGATCCCTACTGGCCCTTGCGGGCGGCCCGCGACCTGGGATATCCCGTCCCCTGGCCCGTGCAGTACGTCAGAGCTGCTCCCCATGGGACCAAGACGCGTATCCCGTCAAAGTCGTAAGATCCGCTCCCTTCCTTCGATGCAAGACACGGAACCCCAGTGATGCTCAAGCGGCTGCAAGGCCCGGCCGTGTGATATTGTTGCGTTGCTGGCCAAAAATCAGAATTTCCCCGCTGAATGCATATGGGGCAGAAAGCTGCCTGAGTTCGGTAATCCTAACGCCAGCACGATCAGCACGTCTCATGTCGAGCTGTAAAACCTGACCCTGCGGATGTGACGGCTGACTCGGCTGGCCAATACCTTCAGCGAAAATGGGAGAATCTTCATGCGATGCTTGCGCTATACTTCGCGTGGTATGATTTCGCCCGCCGCTCCTACCCAAACGGATATGAGTGGTTGTTGGATCATCATCGGCAGCTGTGGCGCGACATTCAAACCATGATTGATGTTAGGGGCATGCTCTGATTTTGTCATTCGCAGGATTGGGAGGATAAAGTATGGCAGACGTCCACCGGACCACGCGAGATCGCCTCATTCCCTGTCTTATGATCCTGTTCGTAGCGCTGATTAGAGCTGTGCCGCTGGCGGCCCAGTTCACCACGGCCAGCCTGGACGGAACCGTGGTTGACCCGTCGGGTGCGGCAGTTCCCGATGCTACAGTCAGGGTGGAGAACACCGAGACAGGCCTTATCCGCAACACCCAAAGCGGACCCGACGGGCATTATCTCTTTCCCGCCTTGCCCGTCGGGGTGTACAAGCTGACGGTAGAAAGGAGCGGGTTTCGTCCCTACATTCAAAGCGGCATTGAGCTGAGTGTGAACCAGGCGGCCACTCAGCCGGTGATTCTCCGGGTCGGAACGGTGACCGAGCAAATTAACGTATCGGGCAGCGCTCCTCTCGTGACCACGCAGGTGTCGACGGTGGGGCAGTTGGTAAGCCAGCAGAACGTCGAGAATTTGCCCTTGAATGGACGCATGGCGCAAAGCCTGGTGTTCCTCATCCC
>JBEKLY010000135.1:0-19658 GCA_050010015.1 Terriglobia bacterium
GTGGCTGCTCGGTCCCACGGCTCACGCCGTGGGCTACTCCCTGTCGGCCCTCCGGGCCTGAATTTAGTGGCGAACGAGACCCAAATTGCCACCACTTGACCAGTTGAGGCGTTAAGTGAACGGTTATGAGGGCAAGCCCTACCCCTACGTATTCTGTTGCCTGAGAAAGTTGCCCCGACCCCGAAATCATCCTTTCCACCGCCCAGTTCGAATGTGCTAAGTGGCTAGATTTGGAGTGCTGGTGCGTGTGTTGACCCAGTTGGCGGCTACGGCTTCCCCGGCAGACGGCCGCTACTCACATAAAGAAAATGCCGCGAATGAGGAGGTCGCAATAGGGTCCCGTTCACAGCGCAAATGTCCGAAGCAATGCGTCAAACATGTTGTACTTGTCAACATCGCCTCCCTTTTTTCAGATTTCATTTGGCCTACAGGTTGCTCGGCTACCTCCGTGGTGTGTTCTGTGTTAAGGCTTTGTTGGCTGCCACCGGCACGGAGGCGTTAACCGGACTATCAGAATTTCTTGCCTCCAGGAGGCTCGATTCACATGGCACAAGACCTTCCCCGAATTTCGGCGAACGTCATCATCTCGAAGCTGTCTTTACAGAAGGTCTTTGACAACCTGCGCGCTTCCGGCTTCAGCCTGGTCGGCCCAACTTTGCGTGACGGGGCTGTGGTGCTCGACGAGATCGCGGCGATCGACGACCTTCCGGTCGGTTGGACTGCGGAACAAGAGCCGGGCAAGTACCGCCTGAAGCAGACCGCGTCGCAGGAATATTTCGGTTACGGCGTGACGCCGCAGAGTTGGAAAAGGTTTCTCCATCAGCCTAATTTGAAGCTCTTCTCGGCGGAGAAAACGGACGGGAAGTGGGTATTCAAACCGGCGGACGAAACCGTTCCGCTGCGAGCTTTCATCGGCGTTCGCGCCTGCGAGTTGAGTGCAATTGCAATTCAAGATCGTGTTTTCCTGAGCGGTGAATTCCGCGACCCGCACTACGCTCGCCAGCGGGAGCGAATTTTTATACTAGCGGCCCACTGCGGACGCGCCTACTCCACCTGCTTCTGCAGTTCGATGAAGACCGGTCCCAAAGCGACCGAGGGCTTTGACCTGGCGTTGACGGAATTGGCGGACGCTTTCGTCATCGAAGTGGGTTCCGAAATGGGCTCGGAGATGTTGCGCGACACCTCCTGGGAGCGCGCCTCCGCGTTCGATCTGGGCCGCGCCGCACAGGCCCTTCAGAAAGCCGAACGATCCATTGAGAAACAGCTTAGAACCGAAGACTTGCCCAAGTTGCTGTACGACAACCTCGAACACTCGCAGTGGGACAAGGTGGGAGCGCGTTGTTTGAGCTGTACGAACTGCACGAGCGTGTGCCCCACCTGCTTCTGCGTCACCGTGGAAGACACTTGTAATTTGAAGGCCACGGCCGCAAAGCGGACCCGCCTTTGGGATTCGTGTTTCATACGCGAGTTTTCGCACGTGCACGGCGGCAACATCCGCCCCACCATCCGGGCGCGTTACCGCCAGTGGTTGACCCATAAACTGGCTTCCTGGGTTGACCAGTTCGGGATCTCAGGGTGCGTGGGGTGCGGCCGATGCATCACCTGGTGCCCCGTGGGAATCGACTTGACCGAAGAAGTTAAAGCTATCCGCGAGAAGGTTCAACGATGAGCTTAGCCCCAACCTCAGTAGAATTGCGCATGATGCCGGATCCGATGCTGCCTCTTTCGGCTGTGATCGAGGAGATCCAACCCGAGGCCTACGGTATCTCAACTTTTTCCATGGTCTTTACGAACACGGCGCAGTCCGCCACGTATCACTTCGGGCCGGGCCAGTTCAACATGATCTACCTGCCGGGGTTCGGAGAAGTCGCTATCTCGATCAGTTCCGATCCCGGTACGCCCCAAGTGATCGGCCACACTATTCGTTATGCGGGCAGTGTGACGCGCGCCATTGGGCGTCTCAGGGCAGGTGATATGGTCGGCCTTCGGGGACCGTATGGCAGTTCGTGGCCGCTCGAGAAAGCGCTCGGCAAGAACCTGGTGATGGTCTCCGGCGGGATCGGTCTCGCGCCGCTGCGCCCCGTGGTGCTCTCGATCTTGCGCCGCCGTGAAGACTTCGGCAGAGTGGTGTTGCTATACGGCGCGCGCACGCCAGCCGATCTCCTCTACACCGCGGAGTTCGAACGCTGGCAGGCGGGCGGCATCGAGGTCCACACCACCGTCGACTTGGCCGACGAGACCTGGCACGGCCTCGTAGGTGTGGTTCCCGCCCTGTTCTACCGCATCCGGGTTGACCCCAAGCAGACCGTGGTTATGACTTGCGGCCCCGAGATCATGATGCGGTTCGTCATCTATGAGGCCCTGGCCCGCCGCATCCCGAAGGAGTCCATATTCCTCTCCATGGAGAGGAATATGAAGTGCGCCATCGGGTTCTGTGGCCACTGCCAGTTCGGCCCCACGTTTATCTGTAAAGAGGGCCCTGTGCTGAACTTTGCGGCTATCGAACCTTTCTTCGGCAAGGAGGACTTTTAAGATGCCTGCCAGTACTCTTCCTAAGGTTGCAGTCTACAAGTTTTCCTCCTGCGATGGCTGCCAACTGGGCCTGCTGAACCTCGAAGACGATTTGCTAGCCCTCGTGGGTGAAGTCGAGGTTGCTTACTTCCTCGAGGCACGCTCGCAGATTGTGCGCGGTCCCTACGACGTCGCTTTGGTGGAAGGATCGATTACCACCGCCGAAGATGAGGAGCGCATTCAGGCAGTACGCCAGGAATCGAAGTTCCTGGTTAGTATTGGCGCCTGCGCGACCGCAGGGGGAATTCAAGCCTTGCGGAACTGGGGGGATGTGAAGGAATTCACCAGGGCAGTGTACGCCACGCCGGATTACATCCACACCCTGGATCAATCCACGCCTATCTCGACGCACATACCCGTGGATTACGAGTTGAACGGCTGCCCCATCAACAAGCTGCAACTACTGGAGGTCATCACCCAGTTGCTGGTGGGGCGTGTACCGCATGTGCCGTGGCACACCGTATGCGTCGAGTGCAAAAGGCGAGGCACCGTGTGCGTCATGGTGGCGCATGGCACGCCTTGCCTGGGGCCGCTGACCCAAACCGGATGCGGCGCCATCTGCCCCGCTTACAATCGCGGTTGTTACGGCTGTTTCGGGCCTCTGCCGGCCGCCAACGCGGATTCATTGAGCAATCAGTTGTTGAAGGAGGGCATGCACCGGCCCGACTTGGTGCGACTGCTTCGCGGGTTCACAGGATACGCGGAAGTGTTCCGGTCCGCGAGCGACAAGATAGAAAAGGCGTCGTAGGCTCGTGGCAACCACCCCCGGCCCCTCCTTATCAAGGAGGGGAGTTCCCTCCGCTCTGAGAAGGGGTGATGAGGCAGCGACGAAGATATCCGGGAGCGCGGGCATCCTGCCCGCCTTTCGCGCCGCATTTGCACGCAGGCTGGGGGCTGGATGCCCGCGCTCCCGGGCATGAGCGACTGTTCTGAACGAGGTTAACCGACATGGCGAATGGTAAAACGAACGGGGAAAAGGCTATCAAGATCGACTACCTGACCCGCGTTGAAGGCGAAGGCGGAGTTTACGTCAGGTCGGAGGGCGGGGAACTGCGCGAAGTGAAGATCAACATCTTCGAGCCGCCGCGCTTCTTCGAGGCGTTCCTGCGAGGGCGCCATTTCCAGGAGGTTCCTGACATCACCGCCCGGATTTGCGGCATTTGCCCGGTAGCCTATCAGATGAGCGCCGTGCACGCGCTCGAGGCCGCCCTGGGGGTGACGCTGCCGCCCGAGATTCGCGCCTTGCGCCGCCTGCTCTATTGCGCTGAATGGATTGAGAGCCACGCGCTGCACATCTACATGTTGAACGCCCCTGACTTTCTCGGCTACGAGAGCGTCATCACGCTGGCGGCCGATCACCCTCGCGAGGTAGAGCGAGCCCTGCGCCTGAAGAAGATCGGCAATCAACTCCTCGCCCTGCTTGGCGGGCGTTCGGTTCATCCCGTTTCCGTTTGTGTGGGCGGTTTCTATAAGGTTCCGCGGCGCAAGGAACTGGAGTGCCTGCTTTCGGAGTTGCGCTGGGCGGTGGAAGCGTCGCAAGAGACACTGAAATTCGTCCTCACCCTTTCATATCCGGACTATGCACCCGACTACGAATTCGTGTCGGTGTCGCACCCCAGCGAATACCCCATGAATGAACGGCGGATCGTGTCCTCAAAGGGCGTGGATATCGAACCGCAGGACTTCGAGCATGTCTATCTCGAGGAGCACATTGCGCACTCGACCGCGCTGCATTCTTCCCGCGCGGACAGCGGCACCAGTTATTTCGTCGGACCTCTGGCCAGAATTAATATGAACATGGATAAGCTGATGCCCACAGCACTCAAGGCTGCCCGCACTTGCGGAGTCTCGTGGCCCTGCCGGAATCCTTACATGGGCATCATCGCTCGCGCCATCGAGTTGATCCACGCTTGCGAAGAGGCGATCGCGATCATCGGAGCCTATCGTGAGCCCGCCCAAAGCCGGGTGGAGTTGAAAGTCCGCGCCGGTGAAGGCTGCGCCGCCACCGAAGCCCCGCGCGGCCTGCTCTATCATCGTTATCGCATTAACGATCAGGGCCTCGTGGAATTCGCGAGAATCGTTCCTCCCACCGCGCAGAACTACCATCGCATGGAGGATGACCTCAAGGCGATTCTCCCCGGCGTACTCAATCAATCCGAAGCCGAGATTGCCCAGGTCTGCGAGAAGCTGATCCGCACCTACGATCCTTGCATCTCCTGCTCGACGCACTTCGTGAAACTTCGGCTGGATCGAAGGTAGCTCTCAACTTTCAGCCGTCAGCTATCCTGCTCTGAAGATATCCGGGAGCGCGGGCATCCTGCCCGCCTTTCGCGCCGCGATTGCACGCACGCTGCGGGCAGGATGCCCGCGCTCCCGGGTTCTTCACGGTTTCCGGGTGCCCGTCAGCCGACGGGTATGAGTGACTGCGTCGTCATTCTGAGGCCCTTTCTTCCTGGGGCCGAAGAATCCCCGCAGTTCCACTTCCCAACCCTAATCCCAAATCACTACTGAGTGGACGAGCGTCGAGCCAATAAGAACGTGGCCTTGGAGGCTGGCCAGCGCGGAACCCGATCCATGAGGTCTGTGCTTTCGTTCGGTAGGGGCATGACTAAAAAGGACAGGGAAGGCGGTGTATAAGGCATGTCAATTACTAGTTTGACCTGCGGCAGAACATGCGCTAGACTTGCTGTCTTCGTTTTTCGGGAGCAGACATGGGAACTAGTTTTCGCAAGCCGGTTGCACCAAATGCGGACAAAAGGTGGCGAATTGTCGAGGCCACGATGCGGCGGCTCGGAAACGAATCGCACGCACTCATTGAAGCACTTCACACCGTTCAGGAGTCGTTTGGATTTCTCGACACCGATTCGCTTCGGTATGTCGCCAACAGCCTGCGTGTCCCTTTAAGCCAGGCATACGGCGTAGCGACATTTTATCACTATTTCAGCCTCAAGCCGCCTGGCGCACATACCTGCGTGGTCTGCACGGGAACGGCTTGCTACATCAAAGGGTCCGCGAAGCTTTTGCAATCCATCGAGCAGAAGTTCGGAATTCGTCCGGGGGAGACGACCGAGGACGGTCAGCTTTCCTTGGTGACGGCGCGCTGCCTCGGTTCCTGCGGACTCGCGCCTGTCGCCGTTTTCGACCAGCAGATTTCCGGGTTGGTGACCCAGGAAGCGTTGTTGTCAAAACTCGAAAGGATCGAGAAACATGACGCCTGAAGAACTCGGCGAAATCGCCACAACCCAGCAAGAGGCGGTCTTGCGCTTCAAGCACCGGATTCACGTCTGTACGGCGGCGAGCTGCCTCTCCTCCGGAAGTGATCGGGTGAAGCAGGAACTATCGAAAGAGGTCATCAGTCAAGGCCGGGACAAGCAATGCCAGGTTAAAGGCGTCGGCTGCATGGGTCTTTGTGTGAAAGGCCCGCTCGTCTCGGTGAAGCCGGACAACGTGATGTACCAGAATGTGACGCCGCAGGATGCCGCGGACATCATCAAATCGATGGACGCGTCTCCGGTTGGCCGCCTGGAGTGCGCGACCGACCAACCGTTCTTCAGACGGCAAGTGAAGATTGTGCTCGAGAATTCGGGCCGCGTCGATCCGGAGAAGATCGGGGACTACATCGCCGCCAACGGTTACGAAGGACTGCTAAAGGTTCTTACCGAGTTCTCTCCGGGCGAGGTCATCGAGCAGGTGCTGCGCAGCGGCCTGCGCGGCCGGGGCGGTGCAGGCTTTTCAACCGGCCTCAAATGGAGCATGGTTTCAAAGGCCGACAGCGATCGCAAGTACGTCATCTGCAACGGCGACGAGGGCGACCCGGGCGCCTTCATGGACCGCAGCGTGCTCGAGGGCGACCCGCATCGAGTGCTCGAGGGTATGGCCATCGCCGGTTATGCGGTGGGCGCCGCGCAAGGTTACATCTATGTGCGGGCCGAATATCCGCTGGCCATCAAGAACCTGAAGACCGCGATCCGCCAGGCTCAGCATCACGGTTTGCTGGGCACCAACATTTTTGGGACGACTTTCAGCTTTAATATCGATCTGCGCTTGGGCGCCGGAGCATTTGTTTGCGGAGAAGAGACGGCCCTGATCGCTTCGATCGAAGGCAAGCGGGGCATGCCGCGAACGCGTCCGCCTTATCCTTCCCAAGAAGGGGTTTGGGGCGAACCAACTCTGATCAATAACGTGGAGACCTTCGCCAACATCGCACCCATCATCCGCAACGGCGCCGACTGGTTCGCGCGCATGGGCACCGAAAAGAGCAAGGGGACAAAGGTCTTTGCGCTCGCCGGACGGGTTGCCAACACGGGCCTGATCGAAGTGCCCATGGGGATCACTCTCCGGGACATCATTTTTGAAATCGGCGGCGGCATACCGGAGGGAAGGCGGTTCAAGGCGGTCCAGACCGGCGGCCCGTCCGGAGGGTGCATTCCGGAAGAGTCCCTGGACATGCCGGTAGACTATGAATCTCTGAAGAAGCTGGGCTCGATTATGGGTTCCGGCGGCATGATCGTAATGGACGACTCCTCCTGCATGGTGGATGTTGCCAAGTACTTCATGGAGTTTTGCAAGACGGAGTCCTGCGGGAAGTGCGTGCCGTGCCGCGTGGGTACTTACCAGATGCACGGTCTTCTGGAGCGGATCACGGATGGCAGCGCCAGCGCGCAGGACCTGGCGACGCTCGTGGAGCTTTGCGACCTGGTGCAGAACACCAGCTTGTGCGGGCTCGGCCAGTCCGCTCCCAACCCGGTCCTCAGCACGCTTCGCTACTTTCGAGAAGAGTACCGTGTCCACATTGAGGACAAGGCGTGCCCCGCGAATGTCTGTCAGATTCACAGTGCCAGGGAGGTGCCGGCTTGAGTCCTCAAGTGCGCGTCATTACGCTGCAGGTTGACGGGAAGGAAGTAAGCGCTCGCGGTGACCAGACTATACTGCAGGTTGCGCGCGAGAATAGCATGTTCATTCCCACACTTTGTTATCTCAACGGATTGTCGCTGGTGGGCGCCTGCCGATTGTGCCTGGTGGAAGTGAAAGGCTCTCCGAAACTTCAACCGGCCTGCGTCACTCGCGTAGAAGAGAACATGGAAGTGTCGATCAACTCGGAGCGCCTCTCCAAGTATCGACGGATGATTCTCGAGCTGTTGTTCTCGGAACGAAACCACATCTGTTCGGTGTGCGTCTCGAACGGGCACTGCGAACTGCAAAACCTCGCCCAGAACCAGCAGATGACGCATGTGCACTTTCCGTATCGCTACCCGAAACTCGAACTCGACAGCTCCCACAACAGGTTCGTCTATGATCCCAACCGGTGCATCTCCTGCACGCGCTGCGTGCGGGTTTGCGATGAGATTGAGGGCGCCCACACCTGGGACATCATGGGCCGGGGCGTGGATCTAAACGTCATTACGGACTTGAATCAGCCCTGGGGCAATTCCGACACGTGTACGGGTTGCGGCAAATGCATCCACGTGTGCCCCACCGGCGCACTGGCAGAGAAAGGAAAGTCGGTGACGGAAATGGCGAAGCGGCGGCAATTCCTGCCCTATTTGACATTAATGCGGGAGGGACGCTGGTGAGCAGGCCTCGTGTGGCTACAATGTGGTTGGATGGCTGTTCGGGCTGTCACATGTCGCTTCTTGACATGGATGAGCGGCTGCTCGAATTGGCGGGGATGATGGATCTCGTCTACAGCCCCGTCGTCGATACGAAAGAGTTTCCCGACAATGTCGATATCACCCTTGTGGAAGGGGCCGTAGGAAACGAAGAGGATTTGCACAAGATCCGAATTGCCCGCGAAAAGTCGCGTCTGCTGGTTTCGCTGGGGGACTGCGCGGTGACGGCGAACGTGCCTTCGATGCGAAACTCTTTTGGCCTCAAAAAGGTCTTCGAGAGGGCTTACACGGAGAACGCCACGCTGCGGCCGGGACCTCCGACGGAAGGTGTGCCCCTGCTCTTGCCGACTTCCCGCCCCCTGCATGAGGTGGTTGCGATCGACGTTTTTGTGCCCGGGTGTCCGCCCTCCGCCGATACGATTTACTATGTGCTCAAGGAACTGCTCGAGGGGAGATGTCCGGACCTGCGCGGTAAATCGAATTTCGGTTAGCATTCAGAGGAAGAAATGGAAAATACCAATTCCACAACCCGGAGAGAGATCGTAATCAGCCCGGTGACGCGCATCGAAGGGCATGGCAAGATCACGATCTATCTGGACGAAAATGGCAAGGTCGAGGACGCGCATTTTCACGTCACGCAGTTTCGCGGATTCGAGAAGCTCTGCGAAGGACGGCCTTTTTATGAAATGCCTTCGCTGATGGCGCGAGTCTGCGGCATCTGTCCTGTCAGCCATCTGGTAGCTTCCGCCAAGGCCTGCGACTCGATACTGGCCACTCGCATTCCGCCGGTTGCGGCAAAGTTACGCAGCATCTTGAACCTCGCGCAGATCGTTCAATCTCATGCCCTGAGCTTTTTCCACCTTTCATCGCCCGATTTCCTGCTGGGCATGGACGGCGAACCGGCCAAGCGGAATATCTTCGGCGTTTTTGAGGCAAATCCCGAACTCGCTCGCGACGGAATCCGCCTGCGTCAAATCGGGCAACAAATTATTGAGTGGATGGCAGGGAAGCGAATTCATCCCGCCTGGGTGGTGGCGGGCGGTGTGAGTGAGCCGCTTTCGGTCGAGGTGCGCGACAAGATTCTGGCCATGCTTCCGGAAGCTCTGAAGATAACCCAGCGCACTCTGGAGTGGTTTAAAGGCTTACTGGACCAGTTTCGCGAAGAAATCCGGACCTTCGCAAACTTCCCCACGCTGTTTCTCGGCCTGGTCACTCCCAGCGGAGATTTCGAGACGTACAACGGGGTCCTTCGATTTGTCGATTCGCGCGGCTCGATCATTGCGGATAAGTTGGACGTGCTCAATTATCAGGACTACATCGGCGAGGCCGTGGAGCCCTTCACTTACCTGAAGTCGCCGTATTACAAGCCGCTCGGCTACCCGGAGGGAATCTACCGCGTCGGCCCGCTGGCGCGCTTGAATGTCATCGACCGCTGCGGAACGCCTCTCGCCGATCAGGAATGGGCGGAGTTCAGGGAGCTCGATCGCGGCGCAGTACTAAGTTCTTTCTATTATCACTACGCTCGCCTCCTGGAAGCGCTCTATGGCATCGAGCGCATGGAGCAACTGTTGAACGATCCCGAAATCCTCTCGAAGCACGTGCGCGCTTTTGCCGGACCCAACAACCTGGAAGGGATCGGTGTTGCGGAAGCGCCGCGTGGCACGCTGATTCACCACTACAAAATTGACGACAATGGCTTGATCATTTGGGCCAATCTCATCATCGCGACCGGCCACAATAATCTGGCGCTCAATCGCGGCGTGTTTCAAGTGGCGAAGCATTTCGTCAATGGAGCCAAACTTTCGGAGGGAATGCTGAACCGAGTGGAGGCTGTGGTTCGCGCTTATGACCCGTGCCTAAGTTGTTCCACACACGCCGTGGGTCATATGGCTCTGCAAATTCAATTGATGGCTCCGGATGGCACGATCGTGGACGAAATCCGGCGCAATTGAGCCGGAAGCGGCATCATCGCGCTACAAAGCATCGAACTTCGCAACATATCCTGGCAGGCCGCACAGACAAAATATCTGGTGAATCCTCTGCCAACCCTGAGAGCTGGATAGAAATGCTTTCCTGATTGTGACCAAATGTCGTAGTGCACGCGGTCGAACCGCCTTTGGGTCTAGCAAGTACTGCGCCATTCCACGCATTCCTTGTGACTTCTTTTTTTCGCCCTTCCAACAAGTCAAAGTAAATCAATAAGTTACCCCTAATCTCAAATGGCAAACTGCATGCAACATGTAAAACTTAAGTAGACCACGGGGCTCCCACGGGTCTTGGGTTGAGTTGTCTTGTGAAGATGGAGGAGTGTGTGTATGGCGACAATGATCTCAGTTCCGCTGGTGGAATCGGAACAGGAATTCCTGGATAAGGCGATTGCCGAACAGTTGGGGCGGCCGGGCGCCCTGCTCGGCATTCTCGAAAAAGCCCAGGACCACCAGCCAAAGAAGTTTTTGTCGCGTGAGACGCTTGAATACGTGGCGGCGAAAACCGGCGCGCCCTTGGCGCGGGTTTACAGCGTGGTCACGTTCTACGGCCTTTTCAACCTCGAGCCGCAAGGTAAGAACACTATTTGCGTGTGCCGCGGCACGGCTTGTCACACGCGTGGCTCGCGCGCTCTTCTGGAGCAGGTCATGCTTAATCTGGGACTTCACGATCTCGATGAAGAGTCGGCGGAGAAGATCGCGCTCAGCACGAGCGACGGCAAGTACACGATTCGCACTGTGGCCTGCTTTGGACAATGCGCCCTCGCACCCGTAGTCGAAGTGAATCACGAAGTGTACGGTCACATGAACGAGCAGACGCTGGAACGCGAATTAGAGCATCTGGAAAGGGAGACTGCAAAGAAATGAAGCCCATTCGTGATTTGAGCACTTATAGCGCACTTCGCGGGACAGGAATGGCAAAGCTGCTGCCTTTCCGTCCTCGCATCGCCGTCGGAATGGGGACCTGCGGCGCAGGCAACGGAGCGGAAGCGGTTTTCCATGCGTTCGCAGACATGATCGATAAACGCGGCCTGGATGTTCATCTGGCGCGCGTCGGCTGTTTCGGTTTCTGTGCGCAGGAGCCATTGGTCAATGTTCGACTTCCCGGCAGGCCGCTCGTGATTCTCCACCGCGTACAGAGCAACAACGTGGACGAGATCCTTGATGAAGTCATGATGGGCAATATCCCCACGAACCTGGCCCTCTGCAAAATCGAGGAGTGGGACCATATCACGGCCCAAGTCAAATACGGAGCCGGCTACGGAAGCATCCCTTCCTGGCAAGACGTGCCGTTCTTCAGAGGCCAAAAGAAGATCGTTTTGCGCAATTGCGGGCTCATCAACCCCGATGACGTGGAAGAGTTTGCGGCGGCCGGCGGCTATCTTTCGCTCTACAACGTGCTGATCGAGAACCGACCCGAAGTGGTCATCGAGCAGATTAAAGCCGCCAAGCTGCGTGGGCGCGGAGGCGCGGGCTTCTCCACCGGCCAGAAGTGGGACTTTCTCCGTAAGGCCGTGGCGGATACGAAGTACATCATCTGTAACGCCGACGAAGGCGATCCCGGCGCGTACATGAATCGCAACGAGATCGAGAGCGACCCGCATTCGCTCCTGGAAGGCATGACGATCGCCGGTTTCCTCACCGGCGCCACCATGGGCATCATTTACGTGCGCGCGGAGTATCCGCTGGCTGTGCACCGCCTGAAACGGGCCATCGAGCAGGCGAAGGAGTATGGTTTCCTGGGCGAAAACATTCTCGGGCGCGGTTTTGATTTCAACATCGAGCTCGTGGAAGGCGCGGGCGCCTTCGTGTGCGGCGAGGAAACGGCGCTGATCGCCTCGCTCGAAGGCCACGCCGGGCGCCCTCGTCCGAGGCCGCCCTTCCCCGCGCAAAAGGGCCTGTGGGGATGCCCGACCAATATCAATAACGTCGAAACCTGGTACAACGTGGCGCCCATCATCGCCAAAGGGCCAGCATGGTTCACTGAAACCGGAAGCGCCAAGAGTCCTGGAACCAAGGTTTTTTCCCTGGTCGGCAAGGTAAAGAACACCGGGTTAGTGGAAATGCCTCTGGGAACCGAGCTCAAGACTTTTGTCTACGATGTGGGCGGGGGCGCGATCAACGGGCACTCGATCAAAGCGGTTCAAACCGGCGGCCCTTCCGGCGGATGCATTCCCCATGAAATGTTCGAGACACCGGTAGACTACGAGACGCTGTCGAAGCTCGGTTCGATTATGGGCTCCGGCGGCATGGTGGTGATGGACGACGATAACTGCATGGTGGATGTGGCTCGCTACTTCATCGAGTTCACTCACGCCGAATCCTGCGGCAAGTGCGTTCCCTGCCGCGTCGGACTCGATAAGGGCTTGCGGCTTCTCAACAACTTCAGCGAAGGGAAGGGCACAGAAGAAGACCTGAACACCCTGGACGAGTTGGGGCGAATGATCCGCGACACTTCGCTGTGTGGTTTGGGACAGACCGCGCCCAATCCGGTGCTCACCACCATGCGGCATTTCCGCCACGAGTTCGAAGACCATCTGCGCGCCCACCGCTGCCGCGCCGGCGTGTGCCAGGACCTGGCACTCTCGCCCTGCGAGAACAGTTGCCCATTGCACATGAACATCCCCCGCTTCCTCGAGCTTTACAAGGAGGGGCGGGTGGACGATGCCTTCGAGTCTGTCATCCTGGATAATCCTCTCCCGGCATCCACAGGCCGCGTTTGCCAACATCCCTGCGACAACCGCTGCCGCAGGCAGACCATTGATGAATCGGTGAACATGCGCGAGGTTCACCGGTTGATCGCGGACGCTGTCCTGCTTTCGGACCGCTTCGACGAAATGGCGCGGCGAGTCGCTGCACACAAGATGACGGGCACAGGCAAGAAAGTCGCGGTGGTGGGCGCGGGGCCTACCGGCCTGACCGCAGCGTACTACCTTGCCCTCTTTGGTCATGAAGTCAGCGTCTTTGATTCACACGCCGAGGCGGGCGGAATGTTGCGCTACGCGCTGCCTGAATACCGTCTGCCCAAGGCGGTTCTCGCCAAGGAAATCGAATTGATTCAGCGGTTGGGCGTCAATTTTGAGTTCAACAAGAGCGTCGGCACGGATGTGTTTCTGAACACCCTGGGAGCCGACTTCGACGCCGTCTTTCTCTCTATCGGAACCTGGAAAGAGGCCTGGGTTTACTTGCCGGGAACTGAGTTGAAGGGAGTGATGCCGGCGCTTCTGTTCCTGGAAAGCGTGGCCAAGAACGAATCGGTCCCTCTCGGCCGGAGGGTGGCCGTGATCGGGGGAGGCAACGCGGCTATCGATTCAGCCCGCACCGCCTTGCGCATGGGGGCGACAGTCACGGTGATCTACCGCCGCGAGCGCAAAGACATGCCAGCCATCCACGAAGAAGTTGAGGCCGCGGAGCAGGAAGGCGCTCACTTTGTTTTTCTGTCGGCCCCCCATCGTATCGTAGGAGAGAATGGAGCCGTGAAAGGCATCGAGGTGGTCAAAACGCGCCTCGGTGAGTTCGATCAATCGGGCCGCCGCCGCCCCATTTCCACTGAGGAAATCCAGAGCTTCAAGTGCGATACGGTGATTCTGGCCGTGGGCGAGGCGGTGGACCGCGACTTCTGCAAAGCTTCCGGTCTAGTCATTAAGGAGAACGGCACGCTGCAGTTTGACCGGTACACGCTGGAAACCAGCCGCGACAAATTCTACGCGGGTGGGGATTTGATTTCCGGCGCCTCGAACGTTTCCAATGCCATGGGTTATGGGAAGAAGGCAGCGCGGAGGATCGACCAGCGGCTGATGGGCGAGTCGCGCATGGAAAGGTTGCTGCTCCATGTGGATTACGATCAGGAGCCGCCGGAGCACGTCAATGAGAGCGGCCGGCATCACTCCCACCCGCTGCCTGCGAAGCAGCGCGTGAAGGACTTCCAGGAAGCGGTGCTGGCGCTGACCGCTGAGGAAGCTGTTGAAGAGGCGAGCCGTTGCTTGCGCTGCGACGTTCGCGATTCGAACCCCGTGGGAGCCCAACGCTAGGATCGGGTGCTCGGGAGATCATCAAATCGGGAGATCGGGTGATCCGGTGATCGGGTGGGCAAGGAATCAGGAGCAAGTGAGGTTTAGCGAGCAACTTGAGGCATATGGGTGGCGAGGTTGGTGAATGCTAGACAAGCATCTTGCGCTTCGGGAGAGAACAAAGCAGTTTGCACTCCGCGTTCTCAAGATGTGCTCCTCGTTGCCCAGGACGGATGCTGGTCGTACGATCGGCCGCCAACTCCTGCGCTCGGGCACATCGGTGGCGGCGAACTATCGGGCGGTCGGGCGATCGCGCTCGCAAGCAGAGTTCGTCGCCAAGATGGGCGTAGTCGTCGAGGAAGCCGATGAATCCGTTTTTTGGCTCGAACTGCTGGTGGACGGTGGCATTATGCCCAAACCGCGCCTAGATGAGCTGACCTGCGAGGCGAACGAGTTGTTAGCCATCTTTGTAGCTTCGCAAAAGACGGCGAGGGGAAAGTGAAACGGGTTGAGAGGGAGCTTTTTTGTTCACCCGATCACCGGATGACCCGATCACCGGATTACATTAAAGGAGATTTGACATGGCGCAAGAGATATCTGTCCGGATCGACGGCGAGTTGTGCCGGGCCACGGAAGGTCAAACGATCCTGGACGTTGCGCGGGCGAACAAGAAGTACATCCCTACACTTTGCTTCCTGGAAGGCCTCAGCCCTTCGGGTTCCTGCCGCCTGTGCCTAGTGGAAGTGGCCGGCGTTGGGCGCCTCCTGCCGGCCTGCACCACACCGATCCAGAACGGCATGTCGGTGAACACGAATTCCGAGAAGCTCTTGCGGCATCGCCAGATGGCGATTGAGTTCCTGCTGCTCGAGCGCAACCACTACTGCGCCGTCTGTGTCAGCAACAATCACTGCGAATTGCAAGCCATGGCGATGCGTTTGGGAATCACGCACGTGCGTTTCCCGTACAACTATCCGCGCTTGCCGGTGGATGTTTCACACCAGCGCTACGTGCTTGACCAGAACCGCTGCATCCTGTGCACGCGCTGTGTGCGTGTGTGCGCCGAGGTAGAGGGCGCGAACGTCTGGGAAATCAGCGCTCGAGGCATCAACTCGCGCCTGGTCTCAGACCTTAACGCCACCTGGGGTGAATCGGCAGCCTGCACGAGTTGCGGCAAATGCGTGCAGGTATGCCCAACCGGAGCGCTGGCTGAGAAAGGCCGCTCAGTGGAAGAGATGACCAAAAGCAGCGAGAACATCAAGTTTCTCGCCGCGCGGCGGGCTGTGCACGTGTAAGGCAGACAGTGGGCAGTGGGGAGAAACGCGGTAGCCAGAAGTCAGAAATCAGAAATCAGAACGCAGAACGCAGAAGGCTTGGTCTTGAATCTGGAATCTCAAATCTTGAATCGGTCTCGGCTGGCAGCACGATCCGACTACCTATCGACCTGCCGATCTGACCATCTGCCCATCTGCCGACCTGCCTACTTCCCTGAGACTGGAGTTAGCTCATGAAAAAAGCGAGAGTGGCAACGATGTGGCTGGACGGGTGTTCCGGCTGCCACATGTCGATCCTGGATATTGACGAGGCCCTGGCCTCGATTGCTCCCAAGATCGACTTGGTATACGGCCCCCTCGTCGACGCTCAGGAGATGCCTGAAGACGTAGACGTGGCAATCGTTGAGGGTGCAGTCAGCAGCCAGGAAGACTATGAGAAAATCCAACACCTTCGCGAGCGGGCTCGTCTGCTGGTCGCCTTGGGAGATTGCGCGGTCACCAGCAACGTGCCGGCCATGCGCAATTCCATTCCGGTCAAGAAGCTCCTGGAGCGAGTTTACATCCAGGGAGTCGACGAGAAGCCCCGCATTCCCACCGAAGGAGTCCCGCCCCTGTTGAAGCGAGCGTTGCCTTTGCAGGAGGTGGTGAAGGTGGACCTGTTCGTGCCCGGCTGTCCACCGCCCGCGGCGGCCATCGGCTACGTCCTGGGGGAGTTGCTTGACGGGCGAATACCGGACCTGAGCTCGAAGGTGAAGTTCGGATGAAGCAATCAGGTGATCGGGAGATCGGGTGATCGGGTGAGCAATCGGTCTTCTGGTTGGAACTCCTGGTCGAAGGCGGCATCGTTCCCAAGCCCCGCCTGGAAGCGCTAACCGCGGAGGCTAACGAGTTGGTCGCGATCTTTGTGGCCTCACAGAAGACGGCGAGGCGAAAGTGAACTTGGTAGGCGCTGGACTTCTTTGTTCACCCGATCACCCGATCTCCCGATCACCCGATTGTTGAGGGAAGGAAACCAATGAGGAAAATCACGATCGACGCCGTCACGCGTATTGAGGGTCATGCGAAGGTCTCAATTCAGCTCGACGATAACGGCAAGGTGGCGAATACCCAGCTTCATGTGACGCAGATCCGCGGCTTTGAGAAGTTTACGGAGGGGCGCCCGTACTACGAGATGCCGTCCATCACGGCGCGCATCTGCGGAATCTGCCCGATCAGCCATCTTCTGGCTGCTTCCAAGGCCTGTGACGCCATCATGAGCGTGCGCATTCCTGAAACGGCGACACTGCTCCGCGAGATCCTGCATTGCGGGCAGGTGGTGCAGTCGCATGCCTTGAGCTTCTTCCACCTTTCCGCCCCCGACCTTTTGCTGGGCATGGACTCGGACCCCGCCAGTCGCAATGTGCTGGGACTGCTGGAAAAGTTCCCTGACATCGCCCGCGACGGTATCGCCGTGCGCAAGTTTGGGCAGCAGGTGATCGAGGGTCTCGCCAAGGAGCGCATTCACCCCTCCTGGGTAGTTCCTGGAGGAGTGAATGCACCGCTCGATCCTGCGGTCCGCGATAAGATCCTATCCGGTTTGCCCGACGCCAAGGCTATTGTGCGGCGCACACTAAAGTTCTTCAAGGGCATGTTGGACCAGTTTAAAGAGGAAATCGAGCACTTTGGGAATGCCCCCAGCATGTACGCGGGCCTGGTGGACGCGGCGGGAAAACTCCAGCTTTACGACGGCGGAATCCGGTTTAAGGATGCCGATGGCAAGATCGTGGCAGATCACGTTGCAGGGCGCGATTACCGCAATTTCATTGGCGAGGCGGCGCTGCCGAATTCCTATTTGAAGGCGCCTTACTTCAAGCCCGTGGGGTTTCCGGACGGAGTATATCGCGTGGGGCCGTTGGCTCGACTTAACGTTGCCAAGAACTGCGGCACCTCCATGGCCGATGCTGAGTTCACGGAATTTCATCAACGTTTGGGAAAGATCGTCCCTGGCTCCTTCCATTTCCATTATGCCCGGTTGATTGAAGCGCTCTACGGGTTGGAACGGATGGAAGCCCTGTTGAATGATCCGGCAGTGCTGGGCAAGCAGATTCGGGCTCACGCCGGCGTCAACTGCCTGGAAGGCGTCGGCATGATCGAAGCGCCGCGCGGCATCTTGATTCACCACTACAAGGTCAATGAGGAAGGGGCCATCACCTGGGCAAACTTGATTGTCGCGACCGGGCACAACAACCTGGCTATCAATCGCAGCATCCACCAGGTGGCTCAGCACTACGTCGACGGCAACCACCTCCAGGAGGGGATGCTGAACCGTGTTTCGGCGGTCGTGCGCGCCTACGATCCTTGCTTCAGTTGCTCCACCCATGCTTCCGGCCAAATCGCCATGCACATTCAGTTGTTTGGACCTGAAGGGTCCTTGCTCGATGAGCTGAAAAGTGCTTAACTTCGTAGGGGCGGCCTTGGCCTGGGTTTCTCACCAAGTCTGGGAGGGCGGGGATTTGCGGGCTGCGGAAAACCCGTTTCCCTGTCATTCCGAGCCCTTCGCTGTCATCCTGAGCGAAGCGAAGGATCTCGCTCTCGTTTGTTTTCAAGGCGGTGCGAGATTCCTCGACACCTTCGGCTCCTCGAAATGACACGTCAGGTGTACCCTCGTTTTGCCCCAAGGGCCGGCGCTTCACGTGTATGAGCAAGGTGCTGATCATCGGCTACGGAAATCCGCTGCGCAGCGACGACGGATTTGGCTGGCACGCCAGCCGCTTGATCGCGCGGGAACTCACCGGCCACAACGCTCGAGTCATCACTTGCCATCAACTCACCCCCGAACTGGCCGAACCGCTCAGCCAGTGCGGCCACGCTGTGTTTATCGATGCCGATGCTGAAGGCGAGCCTGGCGAAATCCACTGGCGAGAGGTCCAGCCCCAAGCTCCCGCTTCCTCGGCGCTCACACACACTTGTTCACCGGCTGGGCTCCTCGCGAGCGCCGCACGGCTCTACGGCCGGTGTCCGCAGGCGATTGCGGTCACCGTCTCGGCGCAGTCGTTCGATTTCGGAGACTCACTTACACCCGTTGTTTCTGCAGCTCTGGCGAAGGTGGTGGAGCGGGTTCTGCAATTCGCCTGCCCTGATGAGCTACGAAGTGAATCCCAGGGGATGTAGACGTGGTTGAGAGTACCAACCGCCTGATGATTGTCGGTTGTGGCAACCCCGATGCCGGCGATGACAGCGCGGGCTTGGAGTTTGTCCGGCGGCTCCGCGAGCGTGGCGACTGCGGCTGCGACCTGCGCGCGGAACCGGCCCCTGGCGTTGATCTGTTGGAACTCTTCCCCCTCGCCGAAGTGATCGTGTTTGTGGACGCAGTCGTGAGCGGGGGCGCACCGGGCACCCTCTACCTGACTCCGCTGCCTGCGAAGGAACTCGAGCCGCGAGCCTTAGGGTCGGTGTCGAGCCACGGTTGGGGAATCGGCGAGGTTCTTAAACTGGCTGATGCGCTCAGACGGCCGGTGCCGCGTCTTTTCCTCGTGGGGGTTGAGGCAGCCACGGCGGCCCAAGGCGCACCCCGTTCGGCCGCTGTCGAGGAGGCTATCGAGCTGGTCGTGGAACGTGTATCTGCTCTCAAGCTTCTCCTCCTGACCTCCGAAATCCCATCGCTTCGGAGCTTCCCTCCAAACGACCGTTCCTTTCCTGGGTAGCGCCCTGGTTTGGGCGTGGTGCTGGCCTTTAGGCCAGCATTTGCCGACCCTTCGCTTTGCTCAGGGCAGGCCCTTAAGGTCGGCGCTACGAGTTAAACCCGAATTCCGAAGTTGCGAGGCTCTGTGAGAAGAAACCCCTCACCCGGCTCGCTACTCTCGCCACCCTCTCCCCAAGGGAGAGGGATGAAATCCCTCATCGTTGATCGCCCTCTCCCTTGGGGAGAGGGTGGCCCGCAGCCGGCGTAGTCATCAGCCGGGGCGGGACAGGTGAGGGGTTACTTCCGAAGTATCCAAACACCCGTTCCGTTCTCGAGGATATCGAGGCAGGCGAATCAGATTCAACGAGTTGGTCTGCGAGCCCCAAATTCAACTTCGGAATTCGGGTTAAATCACGACACTATCCTTTCGGCTGCGATTCAGACAGTAAGAAACCAGGCTGGGCAGCTGACCCGCGGTCGGTGTGTCAACCGGTCTGCCCGATCCGTCAACAGCGCTTTTGACGGCCTTTCCGACGCCCAGTTGTCCTCCT
>JBEKLY010000136.1:0-19586 GCA_050010015.1 Terriglobia bacterium
GGAGGACAACTGGGCGTCGGAAAGGCCGTCAAAAGCGCTGTTGACGGATCGGGCAGACCGGTTGACACACCGACCGCGGGTCAGCTGCCCAGCCTGGTTTCTTACTGTCTGAATCGCAGTTTGTCGCCCAGCACCGATCACCGGCAGGTCCCTTAGCTTTCCGCGGAGCGACGAAGCGACCCCTCACCCGTCCCGCTCCGGCTGATGAAAACGCCTGCAGCGGGACAACCTCTCCCCAAGGGAGAGGGCTACATACCGGCTGGTGGTTCGCTGATAGCTGAGAGCCGACGGCTGACTGCTTCGTCGTTCCTGACACCTGACACCCGGCACCCGACACCTAGTTCGTATCGCAGCGCGGAGATGGGATCGACTTTGGTGGCCCGGCGGGCGGGCACGTATCCCGCAGCGAGAGCCAGCAGGACGAGGAGTCCGGCCACGGCCAGAACGCGTAGCGAATGTCTTGCCCGAGATTCTCGAACCACGTCCAGACGCACAGGTCGCGGATTTCCTCCTCAACCTGGGTCCGGTTGCCGAGGGCGCGCTGGGCTGCGTAGCGGGCCTCTTCTGACGAAACGCCGGCGTCACGTCGCTCTTCCGCTTCCAGTTCGAGATCGGCGCTGAGTTCTCTCCGCAGGTCGTCTTCACGAGATTTCTGCCGGTTCTGCAAACCTTGCCAGAATTTCATGACTCCCTCTTGGCCACCGCTGGTGGTGCGGGCGTCTCGCCCGCAGTCGCGGGAGCGTCTCGCCCCCGCGCGCGGGCAGGATGCCCGCGCGACAGCGGGCGAGACGCCCGCGCTACACCGCCGCCCCTACGCCGGCGCCATCACTCTCGAAATGGCCCCGACCAATTGCTTCCATTTCGACGCCTCGCGCGCCAACTGCTTTCTTCCGGCCGCCGTCAGGCGGTAGTACTTGAACTCCCGATTTCTGTCTTTGGCTGCCTCCCACCTCGAGATCACCCAGCCCTGGCGCTCCAGCCGATGCAGAGCCGGGTAAAGAGAACCGTGCTCCACCTGGAGAAGATGGTCCGTCGTGCGCTGGATGTGCTTGGCAATCTCATGGCCGTGCGCCGGTCCCAAAAGGAGCGTGCGAAGAATCAGCATGTCCAGCGTCCCTTGCAACAATTCCACGCGTTCCGCACTCGCTTTTTTCATGATGGTAGACATTCTACCATAAGTAGCTCACTGAGGGTAGACGTTCTTCCCTGGAAAAGGTGAGCGGCAGAAGTTAGAAAGTGTAAAAGTGGAAAGGGCTGTCATCCTGAGCGCAGCGAAGGATCTCGGCAGTTCATGCTGGTGTGACGGCCTGCGAAAAACTGCGGAGATTCTTCGCTTCGCTCAGAATGACACGCGGGCCTGCCTGTCAAAGCGCTTGGTTTGTATGCCCTGATCCCTAATCCCTATCCCCTATTCCCTGCTCTACTCGTACCGCAGCGCCACCATGGGATCGACTTTCGTGGCTCGGCGCGCCGGCAGGTAGCAGGCCACGAGCGCCACGGCAATCAGGATCAACGATACACCCGCGATCGTCACCGGATCGCTCGCCTTCAGGCCAAAAAGCAGGCTGGAGAGGAAGCGCGTCACGGCCACTCCGCCGGCGATGCCCGCTACGACCCCGACGACCGTGACCCGCAAGCCCTGCGCCGCAATACCACGCAATACGTCGGCCCGTTCCGCTCCGAGCGCCATCCGAATGCCGATTTCCCGCGTGCGGCGAGACACCTCATAAGAAAGCAGGCCGTAGAGCCCGACGCAGGCGAGCAGCAGCGCCAGGCCGCCAAAACAACTGCCCAGGCGCGCGATCAGGCGCTCTTGGGTCAGCAACTCGTCAATTCGCTTTGACTGAGTGCTGACGCCGAAAATAGGGACGTTCGAATCCGTATCGCTGACGGTTTTGCGCACGGCGGAAACCAGTGCGGCTGAACTCGATGCGGTGCGCAACTCGAAAGTCGCACCGCCGCCCGTTACCGGGACATAAACGGTGGGATGGACTTCGCGCCGCAAGCTGTCGTACTTCGTGTCGCCCGCCACGCCGACGATCTCCCAGACCTTGGTGATCTTCGGCTTTTCGGCCGCGTTGCCGCTTGTTTCGGAGTCGTCGCCTGGAGTCAACCTCTTGCCCAGCGGATTTTGGCCCTCAAAATAATTGTGAACGAAGCGGGCATTCACCAGCACGGGGATCGGCGGACCCGCCGGCGCCGAAGATTTCCCCGCCGCTGACGCGCCGGAGGGGCTTGCAGCCTGTTCCCGCGATTTCTCGGCTGCGGCGGCCTGAGCCGCCTGCTCGAAATCGGCGTCGGTGAAGGTGCGTCCGCCGAGCAAAGGAATGCCCAACGTCTTGTAGAAATCGTGCCCAACCGCGAGCATGTCCACTTCCTGCGTCGTTTTCTTCGCCTGCCCTTCTACGTGAACATCGCTGGTCCAGAGACTCCCGCTCAAGAGCGAGTCCGAGGAATAGCTTACGGAAATGACACCGGGCAGTGCCGCGAACCGCTCCTGCAAGTCGCGATATAGACTTTGAATCTTCGAGTCCGAGTATTTCTGGAGCGTGGGGTCAATGCTGAAGAGCAAGAGGTTGCGGGTGTCAAAGCCCGGGTGAATGTTGCGGAGATTCCGCAGCGTCCGCACCACCAAACCTGCCCCAATCAGCACCACGATCGAAAGCGCGACCTGGATGGCCACCAGGGCCTTGCCGAGATGGAAGCGCCGGCCAGAGTGCATTTCGCCGCCTGGCAGCCCCAAGGCGCTCTCTTTGAGCACCGGCGTCAAGTCCAGCCGAGTGCTGCGCAGCGCCGGCGCCAGGCCGAACAGGATTCCCGCGAAGAGTGAAACGCAAATCGTGAAACCCAGAACGCGCCAGTCCGGCCCGACCACAAAAGCGAACTCGCGGTCACCATTGCTCGACAGCAGGGCCGTCAATGCGGGCACGCCCCAAATCGCCACGAATACTCCGAGCGCGCCTCCGGCGAGCGAAAGCATCATGCTTTCGGTCAAGAATTGCCGCATCATCCGAAGGCGCCCGGCGCCCAGCGCCAGGCGGACGGCCACCTCCTTCCGTCGCGCCGCAGCGCGCGAAAGCAGGAGGCCCGCCACGTTGGCGCAAGCAATCAGGAGTATAAGGCCGACCGCGGACATCAGGACGTAGAGTGGCATGGAAATGAAGCGCCGCATCCCGTCAAGGCCAGATTGTGCAGGCATAAGGACGATGCGGGGATCGTCCGAAGCCTTCGACCGCGGATTCTGGCCGTTCAACATTTCATTGCGAAATAACAGGCTGGCCGCCGCTTGCGCGCTTTCGAGCGTCACTCCCGGCTTCAGCCGCGCCACGACCACCAGCCACCAGGAGTCGAGGCTACGCTCTTCGTGTTCGCGTCCGCCCATCCAGGGAATGCTCAGGCGGGAATACACGGAAAGCGGAAGGAACATGTCTTGCGTTTTTCCGGGCGTTAAGCTGGTAAAGTTCGGTTCCGTCACGCCGACGATGGTAAACGGGACGGAGTTCAACACGATGGTTCGGCCGACAGCGGACCGGTCGCCGCCGAACGCGTCTTGCCAGAACGCATAGGTCAGGACGACAGCCGGCGGGGCGGAGGGCGAATCATCGGCTGGCCCCAACGTGCGCCCCACCACGGCGTTCACGCCCAGCGTGGAGAAGTAGTCGCCGGTTACAATCTGGCCACCTGCCATGCGGGCCGGCCCGTTGCCGCTGAGCACGAGCCGACTGGGACCGGCGAACGCCGTCGCATTGGAGAATGCGTCCTTCTCCGAACGAATCGACTCGAAGAAAGGATAAGGCAACGAGCAGCCCGACGGGTTCTTGTCCCCGCCGTCGTCACGCGCGCAATCGCCAAAAGAGCTCGTGCTATTACGGCGAGGCTGCTTATGCGCGCTCCAGCTCATCACCACCAGCCTTGACTGGTCGCGCACCGGCAGAGCGCGCAGCATGACGGCGTCAATCAAGCTGAAAATCGCGGTATTGGCGCCGATGCCGAGCGCCAGCGTCAGCACCGCCACCACCGTGAAGCCTGCATTAGCGGCGAGCATGCGCCAGCCGTAGCGAAGGTCCTGAATGAGAGTTGTCATAATGATCCTTCCGTTAAAAGAAGTGGCTAGTGGTTAGGGGCTAGTGGCTAGCTCTAAAGGGTAAAGGATAAAGGCTAAAGGATTAGAGCATTCTGGCCAGCAGCCGCTGGTCACTGGCCACTAACCACGAGCCACGCCGCCCTGGTTTTCCTTCGCCTTTACCCTTCACCCTTCATCCTTTACACTTTCTAGCCACCAGCCACTAACCACTCGCCACTGTTCTACTCGTGCCGCAGCGCCACAATGGGATCAACCCTCGAGGCGCGGCGCGCGGGGATATAGCAGGCCGCGAGAGCGACTGCCGTTAACAGTGCCGATACGGCCAGGAATGTAAGCGGGTCGGTAGGGCGCACTCCGTACAGCAGGCTCGAGAGGAACCGGGTCATGCCGAGTGCGCCAGCCAAACCGCAACCGATGCCCGCCAAGGTCAGCGCGAAACCTTGTCCGACGACGAGCCCCAGTACATTCACCCTTTGCGCCCCGAGAGCAATGCGCACGCCGATTTCGTGCGTTCGCTGTCCGACAAAATATGAAATCACGCCATAGATACCGATGCTGGCGAGGAGAACGGCGGCCACGGCGAAAGCTCCCAGAAGGATCATGGCGAAACGTTTGGCGGCGAGCGAATCGGCAATGATCTCTTCGATGGTCTCGAAGTCCCAGAGGACCCGATCTTCGCTCATCTCACCGGTCACTCGCCGAATTGCGTTCTCGAGACCCGCGGGCGCGTTCGAAAACCGCACCACGACGCCGATTCCCGGCACCGATAGTTTCAACGGCGCGTCGTCGAGTTGCATGAAGGAATGATAAATCTGGGCGCGCAGCGGGTTGGCCTCGTCGGAATCGAGCCCCCACTGCTTGACGTGGCCGACCACACCAACGATCTCAGCAAGTTGATCGAATCCGTTCAAATGAAGTCGCTTTCCAAGTGGGTCCTGGCCAGGAAAAAATTTCTGTGCTAACACGTCGTCAATCACGATCACGGGTGGCGAATGCTCGTTATCCTGCTCCGAAAGGAAGCGGCCGCGCTCGAGCCGAATGCCCATCGCCTTCAAAAATCCAGGCTCGACAACGTAGCTGAGCGCCCAGTTCATTTCGCTCTCGCTCGGCGGTTTCGGCTGGCCCTCGAACCAGAACTGCTCGTCATCCTCGCCGCTCAGCGGAAATGCGCCCCAGGTGAGTGACACGGCTTGCATGCCGGGAATCGAGTCGAGCGTACGGTCGAGTTCGCGGCAAGAGGCGCGAACCGCCTCGGCGCTGGCTGTGTTCATCGAGGGCGGAAAACCGTAACTGAAAGTCAGAATGTTGTGCGCATCGAAGCCGGGATCGACGCTCCAAATGCGCGCCAGGGTGCGAATCAACAGGCCGGCGCCGATGAGCAGCACGAAGGCCATCGCCATTTCGGCCACTACCAGGGCTCGCTGCAGGCGATGGCGTGTTCCGCTCGCGCCGCGACCCCCTTCCTTAAGCTGCGCGTGCAAGTCAGCCCTCGACAGTTTCAGCGCCGGCGCCAGTCCGAAGAGAATGCCGGCGAAAAGCGAGATGGCCAATGTAAATAGCAGCGCTTGCCAGTCGACGTTGATTTCCTGCGCACGCGGCAGAGCGTCAGGGAGCAAGGCGAGAGCGGCCCGTGTGCTCCAGGTAGCGAACAAGAGCCCCAGCCCGCCACCGGCCAGGGCGAGCAGCGAAGTCTCCGCCAGAAGTTGCCGCACAATTCGCCCCTGGCCGCCTCCCAGCGCAGCGCGAATGGCGAATTCCTGCGTTCGCCCGGTGGAGCGCGCCAGCAAGAGATTGGCCACGTTCACGCAGGATATCAAGAGCACGAATCCAACCGCGCCCAGCAGCACCAGCAACAACGGCCGGACGCGGCCCACGATCTGTTCTTTCAACGGAACCAGCGTCGAGCCAAGGCCCCTGTCGGTATCGGGATAGGCTCGGGCGAGGTCTTGCGTCACGAGAGCCATGTCAGCCCTTGCCTGCGCCAGCGACACGCCGGATCTGAGCCGGGCGATGCCGTGGATTCCGAGGCCCGCGCCACGATATGAGAGCGCGCGATTGTTCCACTGGCCAATCGGAAGGTACACGTCTCGATCCAGCAGACCCGCCGATACTGTTTCCATGCGGAATGATGAGGGGATCACACCAACAACGGTGAAGCTGCGGCCATCCAGGGCCAGCGTTTTACCCAGGATCTCACGAGCCGACCCGAGCTTACGCTGCCAAAAGCCTTCGCTGACGAGCACGATGGGAGCCGCGCCGATCCGATCTTCGCCTTCCGTCAAGGTGCGGCCGAGAACTGGCCTAACGCCCAGCAGGGTGAAGAAATCTGCGGTGATGTACTCCACCCGCACGCGCTCGGCTTCACCGGCGCCCGTAAGGGTCATGTCGTTCGACCGGTAGACGGCCATGGCGGTGAAACTGCTGTTATCCTTTTGCCAATCGAGGAAATTCGGATAAGAGATCGACCCCCGCTCGAAGTTCGGCTTGCTGGCGTGAAGCGAAATCAGCCGTTCGGGCTGGGGAAAAGGCAGCGAATTGAGCAGCACCTTATCGACAACCGAAAACATGGCCGTGTTGGCCCCAATGCCCAGCGCCAGGGTCAAGACAACGATCGCCGTAAAACCCGGCTTCCGCGCCAGCATGCGAAGGCCGTAGCGTAAATCCTGAAGTAGGGTAGTCATCGTTTTCCCATGTGCAAGCAGGTGGCTAGTGCTTAGTGGCTGGCGCCTGTCATTCTGAGCGAAGCGAAGAATCCCCGCAGTTCCCAACCGGATGGCAACTGCAGAGATCCTTCGCTGCGCTCAGGATGACACCAAGACACTCCACGCCTTCTCGACTGGCAGGTCTCAACCCAGCACAGGCACCCGGCACTAGCCACCGTAGTTCACCACGTGCTTCTTCTGCGCCTGCCATTCCTCGCTGGAGAAAATACGCGGGCCAACCTGAATGAGTCTCGGGAGCATATTGAAGACAAATACCGGTTCCCACTTGGACCCGCTGCGAGTCCGAAGGCCGCTGCGATTCAGCTCTTCGGCAATTTTGGAAAAAGGCATATCCTGCACGATACCATCCAGCATTTGGATGAGAACCTGGGTCTCGGCAGGGTCCTCGACGAGGTGCAGGCAGTCATCGCTCACGCGCAGACCATACGGGATTTCTTCGCGGGCGTGATCCTGTTCACGCAGGGGTTCTTCAACCTCGCGCTCCCACTCGAGGGCGACGAGTTTCCATCCACCCTCCGCCCTGAGTTTGAGGTACTCCGGCTCGAGCGGCTTGCTCAAGACTTCGCGTACACGTTCCAGCTTGGCCATAAATCCTCCTCGCGAAAGCTGTCAGCTTTCAGCGCTCAGCATTCAGCGAGCCCCCTGCTTCGCTGCTTTTGCTGACGGCTGATAGCTGATGGCTGAAAGACTCCCTATTAAAACCTCATTCAGGCTGTCATTCCGAGCTCTTCGCTGTCATCCTGAGCGCAGCGAAGGATCTCGCTCTGAGTTTTTTCAATGGCAGAGCGAGATTCCTCATCGCCTGCGGCTCCTCGGAATGACAACAAGAACAAGTTCTCACACAGACTCTGAAAGCCTCATTTCAAACGTCAAAGCCGCCAGCCCATTCTGCTATTCCCGATCAAATACCAGGATGTTCGGCTTGCTTTGACCGGCAGGATGCACGGTCATCTTCAAGGTCTTGATATCGGCGGAGAGCTCGATCTGCCGGGTGGTCACGACCTTGCCTTGGATCTTGTCGGTCATTTCCAAAGTGTTATCGTTCACCCGGCGTCCGGAGGACACAGTGCCAGCGGGCACATCCGGGCCGGCGTCCGGATAGTCTTTCCCGTCGAATCTCATGTTTTGAGTCTCATGTTCGGAGGGGGTAAGAAATGAAAGGCCGTCAGTTTCGTAGGGCTGGATCTCGAATTCGTAGACTGAGTTCACCTTCTCGCTGGCGCTTTCCCACGTGCCCGCGAAACCTGAGCCGGTCGATGCCCGTTCGTACACATAGTCCAGGCTGAGCGTCGACCCATCGGGCTGGTTAGCTCGAAAGGTGTCGCTGAGCGTCTTGCCGTCTCTCGAAAGTTTCCATAAGCCCGTCAAAAGCGTGCGGCCCTCCTTCTTGCGGACAACTTTCCAAATGTCGGGCGCCTCGACGGTGATGGACAGGGTAGTCCCGAAGATGCCGGGTTGATCCGTGCCGTCGGCCGCGATAGTCTCGACAGAACCACCGCCAAGGTCGAGGGCGTACTTGTTTGCGCCGACCGCCGTAACTTTCATTTGGTCGGTGAGTTTGCTTCTCGACGGGTTGAGCTTCCATTTGCCTACGAACGCGTCGTCGGCTGCCCGTAACGTGCCGATGGCGAGGAATGCGACCAACAGCAACTGACAAGCACACTTTGACATGAAATCCTCCCGTATAGGTTCCGGAAGGCCCCCTCACCCGGCCCGCCGCGCCTCGCGAAAACGCCGGTTGCGGACCACCCTCTCCCCCAAGGGTGCGAGGGCTGAAACCGCGGAGTGGCACGCCATTCCTCTTCCCTGTCATCTGTTCCCTGGCGTCTGTTCCCTGTGAGTTGTCATGAGTCCTGCTTTCTTGGAGTGCGGCGGCGCTCGGTGCCACCTTTCAGCGGAAGAGCAGCCAGTAGCGCCGACCTTCACGGCTGCAACTTCCGTGCTGACCTAAAGGTCAGCGCTACCCACCCAAACGACGGCGGCAGCTTCGCTGCCGCACTCCCAACAGCAACCGTTCACTTAACCGCCACGACGACGAGCGTGGCGTCGTCCTCGAATCGGCCGCCACTGAACTTGTCTACTTCGGCCAGGATTCTCTCCTGCAGTTCTCGCGCGCTGAGGTGACGGTTCTCTAAAAGGACGGCTGCTAAACGCTCTTCGCCGAATTCTTCGCCGTCCGCGCCGCTGACTTCAGTCACCCCATCGGTGAAGAGCACGAGCCGGTCACCGGCGGTAAGCTCGACCTCGCCCCTTTCGTATTTCCAATCGGGGAACAGGCCCAAAGGAACACCGCCCTCGCCCAGGCGCAGGCACGAACCGTCTCGATGCACCAGAATGGGAGAATTATGTCCCGCATTAGTAAAGACCAGACGATTGCACGTGCTGTCCAGCAAGCCATAGAAGGCAGTAATGAATCTGTCGCGGGAAATGTTACTGCAAATGATCCGATTGACCTTGCCGCAAAGATCTTCAGGGGAAGCTTCCTCGGAGGCCAAAGACTTGAGCGCCGCCTGCAAGTTGGACATCAGGAGCGCGGCTGACATCCCTTTGCCTGCGACATCGGCGATCGACATGCCAAGCTTGCTTTCGCTGAAAGCCTGAACATCAAAGTAATCGCCGCCCACGACGCGCGCCGGCAGCCACGCGCCCGAAATCTCAAAGCCCTCCATCTGCGGGATCTCTTTGGGGAGAAACCCGCGCTGCACGGCTTCGACGTCCTCACGCTCCCGTTCTTCAGCCTGCAACTGGCGGCGGCGCGAGGCGCCCAACTCGAGTTGTGTCCGCAAAATCTCGATCAGATGGGAGTTGTTCCAAGGCTTCACCACAAAGTCGCCCACTCCCCGGTGCATAGCCTCGACCGCCAACTCAACACTGCCCCAGGCAGTCATGACGACGATCGGCACAATGTTATCCGTCGCCTTGATGCGGGAAAGCAGATCCAAGCCCTCGAGGCCCGAAGTCGTGTCGCGGGTGTAGTTCAGGTCCAACAGCAGCAGATCGAAATCCCTGGCTTCAAGCGCCTGCAAGGCAGCCGCCGGTGAGCCGACGCCTTCGGCTTCGTACCCCTCCGCCTTCAATAGGAGACGAAGGGCTTCCACAACATCCGGCTGATCATCCGCGATCAGGATTCGCGTAGTAGCAGATTTTCGTGTTTTCTCAGGGTCCAACACCATCGGCTCCATCGCTCCGCCTCTTCAAAACTTCCAGCTTTTGGGTCTTAGCCGTCACCTTAGGCAAGGGCAAGAAATGGACCAATCGCAGAATGTTGCTAACTCGTTGTCTAGGAAGGTCTTATTGAATCTGTTGAGGCCACGACAAACAGCGGAGTGTCCGCTTTTGGGATTCCACTGTCCAATTTCGGACAGGAGGCAGGATTCAGGAGTCGGGAGTCAGCAACCGGCCGGGAATGGGCTCTCGTAGAACTGGTTGAGCTGTCATTCCGAGCGAAGCGAGGAATCTCGCTCTGACACGGTTGGATTAACCACTTGCGGCGCAGCCAGAAGAAGGAACAAGGCAAGATTCCCCGCTTCGCTCGGAATGACGACGTGCCCGTAAACACTACGCACTAGGTACTAACTGGTCACTAGGCACTAACCACTGCCTCACTTGATCGCCACGATTTCGCGGCGCCCAGACCTCGTGAGGAAGGTCTTGAAATTACCGCCCGGGACCAGGCGCTCCATGTCTCGATTGGTGAGGACCGGGTAACGGAAGGGCAGATTGGTTTCCGGGTCCGAGCGGAACGTCATAAGACTGTCGAGCCACCAGCGCGTTCCGGCGCCACTCGCCAGGTTGGGTTCGCGGAGGAGACAAAACAGCAATCCTCCGGTTCGAAGATACGACCAGAGTCGCGTCAATAAACCAGGGATCGCCTCGTGTGGAAGCAGGTCAAAGAGGTGCCAGCAGGCAATCACCGATAGTGAGTCAGGAGGAACGGGAGGAATGTTCTCGAGAAAAGCATCAGTCAGAAAGGTCGTGGTCTTCCCCAGCCGCCGGACAAATTTGGGGTCGAATTCCTGGGCAAGCGCTATCAGGTCCGAAATGTAGAGTTTGGCTCCCCGCTTGAGGAGAAGATTGATCGTGGCCGGGTGTGCAGGACCACAATCAAGGATATGCGGGTGCTTCACATCCCGAAGGTTCTGCCACAACCATTCGAGGGCACGACTCGGTGCTGTCGGGGGAATTTTGCGAGAGCCCTGAGAGTCGAAGAATGTTTTCGTTGGGAACATCAACAGCCGAAGCCGGCTTATCCGCTCGTTCCCGAGGCGCTGCGCGGAGCGGCGCTGGATGGAGCAGCGCTGGGTGGAGCGGCGCTGCGTGGAGAGGCTCCTCGGGGACTCTCCTTAGGCTCATCCCGAAGGATCTCAATGCTGCCTTTGAAATAGGCCCCCTCCTCGATAGCCACTGCGCCCGTCGCAAGGTCGCCGACCAGATGCCCGCTGCGGCGAATTTCCACCTTCTCCTTCGCCGCAACTTTGCCTGTAAGGGTGCCCAGGATCACGGCTTGGCGAGCTTTGATCTCAGCCTTGACCTGGCCGGTCGCTCCGACCGTCAGGCAATGTTGTTCGAGCGAGAGGGTCCCTTCGAATTGGCCTTCAATCAGCAGATCCTCATCGGCTGATAATTCACCTTTCAGCACCACCGTTTGACCGAGGACGGTCTGGCGGGTCGTGCCGGACGCGGGGCTTGACGATCTTGAAGTCATCTCATTCATAGGCGTTTCCTGTCGGGGAGAAGGCGGCGGCGGAGGAGGAGGAGGCGAGGTGTGCTGCACGTCGTGCGGCTCCGTCGGCTGAGCTTTCTTGTCCCGCCACATTGACATCGCGGCTCCATCCTTGGTAAAGGCCGTTTAGGTCGTTACTCTCTGGCACATTACCGCCCGATATATTACATGCTACTTACCTGGAGCGCAATGCAAAAATGATATCCACCCCTGGTCGCTGGGGCGGCCCTTGTGGCCGCCCGTTTCATCCCTTTGAGGCAGGTTTCGTAGGCACACCGGGCGACCACAAGGGTCGCCCCTACTATTGCGACTTGTAGACCACCCGGCCTCCCAGAATGGTGATATCCACGCGCACATCCTTGATTCTTTCCGGGGGTATTCGGAATAAGTCATCAGAAAGAACCACCACATCCGCCAGCTTTCCCGGGGAGATTGTGCCCTTTCCCTTCTCTTGAAAAGCAGCGTAGGCGGCGCCGAGCGTGTAAGCGCGCAAGGCCTCTTCGACCGTCAGACGCTGTTCCGGGAACCAGCCGCCGGGGTTCTTTCCGTCGAGCGTAGCGCGAGTAACCGCGGCGTAAACGCCTGACAGCGGGTCCAGTGGCGCCACGGGCCAATCCGAACCGAACGCCAACACCGCACCGGCATCGAGCATGGACTTCCAGGCATAGCTCGAGCGAGCGCGCTCATGCCCGATGCGCTTCTCTGCCCAGCGCCCGTCGTCGATTGCGTGGTAAGGCTGCATGGAAGCGACGATTCCAAGTTTGCCAAACCGCGCAAAATCCTCCGGGCGCATGTGCTGCGCGTGTTCGACGCGAAACCGGTGTGCGGCCGGGTGCTCGCCGCCAATCCGCTCGTAAATATCCAGAAGACTTGCCACGGCACGATCACCGATGGCATGAGTACAAATCTGAATTCCCGCCTTGTCGGCCTCACGAGCGATTTCTTCGAGCTTCGCGGGAGGGGCCATGATCGGCATCGGCAAACCGCTGTTGACTGGATCGTCATCGTAAGGCTTGAACATCCAGGCGGTGCGGGAACCGAGAGAGCCGTCCGCGAAGGCCTTCACCGCTCCCATCTCGAGGAAGTCGCTGCCCATATCATGAGAAATTCCAGCCGCTTCCAGATTCTTCCAGTTGGCGATGGGAGTAATTGCGTAGATACGGCAAGTGAGCCAGCCCTCGAGCTCCGCGCGTCGCAGTAACTCGATTTCACCGGTGAAGTTTCCGTTCCACGCTTCCGGGCCAACGGTGATGTCGTGAATCGAGGTCAGCCCGACACGCGCGGCTTCCTTGAGGGCGGCACGCAAGGCCTCTTCCATTTCACTTTCGGAGGGGCGTGGGATCGCCTTCGCCACCAGGTTCTGCGCCTCGTCTTTCAAGACCCCGGTGGGCTCGCCGGACTTCGGATCGCGAACGATCACACCTCCTGCGGGGTCCCGTGTGTCCTTGGTGACGCCGGCGAGCTCGAGCGCCAGCGAGTTCGCCAGCGCCGCGTGGCCGTCGTACCGGCTGATGAAAACTGGCGTGTGCGACGTGACCGAATCAATCAGCCAGCGACTGGGCAGCTTCTCCGAAGGCCAGGCCTCCTCATCCCAATCGCCGCCCCGCATCCACCTCCCAGGAGGCAGCGTCCGCGCCTTCGCCGCAATCCGGCGCACGAACTCCTCCTCGCTGGGCGCGTCTTTCAGGTCTACGGAGAGAAGCTGAAAGCCCCCCTGGATGAAGTGCGCGTGGCTGTCGGTCAGACCGGGAACTGCCAGGCGTCCCTTGAGATCAATCACTGTCGTGTTGGGACCCTGGTAGGCGCCGATTTCGTTATCGCTGCCGATGGCCAGTATCCGGCCGTTGGCAATAGCTACAGCCTCGGCTGTTTTCGCCGCGCCCGCCGCGGACTCGCCGGTCCAGACCTTCCCGTGCAGAAGTATCAAATCAGCCCCCCGTGGCAACTCACTTGCCTCCACTGGCGATGTTGTTTGTGTGACATTTGTAAGCATAGCTAAAGAAAGCCATGAAACGAGGAATAATACTCTGCCTATTCCATGGATCGGTCCCCGTAGCCAGATGAACATTCGACATATATACAGTGAGAGAATCCTCCGGCGCAAGCGCTTTGGAGCGCGGCGCCTCAACACCTTCGTCCCTCAGGGTGCATGGATGAAGTGGAGGTGTGCATGGCGATCGTGCCCCCTGCAGTTTTCAGCCGCCGTTGCCGGGATTCTCGTCAACCGTTGACATGCGCTTCCCAATATGGGAACCTATCTCTGTGCGTGTCCTCAGCCGGAAGGCAATTCGGGAATTCGCTCAAATTCACCCCGAGTCCATCGAACCCCTGGCGCACTGGTACCTGGTCGCCCGCAGAGCTTTCTGGTCATCGCTTGCCGATGTGCGCAGGGATTTCCGGCATGCGGACGTTGCCGGAAAGTATACCGTCTTCAACATCGGAGGGAATAACTTCCGGCTGATTGCCACCATCAAATACAAGTGGCAGGTCGTATATATCCGCGCGATCCTTACCCACGCAGAGTACGATAAGGGAGCTTGGCTATGAGCACCGTTGCAAGGTTTGGCGTTCAGTCGACGCGGGCTGGAAGTCCCGGGTCGCCGCCGAGGATTAACGCGAGAACATACGGGCGCCTTTTGGAAAGAGCGGCGCCAGCGGTCATCGAAACCGACGCAGAGTACCAGCGGATGCTGGCCCACCTCGAGCGGCTTGTGGACAAAGACGACGCCTCGATAAGTCCGGAGGAGGGCCGCCTGTTGAAACTTCTGGCCATGCTTCTGGAGGAGTATGAGGACCGGAATATTCCCCTTCCCGCGGTCAAGCCCGACAAGATACTGCGGCATCTCCTGACCGAGAGGGGATTGAGACAGAGCCACCTCTGGCCTGTCCTTGGCTCGAAGAGCCGGGTATCGGAAATCATTGCAGGGACCCGGTCAATCAGCAAGAGCCAAGCCAAGAAGCTGGCCGCATTCTTCCGTGTGCCCGTCGAGTTGTTCATTTAGGAACCTACGGCGATTCCAGTCTGGAAGCAATCTTGTGGTACACTCAGGCTAGGCGTGAGTTCATAGGCCCGCACTGGGGAGGGTTCCGTGCAGGTTGTGAAGACTAAAGGTGAAGTGGGGAGCGATGGGCGGTTGAGACTGGATGTGCCCGTCGAGCTTCCTGCCGGCACGGTCGAGCTCGTCCTGGTGGTGGGTGCCTCGCCAATGCCAAACGGCTCCAATTACAATTTCAGCGGCGTCGTGGGAAGACTCGAGTGGCAGGGCGACGCCCTCAAAGAGCAGAGAAAGCTGCGTGATGAGTGGTAAGCGCTACCTGTTGGATACCAACGCCATTGTGTGCCTGCTGCGCGACGGGATTGCTTTGCAGCAGCGGCTGGAGTCGGCGGAGTGGGTGGGAATTTCCATCCTCTCCCAGATTGAGTTTTTGGCTTTTCCTAACCTAACCGAGAATGACCGGAGGACCTTCCAAGAGTTTTCCGACGCGGTCGAGGTCGTGGGTCTCGGACGAACCGAGCGGGCGCTGATCGATAGAATAGTGAGCTTGCGCGCGCAGCATCGACTCAAGCTTCCCGACGCGATCATCGCTGCCACAGCCGTTGAACGCGACGCCACCTTGATTACCGACGATCACCAACTGCAAAAACTCTCCGCGATAAGAAGCTCAGGGACCAGCGCGCCAGAATAGATCGCTTGGTTGGCGCAGAGCAAAGATCTGCGTCCTGCTGGAATTGCGACTCCGCGAATCGCAGAGCTGCGCTCTGCGCCAGCCGGCGTTCCAGTCGAGCTGTTCATTTAGCGCTGGATTTCAAGATCTTCTGGGTAGCTTCGGCGATCAGATCGCCCATACGGGAGGTTGTGACGGCGCGGGATTTGCCAGGAAGGTCGGGGGTCCGGTGGCCGCGTTTCAGGACTTTTTCGATGGCCGTTTCGATGGCCTGAGCCTCGGTCTCCATGTGAAATGAGTGCCGGAGCATCATGGCGGCAGAAGCGATGGCGGCGATGGGGTTGGCGCGATGGCGTCCGGCGATATCCGGCGCGGAGCCGTGGATGGGTTCGTACAAGGCGTGATGCTCGCCCAGGCTGGCCGACGGTAAGAGGCCAATGGAGCCCGTCAGCATGGCGGCTTCGTCGCTCAGGATGTCACCGAACATGTTAGTGGTGAGGAGCACGTCGAAACTGGTCGGACGGTCGATGAGCCGCATGGCGCAGTTATCCACGTACAGGTTCTCGAGCTCGACATCCGGATAAGCCTGGGCCACGCGCGAAACCACCTCGCGCCAGAGCCGCGAGGACTCGAGCACGTTTGCTTTGTCCACGGAGGTGACCTTGCGCCGCCGAATCTTGGCAAGCTGGAAGGCACGGTGCGCAACACGTTCTATCTCGTGTTCGCGATAGACCTCCGTATTGATTCCCACTCGCTCCCCGTCCTTGGCGAAGATTCCCCGCGGATTGCCGAAGTAGATTCCCCCGGTCAATTCGCGGACAATCAGCATGTCCGTGCCGCGAACCCGGTCGGCCTTAAGCGCGGAGATACCCGCCAGTGTATCCAAGACCCGGACGGGGCGCAGGTTCAGGTAAAGCCCCAACCGCTTCCGGATCTCGAGCAGACCCTGCTCGGGACGCACCTCCGGCCGGACGGAGTCCCATTTGGGCCCGCCCACTGCACCCAGCAATACCGCCTCGGAGTTGTTGCAAATGGAGATGGTTTCAGCCGGAAGAGGCGATGCCGTCGCGTCCAGCGCGGCTCCCCCGATCAAGCCGCTTTGAAACCTGAAGGTCGGCCCAGCAATAGCCTCCACGGCCTGCAAAACCTTAAGGGCCTCAGCCGTCACCTCCGGCCCTATACCATCGCCCGGCAGCACCGCGACCCTATGGAGACTCTGCATAACTTTTCTGGTCTATAGTATACAAGATTAACAGGCAGGATTGCAAACTCCGGGCGGGTAGCACAGGCACCCCTGCCTGTGCCCGCGGGGCCACTAGCTAGCCTACTGCGCAGGCAAGAGTGGCTGCGCTACTTCAATAGCCCCCGGGCAGAAGCCGGTCCACAGCCGCGTTCTCATGCACCGAACTGGACGCGACGGCCGCCCCTTCTTCCTTCAGAAGTTTCAGCTCGTAGGCTGCCTTGTTGGCCGCTTGCAGGTAGGCGCGGGCGGCGGCTTCCACCACGCTGTGGCTGGTGGACTTTCCCGTGAACTCGCGTCCGTCATACCGCGCCCGAATCGAGACCTCCGCCACGCCGTCCGTGCCGGGGCCCACGGTGTGGACTGAGAAGTCAGCGATGATGCCGGTAATCCCGATGATCCTGTCGACTGCCCGAAAAGCTGCATCGCAGGGTCCTTCCGCCGTCGCCGAGTCGTGAACGACTCTGCCGTCCTTTTCGAGCTCGACAGTCGCCGTGCTGCGACCCTGGGTGGAGGTTACGCTCTGCAGCAGCTTCAGAGTATACATTTCGGGGATATGCTTGAAGCCTTCCTGCACAATCGCTACAAGGTCCTCGTCGTAGATGCTCTTCTTACGGTCCGCGACCTGAGTAAACAGTTGGTAAGCGCGCTCCAGTTCGGGCTTGGCCAATTTATAGCCTAGCTCTGCATAGCGCTGGCCCAACGCATGCCGGCCGGAGTGCTTGCCCAGCACAATCTGGTTGGAAGGCAGGCCCACGGTTTGAGGCGTGATGATCTCGTAGGTGATGGCGTTCTTGAGCACGCCATCCTGGTGAATACCCGCCTCGTGAGAGAAAGCGTTGCGCCCCACAATGGCTTTGTTCCGTTGCACGGCAACGCCGGTCAGGCGCGTCAGCAGCGCGCTGGAGGCGTAAAGCTCTTCCTTGCAGATGTTAGTGTGCACGCCCAGGGCATCGTTGCGAACGTAAATGGCCATCACCACTTCCTCTAAGGCGGCGTTGCCGGCGCGCTCGCCGATGCCGTTGATGGCGCACTCCACCTGCCGCGCCCCGCCCCGGACGCCGGCCAGCGTATTCGCAACTGCCAGGCCCAAGTCGTCGTGAGAGTGGGTGCTCAAGATGACCTTATCCGCTCCCGGCAAGCGCGATTTGACGTCGGCAAACAACCGCTGATACTCCGGCTCCAGGCAGTACCCCACGGTGTCCGGCAGGTTAAGGGTCGTCGCTCCGGCCTCTACCGCCGCATGGCAGCACTCAATCAGATAATCGCGGTCGGTACGGCCCGCGTCTTCCGGGGAGAATTCCACGTCGGCGCAGAGAGACTTCGCATGCCCCACCGCCCAACTGATCTGTTTCAGGATCTCTTCGCGAGTCTTGTGCAGCTTGTACTTCAGATGAATATCCGAGGTGGCGAGAAAGGTATGGATGCGTGGCCGCGCGGCGTCTTTGATCGCCTCCCAGGCCCGGTCGATGTCCAACTGGCTGGCCCGAGCCAGGGCGGCAATAACGGGCGTCCGAATCTCCGCGGCGATGGCTTTGACCGCGTCGAAATCACCCTGCGAAGCAATCGGAAAGCCGGCCTCGAGGATGTCCACCTGCAAGCGCTCCAATTGCCGCGCCATCTCCAGTTTCTCCTTAAAATCCATGCTGCATCCGGGAGATTGCTCGCCGTCTCGCAACGTGGTGTCAAAAACATAGACTTGCTCAGACATCGCGCCTCCGACATGTGCCGTGCTCACCGCCCATCTCACATGATGCTATGAAGAACCCCAGGAGCTGTCATGCCGAGCGCAGCAAAGCATCTCTGCAGTTTCTCCCATGCTGTCGGGCCGAAAAGCAACTGCAGAGATCCTTCGCTGCGTTCAGGATGACAGCGGAGAGGTCTTTCACAGCTACCCAGCGAGCAGGTCGCGTGTGTGTCGCTCTTGCCCTTCAATGATTCAATGGCTCAATAAGTCAATGAATCAATTCTGCTCATTGTCCGACCGGTCGGGCGGTCGTGTCAATTGTTTAAGTTGCCCTGCCACTTCTCTCCGGTTGCGAGTTGGAGTAAACTCGAATCACGCGCCTGTAGCTCAGATGGATAGAGCGGCAGCCTTCGAAGCTGAAGGTCGGGGGTTCGAATCCCTCCAGGCGCGCCAGTCCCTCCGCGCCTTTGAGGCCGTGAACATACAAGAAGTTCTGAGATACCTGGCTTCGCTCCGAATGACAAAACACAATGGTTCCCAGGATTGTGTTAGGGCCGAGCATCGAGATTCAAGGTCCGAGCAATCTCGGCGAGGCGCCGATCGTGCGTCCATAGGGGCGACTGCGCTAACAATGCCGATGCCAGGAGATGAGCGTCAATCCAGCCGATTCCGCGACCCATCAGGCGGCGCTGCTCAACCATCATCAGCACCTCACTCTGGCTGCACACCGGTACCTGTGGCAGGCTTTGGAGCAGCGATAGAACCTCGGCGCGTTGATGTAGCGAACCGCATGCCAGCTCGCCAACGATGAATGGGTGACATTCCACTTCGCCGCGGTTGAGCAGGTCACGGAGCTGGGTGTTGCCCCGCCGCAGATGGTCAACCCAAACGGAAGTATCAACCAGCATGGGCACGGGCTTTGCGCGGCTTCGCCCGGCGTCGACGAAGCAGCCGAATTCCTGGCTCGCTCCCCCCCAGCTCCGCCAGGCGCCGAGCGCTCTCGCGTGCGATAAGAGCCTCCAGGCCCGCCCGAACTACCGCGGTCTTTTCACCAATGCCAGTCAGCCGAGCTGCTTCGTGAAGCAAAGTGTCATCGATGTTGAGCGTAGTTCTCATATGCATCCATATGCATTATTAGCGCATCTCACCGCAAAACGTCAAGCCTCTTGGAAGTGTCCTAATTTCGGCGTAGCGCTGGCCTTTAGGCTAGCATCTGCCGACCCTTCGCTTTGCTCAGGGCAGGCTCTAAAGGTCGGCGCTACAAGTTGAATTAGGGCACTAGCACTTGCTGACGAAACTCCGCGCCATATTCGTGATTTCCGGGAAGGGCGGGGCTTCAGGCCAATACTGTTCACTTAAGTAAATACGCGGTATACTGCTCTCATTCAAATGAGAGGAGGACCGCAGATGGCTCGTACGATCGCAAAACTTCCCGAAGGTACACGCTTGACGGATGACCTCAG
>JBEKLY010000137.1:0-19584 GCA_050010015.1 Terriglobia bacterium
GCCTGAGAAATTACAGCGGATTATTGAAGCAACCAAACAACACCAAGCAGAACATCCGCCGAAGCGCAAGCGGCGCCGACAGCGCCACAATACTACAAAGAACTAATCGAACGATGTACTAGCGTGGTGTCCCAAGTATTTCCAAACAACAGGGCACATTGCGAGGGTGGCGGGGACATCGAATTCAATGTTTGCGCCACCCCCGGGGAGTAAGGCTTCTTCACTTTCCTTCCAGCAATTCGGCGCGGACGTTCTTGAGCACAAAGGCCGCGCGCTCGACTCCAACTTCGCCGGGCAGGATTGGGTCCTCGTTTTCGATGCTCATAATGCCATCAAAGCCGATATCCATATAGGCTTTCACGACATCCTTCCAGAGTTCGGCGCCGTGGCCGTATCCGACGGCGCGGAAGATTACCGAGCCTTGCGCGAACTTGGCAGGGTCGGCTGAGAAATTAAGGACTCCGGTTTTGGCAGCCGTATCCTTGAAGATCACCGTGTCCTTCATGTGCGCGTGATAGATGGCGTTCTGTTTTCCGAGGAAGTGGATGACCTCGACCGGGTCGCAGCCTTGCCAGAAGAGGTGGCTGAGGTCGCAGTTGGCCCCGATTTCTTCCCCTACAGCCCGGCGCAGTTCGAGCAGCGTGTACGGGTTGTAAACAACAAAGCCGGGATGCATTTCGAGCGCGATTCGCTTAACTCCGTGCTGGCCCGCAAACTTCACCGCCTCTCGCCAGTAAGGGACTACGACTTCCTTCCATTGCCACGTGACTACCTCCTCGTAGTCAGGCGGCCAGCGATAGGTGACCCAGTTGGGATGCTTCGCTCCCGGTGCGTCGCCCGGGCAGCCCGAGAAAGTGACAAGCGTGGGGACCTCGAGCATCTCCGCCAGGCGCACGGTGCGTCGGAAGGATTCATCGTCCTTTTTCGCCATCTCAGGGTTGGGATGGATGGGGTTTCCGTGGCAACTCAGCGTCGCCACGCGAATGTTCCGATCCTCGAATTTTCGTTTCCAGGCTTTGGCCTTGGCGAGGTCCTCAAGCAACTCGGCGACAGGACAGTGCCTCGTGCCCGGAAAACCGCCGGTACCGATCTCGACAGCTTCGATGCCTATGGCGCTGATCTTATCGAGCATTTCGTCGAGCGAGAACTCATCGTAAACGGGGTCGAACACGCCAATCGGAATCTTGCGCATCGCCCCCTCCGCGTCCGGCGCCTCGTGCAGAGCCTCCGGCGCCTCCGTGGGCTTTGAAGTCGCGCCGCGGACGACTGGCGCTGCCGCCAGCATGCTGCCCGTGGTGGTAAGAAAACCTCTTCGGCTTACCGAGCCAGAACCTGTTCTGTTAGCCATGAAACCCTCCCGAAGGCGAAGTGGTAGCGGCAAGTTTATCTCGCCAAGCTCGCCGCGCCGGCTTGCGAGCAATACCGCGACGGCGTAAAGCCACCGCGGCGCCTTGAATTGAGAAAAGTATACGCCATTTCTCAACACCTGAGAATGTGCGAAGCGCCATGGAGTGCGGCAGCAAAGCTGCCGCCTTGGAATCCCGACAGTACGGCGGCAGCTGCGCTGCCGCACTCTATGGCAAACGCGACTCGTCTGCGGCGATAGAGACAGCTAACCCTCGTTGAGACAGCGCAGCCGTCCGGTCCGGCCACAAGGGCCGCCCGCACGACGCGGAATTGTGTTACCTTCTATGGCTGCAAGTAGTCTTGATGGTGGCGTGAAGTCCTCCGGCCTGTGCGAAACGGCACAGTGCTCCACCCCGAACACCACGTCCTGACCCCGGCTCGACCTTGTTGAAGCTCCCGGGAGGCACATCTATGGCGCGAAACTTCAAAGACCTGCCGGAACGAGAAATCCTTGCCCTCGCTATCACTTTGGAGGAAGAGGACGGCCGAATCTACGGAGACTTCGTCGACGGACTTCGAGAGACCTACCCTGCCACGGCGAAGATGTTTGAAGAGATGCAGCAGGAGGAGTCCGGGCATCGCCGGGCCCTGATTGATATCTTCCGGCAGCGCTTCGGCGAGCATATCCCCCTGATTCGGCGCCAGGACGTAAAAGGATTTGTTGACCGCCGCCCCGTCTGGCTGATTCGCCCGCTGGGCATTGATGTGGTAAGGAAGCAAGCAGAGATCATGGAACTGGAGACCCGGCGCTTTTACGAACGCGCCATGGAGATAGTGACTGACGCCTCCACTCGAAAGCTGCTGGGTGACCTGGCGGAGGTGGAGCGTAAGCATTCTGCCCTTGCCGAATCGCTCGAGAGCAAACTCATCACGCCGGAGACGCGCGTACAGGAGGAAGCTGCGCAACGCCGACTCTTCGTGCTCCAAATCGTTCAGCCCGGCTTGGCGGGGTTGATGGATGGATCGGTTTCGACTCTTGCCCCGCTCTTCGCCGCCGCCTTCGCTACGCACAAGAGTTGGGACGCTTTTCTGGTGGGCCTTGCCGCTTCCGTGGGGGCGGGGATTTCCATGGGTTTCGCCGAGGCACTCTCTGACGATGGGTCACTTACCGGGCGCGGCCACCCCTGGGTGCGGGGGATTGTGTGCGGGATGATGACGACGGCCGGCGGGATCGGACACACACTGCCCTTTCTCATTTCTAATTTCAGAATTGCCATGAGCGCCGCCGCCGCCGTCGTGGCTGTGGAACTCGCGGCCATCAGCTTCGTCCGCCATCGTTACATGGATACCCCCTTTCTCTCCGCCGCGTTTCAGGTGGTCGTGGGAGGAGTTCTGGTGTTCCTGGCCGGAATCCTGATCGGGAGTTCGTGAACTCCCCGGCTGTCATTCCGAGTGGTTATGGGTCTGCGGCCCACCCAGGGAGATGGAAGTCGCTGTCATCCTGAGCGAAGCGAAGGATCTGCAGTTCCGGACGCGAGCGAACAAATGCAGATTCTTCGCTTCGCTCAGCATGACGGACTTTCGGGAGAGCGAAGCAAGGAATTCCGCTTTGCTTCGGAGTGGATCGGGAACAAGGGCACAGGGCGAGATTCTTCGCTTCGCTCAGAATGACAGGTATGTGGGTCGGAACGGTAAGGTCCAAAGAGGTTTTGAGTTCGTTAAGGAGTTCGGATTATGTGGATAGTCAGGCTTGCTTTACGTCGTCCGTATACTTTCGTCGTGATGTCGATCCTCATAGCTATTCTAGGTGTCGTCTCTATTCTGACCATGCCCACCGACATCTTTCCGAACATCGACATCCCGGTGGTAAGCGTGATCTGGAGTTATTCCGGCGTCTCGCCGGACGACATGGAGAAGCGCATCGTGACCATCTGCGAGCGCTCCATGACCACCATCGTCAACGACATCGAGCACATCGAGTCGCAGTCCTATTACGGATTGTCGGTCATCAAGGTCTATCTCCAGCCCAAGGCGAAACCGGAGATGGCCATCGCCCAGATTACCTCTCTCACCCAATCCATTCTTCGCGTCATGCCGCCCGGCATCTTTCCTCCTGGGGTGTTAAAGTACGACGCCTCGAGCGTGCCCATCCTGCAACTGGGGCTTAGCAGCGATACGCTGACTGAGCAGCAGCTCTTCGACTACGGAACAAATTTCATCCGCACCCAACTTGCAACCGTGCAGGGCGCTTCAATCCCGCTCCCCTACGGCGGAAAATACCGGCAGATCATGGTGGACTTGGACCCCGATGCGCTTTACGCGAACCACCTCTCCGCTACGGATGTTTCTAATGCCGTTAATCTGCAAAGCCTGATCCTGCCTGCGGGCACGGCCAAGGTAGGCGACCGCGAATACCTGGTGATGCTCAACAGCAGTCCTACCGTCGTTACGGCTTTGAATGACTTGCCCGTCAAGACCGAAAATGGAGCGACCGTTTACATCAAGGACGTCGGCCACGTCCGCGACGGGTTCGCCGTGCAGACCAACATCGTGCGCGAGGACGGCCGCCGGGGGGCGCTCCTCACCGTTATTAAGAACGGCAACGCCTCCACCCTGGACATCGTCCGCAAAGTCAGGGCCACCCTGCCGCGCATTCTTTCCTCCTTGCCTCCTGAATTGAAAGTCAAACAGCTCTTCGATCAATCCCTGTTTGTGCGAGCGGCCGTGAACGGGGTAGTGCGCGAAGCGGGCATCGCCGCCTTGCTGACAGGCTTGATGATCCTGCTTTTTATCGGAAGCTGGCGCAGCACCGTCGTCGTGTGCATCTCAATTCCGCTTTCGATTCTGACCTCGCTGGTGATCCTCGGTTTTCTCGGCAAGACCATCAATGTGATGACTCTCGGCGGGATGGCCTTGGCGGTGGGCATCCTGGTGGACGACGCCACCGTGGAGATCGAGAACATAAACCGCAATCTGGCCATGAAGAAGCCGATCACGCGCGGCATCCTGGACGGCGCCCAGCAGATTGCGGTCCCCGCCTTCGTCTCGACTCTCTGCATCTGCATTGTGTTTGTCCCCGTACTATTCCTGAGCGGGGCGGCCAAATATCTCTTCACGCCCTTGGCCATGGCGGTGGTCTTTGCGATGCTGGCCTCCTACCTGCTGTCGCGGACGCTGGTGCCGACGATGGTCAAGTACCTGCTGAGATCCGAGGTGCAGATCTACCAGCGAGAAGAGGAGGAAATTGGTACGGGGCCCATCTGGAGGGTGCATTACGCCTTCAATCGCCGATTCCTGCGGATGAGAGAGAGTTACAAGACGGCACTGGCCTGGTGCCTGGCTCATCGGCGCTCCGTGGTACTGATGTTTGCGGTTCTTGTCGTCGGCTCCTTCAGCTTGACCTTCTGGATCGGGGAAGACTTCTTCCCCTACACCGATTCCGGCCAGATGCGCCTGCACGTGCGCGCCCCGGAAGGCACACGCATCGAGGAAACCGAGCGCCTCTTTGCCCAGATTGAAGACCAGGTGCGGCAGGAGATTCCTGCCGACGAGATGGATACGATTCTCGACAATATCGGGCTTCCCATCTCAGGAATCAATCTCGCCTTCAGCGACAGCGTAACCCTTGGGCCAAGTGACGGCGAAATTCTCATTTCTCTCAAGCCCGACCACCGCACGCCAACGCAGGTGTACACCCGCAGGCTGAGGGACACTCTGCGGTCCAAGTTCCCCGAAGCGAGGTTCTTCTTTCAGGCGGCCAATATTACCAACCAGATTTTGAACTTCGGCCTGCCTGCGCCCATCGACGTGCAGGTGGTAGGGCGCGACGCCCCAGCCAGTTACAGAATCGCGAAAGAGATCGAGCGGCGCATGGCGCTGATACCTGGCGCCGTGGATGTCCACGTGCACCAGGAGGTAAACTACCCCACCGTGCTGGTTGACGTGGACCGGACGAAGGCGCAGGAAGTGGGTTTGACCCAGCAGAACGTTGCCAACAGCGTTCTGATTTCTTTGAGTTCCAGCGGGCAGGTGGCCCCCAACCAATGGCTGAACCCGGAGAACGGAGTCAATTACCAGTTGGTGGCGCAGACGCCGCAGAATCAAGTTGATTCCTTCGACGCTCTTCTAAGGACGCCAATTACGCTGGGAGCAGGCTCGGGCGGGAAGACGCAGATGCTGAGCAACCTGGCGAGCGTGAGCAGAGGGGTTTCCACAACCGTCGCCAGCCACTATAATGTGCAGCCCGTCATGGACGTCTACGCCAATGTCGAGCAGCGCGATTTGGGCGGCGTGGCGCACGAAGTGGAGCGCATCATGTCGGACGTGAGCCCGCAGTTGCCCAGGGGTTCGTGGATGGCCCTGCGAGGCCAGGTGCAAACCATGCGCTCGTCGTTTGTGGGATTGGGATTCGGAATCCTCTTTGCCATCGTGCTCGTTTATCTCCTGATGGCGGTGAACTTCCAATCCTGGGTGGACCCGTTCATTATCTTGTGGGCGCTTCCGGGAGCGCTCGTCGGTATCGTTTGGATGTTGTTTGTGACTCAAACCACTTTCAGTGTTCCTTCGCTGATGGGAACGATCATGTGCATCGGCGTGGCGACTTCCAACAGCATTCTGCTGGTGACTTTCGCCAACGATGAGCGGCAGGAAGGCAAAAACGCTCGGGCTGCGGCGCTCTCCGCCGGCTTCACGCGAATCCGGCCAGTAATTATGACCGCGCTCGCCATGATTGTCGGAATGCTCCCTATGGCTCTGGGGCTTGGCGAGGGCGGGGAACAGAATGCGCCGCTGGGGAGGGCAGTTATCGGTGGTCTACTGGTCGCCACGTTCACGACGCTCTTCTTTGTCCCGATCATGTACAGTTATTTGCGCAAGACGCCGCCGCTGGACCTGGATGCCGAGATCGCGCGGGAAGAGCATGAGGAAGGGATATCGCTGCATTAGTAGCGCGGGCGTCTCGCCCGCGGTGTCGGGAGCGTCCCGCTCCCGCGCGCGGGTAGGATGCCCGCGCCCCAGCGGGCGAGACGCCCGCGCTACGACGTGTTTGGAGGCAATCGGTGGCAATTGAAGAGAAACTGATGGAACGTGAGCCCGTATTAAGGGAGCCTTTAACTCCGCCGGGCCCGCAGAGGCCGCGCGGCGGACCGAGCAGGCGCTTGCTCATCACCTGCCTGATCGTTTTACCGCTTGCGGCACTCCTGCTGCTCGGTTACCTCCCTCGACGAGAACGGCTGCGGGCACTCGTAACGGCCTCGGAAAAAGAGGGGCACAGCTTGCCGGTGGTCAACACGGTCCGGGTTCGACGCGGGACCTCCGCCAGTGAACTCTTGCTGCCCGGGAATATCCAGGCGATTACGGACGCGCCGATTTACGCCCGCGCCGACGGCTACGTGGTGCGGCGGTATGTGGATATCGGTGACCGGGTAGCCGCAGGGAAAGTCTTGGCTGAGATAGAAACCCCTGACCTTGACCAGCAGGTGCACCAGGCCCGCGCCAACCTGCTTCAGTCGCGCTCGGCGCTGGCCCAGGCGGAGGCCAATCTCGTCCAGGCCAAATCCACGGAACACCTTGCCCAGTTAACCGTGGAACGATGGAAAGTGCTGGTGGCGCGTGGAGTCCTGGCGCGGCAGGATGGTGACCAGAAAGAAGCGGATTACGAGGTGGCGGTGGCCAACCGCAAAGCACAGGAAGCCAACGTGAGCGCCGCCCAAAGCAGCGTCAGCGCGGCAGAGGCTAACCTGGGACGCCTCGTCGACCTCCAGGGCTTCGAGAAGATCACCGCACCCTTTGCCGGGTTGATTACTGCACGCAACTTTGATGTGGGCGCGCTCGTAGCATCCGGAAGCGTCTCGGGCCGCGAACTTTTCCACATGGCCCAGATCGGCGTGGTGCGCATTTTCGTGGATGTCCCTCAGAGCTATGCTCCCTTCATCCGTACGGGATTGTCAGCCGTGGTGACCGTCGAACAACTCCCCAGCCGTTCGTTCGCGGGAAAGGTAGCGAGAACGAGCCAGTCTCTCGATCCGAACACTCGGACTCTGCTCACGGAAGTCGATGTGCCCAATCAGGCCTCGCTGCTCTTGCCCGGCATGTACGCTCGGGTGTCGTTGCGCACCGTAAGCTCCGAACCCCCGCTGCTGGTGCCCGGGGACGCGCTGGTTACGCGCGCCAACGGCACGCGCGTCGCGGTGGTGGCGGAAGACGGTGCTGTCCACTTTCAGAAGGTCGCAGTGGGCCGCGACTATGGAACGGAAACCGAGGTGCTATCGGGTCTAGCAGGAGGAGAACTGGTGATCATCAATCCTACCGACGACGTCCGCGAAGGAGCCCGAGTTAAACCCGCAGCAGGCCGGGAATAATAAATTGTGAATTGTGAATAGTGAATTATGAAATATGAGCGGGTAGCGCAGACTTCGTGCCTTTCGAAGTCTGCGGCTCTTCCCGACCCAATCTCGACATCCGCAGGCCTGCAAAACACGTTGTGTAACCCAGAGAAATAAGCCGTGAGGTAATCCATGAAAGTGCGATCGAGCTTCCTAATCCTATGTTGTTTTCTCGTCAACTTTGCTTGGGCACAGTCCCGGCGTGGTTCGCCACCAGCTCCGCTTTCTGGAGCGGAGGCACTGACCGGCCTCACTCGCAGCTATCGCGTTGGCGCATTGCCGTCAACGAAATTTCAGAATTCGGATCGCTATAGCGCCCTGATCAGGGACGGCAAGCTTTACCTCTCCTTGCAGGACGCCATCGCGCTGGCGCTCGAAAACAATCTCGATATCGAGCTCGAGCGCTACGGGCCTCGCATGGCGGACACTGATCTGTGGCGGGCGCAGGCGGGTTCGTTGCTGCGCGGCGTGCCGCTGTCCGTGCTGGAAGGCCCTGAAGGCACGGGTGGTCCGGTTGAGACACCGCCGGGCAGCGCGCCGCCGCTGACCCCATCCTCGAGCACCATCCTCGACACCAACGTGAACCAGGCCCAGACCGATCTCTCGATTTACGGTTCGGCGCCCCTCTCGAGCGGAACACCCGTTCCGTCTTTCGATCCCGTTCTGACAGGTCTGGTTGGGCCCGGATATAGCGATACCCCCCAATCTAATGAGGCCCAGTCCGGTTACGGATTCCTTGTCGAACACTCCATGGGCGAGAACTTCGGAGTGCAAAAGGGTTTTTCCAGCGGCGCTTTACTGAACCTCGGCTACACCAACCTGCGTCAGAGCTATAACAACGGCGAACTCAGCTATAATCCCTATACTGCTTCGAGCCTCGGGCTGACTTTCACCCAGCCCTTGCTCGAAGGTTTTGGCTCCGGACTCAACCGGCGTTTTATTCGCATCGCCAGGAACAACGAGAAAATATCGGACCTGGTTTTCCGCCAACAACTGATCAGCACGGTTTCCAACATCATTCGCCTGTACTGGGACCTGGTGAGCCTCAACCAGGACGTCCAAGTGAAGCACGACGCGCTGACGCTCGCCGAAAAACTCCTGTCGGACAACAAAGTGCATGTGGAAGTCGGCACCCTGGCTCCGCTGGAAGTGCTACGGGCCGAGGCGGAGACGGCCCAGGCTCAACAGGCGTTGAGCAATTCGGAAAGCCTGGTCCTCGAGCAGGAACTCATCCTGAAGAACGCCCTGACGCGCACCGGGACGGCAGATCCGCAGATCGACGCAGTGCGCATTGTCGCCACTGACCACATCGAAGTGCCGGAAAGCGGGCAATTGCCGGCCCTGGAAGAGTTGACGGCCACGGCCCTTCGCAATCGGCCGGACCTCGAAGCCGGCCAAGTCCAAATCGAAAACACTCAGATGGCCCTCAAAGGTTCACGCAACGCCCTGTTGCCTTCGGTAAACCTCGTCGCCAGCGTGCAGGGCAACGGCCTTGCCGGTCCGATCAACACTTACCCGATTCCGGGCGTGGCGTTTACTCCCAGCGTCGATCCGAACCTTGTGGGGGGATACGGCACATCTCTCTCCCAAGTGTTTAGAGGCAAGTACCCGGATTACGGCTTGGCGCTTCAATTGGATGTGCCTCTGCGCAATCGCACCGCACGGGCTGATCTGGCGCGAGATCGATTGCAAATGCGCCAATCCGAAGTGCGGCTGCGGGAACTTCAGAACCAGGTCCGCGTTCAGGTGGAAGCCGCTCTGATCGCCCTCCGGCAAGCGCGCAGCAGTTACCAGGCGGCGGTCAAGACGCGGCTTCTTCAGGAAAAAGCACTCGACGACATGCGGCAGCAATTCGAAGTCGGAGTTGCCAGAAGCTACGATGTAATCCTGAACCAGCGCGACCTGGCACAGGCCCGCTCGAACGAAGTGGTGACGCAAAGCGATTACATCAAGGCCCGCACAGCCCTCGACCGGGCCACCGGCACGACGCTCGAGATTAACAGCGTCATTCTCGATGACGCCTTCCGCGGCCAGGTGTCGCGCCCCCCCAGTCCGTTACCTGCCGAACAGAAGTAGCCCGCCTCCTCGAGTTGGCGCCTTTGAGGTCGAGTGCCTAGACTTGTGAGCCTACTGAGGATTGCAGAATTAAGTGACCCTCATCCGCCATAGGCGCGAGAATAAGCCCGTCACCCCACGCCAAGCCGCATCAGCGGCGCAAGAATGTGGCCCACGGCGCCAGCCGTGGGATCACGGGACACAGAGAGCACGCTGAGCCACGTAGTGGCGACAGAAGATCTGCGATCATCAAGATAGCTCTGTCGCCCCTCTCGGGGCTTTTAGGCGCATCGGCCCTGTTTTCTCCCCACGGCTGTCGCCGTGGGCCACATTCTTGCGCCCGACCCGGCGGGCTCCGGAACCCGATCGAGCCTACTCTAGCGCCTATGCCCCCACCCCGCCCCCTCTCCCCCGAGGGGGCGACGAGCTTGGCCCATCACCCTATTATGTAGCGCCCGGCAGAAGCTGTTACAAACCCTCCTCTTGCAGTTACAGAGCCTCATATACCAAGCCAGTAAACTGTAGACACGCCAGTGGGTTGCCGGTAGGGCGGCCCCTACATCCCCCATTAAGAAAATCGGTCCAGGGCCGATAAAACGGCCAGAGATGTTCACCGGGCGGGTCTTGCCCCCGCGTCGAGTGGCATCGGAATTTGAGGGAACAGGTGACCGTGAGGCTCATCGTGATTACGGATTCCTGTGACATGGGAAGAGGATTTGATGTCCCCCTTTGCGCTGTTCAGTCTCCGTCGCACCTTGTTAATCACGGTCACCTTGTTCCTCCTTGCCATTCCCGGCCTGAGTGATGACGCTCGTCAGGCCCTTGTTGCCGCTACGCCCGCTGGTCGAACCCACGCCGCCCTCGCCCATCTTCCGCTGAGCTTCGAGCCCAATTTGGGTCAGGTTGATCCGCGTGTGAAGTTTTTCTCGCGAGGACGCGGGTACACGCTCTTTCTTACGAAGGATCAAGCGATACTCAGAATCGAAAGGCGAATAGCGAAATACGAAACTGCACTTGTCCGCTTGCGGCTAGTGGGGGCGAAGCCTGACGCCGAAGTGACCGGGCGGGGCGAGTTACCGGGCAAGGCGAATTACTTCCTCGGCAACGATCCGAAAAAGTGGCACACGAACGTACCCACCTACGCGAAGGTGCGCTACCACGACGTCTATCCCGGAGTGGACTTGGAATACTACGGAAGCCCCTCGGCTCAGGGACAACTCGAGTATGACTTTATCGTCGCGCCGGGCGCCGATCCGAGCGCTATCGCACTGCAGGCAGGGGCGGCCCGCGAACCGCGCCTACGGATCGACACCGGCGGCGATCTTATGATCCCAGCCCATCGCGGCGAGATCCGATTCCACAAGCCGCTGATCTACCAGCGCGACGCCGGCTCGTCACTCGTCGCCGATCGCAGGTCAGTGGTTCAAGGCCGCTACATTCTCGACGCTCGGAACCGCATTCGCTTTCTTTTAGGTCCTTACGATCACAGCAAGCCGCTGGTCATTGATCCGGTCCTCAGCTACTCCACGTACCTCGGCGGAAGCGATATGGACTATGCGTACGGCATTGCCGTTGATGCTTCCGGAAGTGCCTACGTGACGGGCTACACAGCCTCCGTTGATTTCCCCGTGGTGAGCGCGGCGCAGAGTTCCCCCGGCGGCGGCTCCTGCTCAGAAGATGGCGCGGCGACTCCTTGTTTTGACGCGTTCGTATCGAAACTGAACTCTACCGGGACTGCGCTCGTGTACTCCACTTACCTTGGCGGCAGCGATGAAGATCAGGGGGCGGCCATCGCCGTCGATTCGAGTGGCCACGCCTATGTCGCCGGGTACACCTATTCCACGAATTTTCCGGTGCAGAACGCGCTCCAGCCCAACAATGCGGGCGGCGTGGACGCTTTTGTTACCGAACTCAGCCCCAACGGCGCCTCGCTCGTCTATTCGACCTACTGGGGTGGAAGTCTGGACGACGTTGGGACAGGTATCGCTGTCGACTCGAACGGCAACGCCTATCTTTCCGGTTATACCGAATCGACTAACTACCCTGTCACCTCCGGTGCGCTTCAAACCACCTATGGCAATGGCGCCCACAATGGGTTTGTGGTCAAGTTCGAATCGGGAGGAACTCAGGTTGGCTATTCAACCTACCTGGGGGGCAGTGGAGACGACTATATTTACGCGGCTGCAGTGGATTCCGCGGGCGATGCGTATGTCACTGGATCTACCAACTCAACCAATTTCCCCACCCTGAATGCCTTCCAGCCCAAGCTTGCCGGCGGCCAATGTGGCGGGAACACCTTCACGTGCTACGACGCATTCGCCGCCAAGCTTAACCCTGCCGGCTCTGCGCTCATCTTTTCGACCTATCTGGGAGGAACCGGAAGCGACTACGGGTACGCCATCGCGCTCGATCGTTCCGCCAATGCTTACCTCACAGGGTACACAACCTCCACAAACTTTCCCACGACTTCAGGGGCTTTCGAGCGGACCTCCGCGGGCGGCTACAACGTGTTCGTCACCAAGCTGAATGGCTCCGGCTCGACGCTCGGTTATTCGACTTACCTGGGCGGCAGTGGAACCCAGGTCGCATACGGCATTGCGGTTGACTCGAACGGCTCTGCTTATGCGACAGGGTACAATTACGGAGGGGGTTTTCCCACCGCCAATCCCGTGCAGGCCCAGAACGCCGGAATCTATGACGCCTTTGTGAGTGTCCTCAACCCTGCGGGAAGCTCCCTTCTTTTTTCAACGTACCTGGGTGGATCGCAGGATGATTTTGGCCGCGGAATCGCTCTGGATTCGTCAGGGAATGTCTACGTAACGGGCGCAACGTTTTCGACGAATTTCCCCACCACCTCGGGCGCCTTCGAGCCCTCCTACATGGGCGGACCGTACGATGCCTTTGTGACCATGTACAACGCCCCGGCAATACCGCTCGTCGCCATCTCCCCATCATCGTATAATTTCGGTAACCAGGCTCTGGGCACGGCGAGTTCTCCCCAGGCGATCGACTTAACCAACAACGGCGGCGCGGTCCTGACGATCTCGAGCATCACAGCCAGCGGGGATTTTTCCCAAACCAACAATTGCGGCTCGAGCCTGGCGCTTGGTGCTTCGTGCTCGATCAGCGCCACTTTCACGCCAACCGCCACCGGGTCGCGCACGGGTTCGATCACCGTCGCCGATAATGCCAGCCCCCCTACCCAGACGATTAGCCTCTCAGGAACGGGCACGGGCGTACTGGCCAATCTCGCACCCGGTTCGTTGACTTTCTCGTCACAGCCGGTCGGCACCAGCAGCAGCGCTCAAAACCTCACTCTTTCCAACACAAGCAGCGCCACGCTCACGATCTCGAGCATCGCCATCAGCGGCGACTTCTCCGAAACCAACACCTGCGGCACAAGCCTCGCCGCCAACACGTCGTGCTCGATCAGCGTCACTTTCACTCCCACTGCCACCGGCTCGCGCAGCGGCTCGCTCACCGTCACCGACAACGCCAAGCCCTCCACTCAAAGCGCCAGCCTGTCAGGCACCGGCACGGCGCCCGCCGCCAATCTGGCACCCAATTCGGTGACATTCTCGGGGCAATTGGTGGGCATCAGCAGCAGCCCTCAAACCGTCACTCTGGCCAATCCCGGCGGCGCCACGCTGACGATTTCAAGCATCGCGCCCAGCGGCGACTTCTCCGAGACCGACAATTGCGGCACGAGCCTGGCCTCCAACACATCGTGCACGATCAGCGTCACTTTCACTCCCACTGCCATCGGCCCGCGCACCGGCTCGCTTACCGTCACCGACAACGCCAACCCCGCCACTCAAAGTACCAGCCTATCGGGCAGGGGCACGGCCTGGGGGACCAACCTGTCTCCCACTTCGTTGACATTCTCGGGGCAAATGGTGGGCACCAGCAGCAGCCCTCAAAGCGTTACTCTGAGCAATCCCGCCAGCGCCACACTGGCGATTTCAAGCATTACCGCTAACGGTGACTTCTCCGAAACCAACACCTGCGGCACGAGCCTGGCCGCCAACGCATCGTGCACGATCAGCGTCACTTTCACTCCCACCGCCACCGGCTCGCGCACCGGTTCGCTCACCGTCAGCGACAATGCCAACTCCGCCACGCAGAGTGCAAGCCTCGCGGGCACCGGCACGGCCCCTGGGACCAACCTGTCTCCCACTTCGTTGACTTTTTCGGGGCAAATGCTGGGCACCAGCAGCAGCCCTCAAAACGTTACTCTGAGCAATCCCGGCACCGCCACCCTGACGATTTCAAGCATTACGGCTAATGGTGACTTCTCCGAAACCAACACCTGCGGCACGAGCCTCCCTGCCAATTGGACGTGCACGATCATCGTCACTTTCACTCCCACTGCCACAGGCTCACGCGCCGGCAGCATCACTGTCACCGACAACGCCAACCCCACTACTCAAAGTGCCAGCCTATCGGGAACCGGCACGGCGGCCACTATCAGCCTGTCTCCTATGTCCTTGACGTTTGCGTCACAAGCATTAGGCACCAGCAGCAGCCCGCAAAGCGTCACTCTGAGCAATTCCGGCGGCGCCAGCCTCGCAATTTCGAGCATCACGATTAGCGGCGACTTCTCAGAAACCAATGCCTGCGGCACGAGCCTCGCCGCCAACGCGTCGTGCACCATCAGCGTCACTTTCACTCCCACTGCCACCGGGTCACGCACCGGCAGCATCACTGTCACCGACAACGCCAACCCCACTACTCAAAGTGCCAGCCTATCGGGAACTGGAGCAGCGCCCGCGGCCAACCTATCTCCCACTTCGTTGACATTCTCGGGGCAAGCGTTGGGCACCAGCAGCAGCCCGCAAAGCGTTACTCTGAGCAATCCTGGCAGCGCCGCCCTCGCGATTTCGAGCATCACGGTTAGCGGCGACTTCTCCGGGACTAACAGCTGCGGCACGAGCCTCGCCGCCAGCGCGTCGTGCACGATCAGCGTTACTTTCACTCCCACCTCCACCGGGTCGCGCACCGGCTCCATCACTGTTACTGACAACGCCAGCCCCACTACTCAGAGTGCCAGCTTATCGGGCACCGGCACGGCGCCTGCGGCCAACCTATCTCCCACTTCGTTGACATTCTCGGGGCAAGCGTCGGGCACCAGCAGCGGCCCGCAAAGCGTTACGCTGAGCAATCCCGGCAGCGCCACCCTCGCGATTTCGAGCATCACGGTTAGCGGCGACTTCTCCGAGACTAACACCTGCGGCACGAGCCTCGCCGCCAGCGCGTCGTGCACCATCAGTGTCACTTTCACTCCCACCGCCACCGGGTCGCGCACCGGCTCCGTCACCGTCACTGACAATGCCAACCCTGCCACTCAAAGTGCCAGCCTGTCGGGAACCGGCACGGCGTCCGCCGCCAACCTGTCTCCCAATTCGTTGACATTCTCGGGGCAAGTGCTGGGCACCAGCAGCAGCCCGCAAAGCGTCACTCTGAGCAATCCCGGCAGCGCTACACTCACGATTTCAAGCATCGCGGCTAGCGGCGATTTCTCGCAAACGAATACCTGCGGCACGAGCCTCGCCGCCAACTCGTCGTGCACGATCAGTGTCACTTTCGCTCCCACCGCCACCGGGTCGCGCAGCGGCTCCGTCACTGTCACTGACAATGCCAACCCTACCACTCAAAGTGCCAGCCTTTCGGGAACCGGCACGGCGTGCGCCGCCAGCCTCTCTCCCGCTTCGTTGACATTCTCAGCGCAAGTGCTGGGCACCAGCAGCAGCCCGCAGAGCGTTACGCTGAGCAATCCCGGCGGCGCCGCCCTCACGATTTCAAGCATCACGGTTAGCGGCAGCTTCTCCGAAACCAACACCTGCGGCTCGAGCCTCGCCGCCAACTCCTCGTGCACGATCAGTGTCACTTTCACTCCTACCGCCACGGGCTCGCGCACGGGCTCGCTCACTGCTACTGACAACGCCAACCCTACCACTCAAAGTGCCAGCTTATCGGGAACCGGCACGGCGCCCGCCGCCAGCCTCTCTCCCACTTCCTTGACGTTTTCTTCACAAGCCTTGAGCACCAGCAGCAGCTCTCAAAGCGTCACTCTGAGCAATCCAGGCAGCGCCACACTCGCGATTTCAAGCATCACGGTTAGCGGCGACTTCTCCGAAACCAACACCTGCGGCTCGGGCCTCGCCGCCAACTCGTCGTGCACGATCAGTGTCACTTTCGCTCCCACCGCCACCGGCTCGCGCACCGGTTCGCTCACCGTCGCTGACAATGCCAACCCTTCTACTCAGACCGTCAGCCTCTCGGGCACCGGCACCGCGCCTGTTGCCAGCCTCTCTCCTACTTCCTTGACGTTTTCTGCACAATCGTTGAACACCAGCGGCAGTTCTCAAAACCTCATTCTCTCCAACACAGGCACCGCAACTCTCAATATCACCAGCATTGCTATCAAAGGTGACTTTTCCCTGACCAATTCATGCGGGTCCGGTGTGGCGGCCGGCGCCTCTTGTAGCATCGCTGTGACCTTCAAACCCACGGGCACCGGGCTAAGAACGGGAACAGTGACCGTCACCGACAACGCCATCCCTTCCACACAGATCGCCAACCTCGCCGGGACAGGCGCTGGGTCTGGTGCTACTCTCTCCCCCTCTTCCCTCATGTTCGCCGCAGAACCCGTAGGCACCAGCAGTAGCCCTCAAAGCGTCACCCTCAAGAATACGGGTACTGTAACTCTCACCATATCCAGTATTGCGGCCAGCGGTGACTTCCCCCAAACCCACACGTGCGGTGCTCTTTTGGCGGTCGGCGCCTCCTGCACCATCAGCGTGACTTTCAAACCCACAGCCAGTGGGACAAGAACTGGCACTCTGAGCGTTTCCGACAATGCTGTCCCTTCCACTCAGACCGTCAGCCTCACTGGAGGAGGCGGCCCGGTTGCCAGCCTCTCTCCCACCTCCTTGACGTTCGCCTCCCAGGCGGTGGGCAACAAGAGCAGCGGTTCTCAAAGCGTTACCCTCGCCAACACCGGCGGCGCGACGCTTGCCATCACGGGCGTCAGCATCAGCGGCGACTTTTCCCAAACCAACACCTGTGGTTCCAGTGTGGCGGTCGGCGCTTCCTGCGACATCAGTGTGACGTTCGAGCCCACTACCAGTGGGACTAGAACCGGCACTCTGACCATTACCGACAACGCCAACCCCACCACTCAGGCTGTCAGCCTGACCGGAACGGGCACGGGCGGCCCTGCGGTCAGCCTTTCTCCTGCGTCCCTGACCTTCGCTTCAGAAGCGGTGGGCACCGGCAGTACCCCGCAAAGCTTCACCCTCACGAATACGGGCACCTCAACGCTTACCATGACCAGCGTTGCGATCAGCGGGGATTTCTCCCAAACCAACACCTGCGGCTCCAGCGTGGGAGCCGGCGCCTCGTGCAGCGTCAGCGTGACCTTCAAGCCTAGCGCCAGCGGGTCAAGAACAGGTGCTGTGACCATCACCGACAACGCCAGCCCTGCCACTCAGACTGTCAGCCTCACCGGGACAGGCACGGGCGGCTCTGCCGTCAGCCTCTCGCCTACGTCCTTGACATTCGCTTCACAACCCGTGGGCACCAGCAGTACCCCGCAAAGCTTCACCCTCACGAATACAGGCACTTCAACGCTTACCATTACCAGCATTGCGATCAACGGGGATTTCTCCCAAACTAACACCTGCGGCTCCAGCGTGGGAGCCGGCGGCTCGTGCAGCGTCAGCGTGACGTTTAAACCTAGCGCCAGCGGGTCAAGAACAGGTGCTGTGACCGTCACCGACAACGCTAGCCCTGCCACTCAGACTGTCGGCCTCAGCGGAACCGGTGCCGGTCCCGCGGTCACCCTTACTCCTTTTTCCTTAACGTTCCCTTCGCAGATGCTAATGACCATTAGCAGCGCCCAAACCGTGTCGCTGACGAATGCGGGGAGCGAGTTACTCAGCATCAGCAGCATCAAGGCAAGCGGTGGCTTCTCTCAAACCAACACCTGCGGCGCTGGTGTGGCGGCCGGCGCCTCTTGTAGCATTGCTGTAATGTTCATGCCCCTCTCCGCCGGAGCCCTAACCGGGGCGCTAACCGTCATCGACAACGCCAACCCCACGACCCAGACGGTCAGCCTGTCGGGAACCGGCGCCTCGACCATCGCAAAGCTCTCGCCCCCATCTTTGACCTTCGCTAATCAGACGGTCGGCACGTCCAGCAATGCTCAGAGCGTCACCCTTACGAACACTGGCGGCGCATCTCTTAGCATCATCAGCGTTGCCGTCAGCGGGGATGCTTCCCAAAACAACAACTGCGGCTCGAGCGTGGCGGTCAAGGCCAGTTGCACCTTCAGCATAACCTTCAATCCGACCAATGGTGGAACCAGAACCGGCGCCATAGCCGTCGTGGATACTGCCGAGGGCAGTCCACAAACCATCACTCTTTCCGGCACAGGGGAAGACTTCACGATCGCGGCGGCGTCGGGTTCTTCCACTTCCGCCACGGTCTCGCCGGGAGGAACGGCGACCTACTCATTGAGCGCCCAGGCAGTGGGTGGGTTCAATCAACAAGTGGCCTTCGCTTGTTCGGGAGCGCCCGCAGGGGCAAGTTGCACAGTTTCACCCGCTTCGACGAACATCAGCAGCACCGCGAACCTGAAAGTATCCCTTATCATGGCGGCGGCTTCCGGCTTGCCGCGGCATAATCCTCTTCCCCGCCTCCCGGAGCCACAACCGTGGCTGCTTTGGACGATGGCGTTCTTAGCATTCGGAAGCCTCGTACACGCGGTCCGCAGCCGTGAAACGAGCGCGATACGCAGGCGCATGGCAATGGCTGCCTTCGGCGCGCTCGTACTGGCGATGCTGGCACTGGCAGCCTGCGGCGGAGGGGGCGGCGCCGCGCCTCCGCAACCCGCCAACTCCGGCACTGCTGCGGGTACATACTCACTTGCCGTCACAGGGACGTGCACCTCGTGTTCGACCACCCTCAGCCACTCCATAACCCTGACGTTGACAGTGCAGTGATCCGTGCCGTAGCGCGGGCGTCTCGCCCGCTGTGGTGCGGGCATTCCTTCGCTGCGCTCAGGACAGGCTCTGCCCGCGAGTGCTTGCGGGGGCGAGACGCCCCCGCGCCTCGGCGATCTGTTGTCCGGGGCGTTGTTTTACTAGAAGGTGTTTCAAAACCGCCCGGCAGAGGAACTGTTACTGAATGCCGCCCAGAATTCCCGGCCGCCGCTCGAGCGCTCAGCCCCGCAGGGGCGGGACATGAGTAGCCGGGGGCAACGTCCCATAAGCGCTAAGATACGGCTTGACCGAGTGGCCCCGAATGGGGCCAACCGTAAGTAGCCGCAGGTTTTAACCTGCGGATGACAGGAGCGTTCACAAATCAGGCCAACCCCAACGGGGTTGACCTCCGACGGGTCGGCCCCCCCAGGGCCGGAATGTTGATGGACGCTTCATTTTCCGTAGGTTTCACCTACGGCTACTCATGGTGTCCCGCTTCGCGGGACGCAACCCAAAGCACCGAATTGACTGAATGCGGCTCTTACCTTAGCGCTTGTGGGGTTTCACCCCCGGCTACTCAATTTGCTCACTCTGGGGAGCACGGCTTCACGCGTAGCCGACCATCTCGTTGCAATCGGGTACGGGAGGTTTTTGAAACAGCTTCTAGGCACTAACCACTAGCCACAGCCACTTGCTGCGATTCAGACAGTAAGAAACCAGGCTGGGCAGCTGACCCGCGGTCGGTGTGTCAACCGGTCTGCCCGATCCGTCAACAGCGCTTTTGACGGCCTTTCCGACGCCCAGTTGTCCTCCTT
>JBEKLY010000138.1:0-19306 GCA_050010015.1 Terriglobia bacterium
CTGCCACAGACGCGCCGTGAGATCCAACGCCTCCTGTTCACCTGGACCGGACATTGTGCGTATTGTGGTAGCAAAATTCGCAAGCGAAAGCGACCGCCTTGACTTAACGTAGTAGTATTAGACATCAAGGATGCAGGAGCCAATTTTGTGCGTTTCTGCCATTATCCTCACCACCCGGGGGAGTTGAACCTGTGCGACGAGGTGGGGTTGCTGGTGCTGGCTGAAATCCCGCTGTGCGGTTGGGGCGTGAAACTTAATGATCCCTTTGCGGGCGCAGGTTGGAATTCCTCGGATGCGCCCGCGATACTGAATGGCGCTGAACGCGCCCTGCGAAAGATGGTACTTCGGGACATTAACCACCCTTCAATAATTATATGGTCCGTAAGCAATGAAGCCGAGGAGCAACATATCGAGATTAACCAGGGGAACGACCGCCTTGTTCAAATGGGACGACAACTTGACCCGACGCGCCTGGTAACACACGTGTCGTGTCGTTGGTCCTCGGGAAACGAGAGTATCTCAGCGAACTGCGGCAACTTGGGGAAGTACTTTGATTTCGACGACGTTATCAGCGTGAATGGATACCCGTCGCCCGTGGCGCAGAAGGGTCACCGGCCGGGCGATAATTCCTGGCTACAAGAGTCGACGCGCTGGTGGAGGAACGAACTGGCCCGCCTGCATGCACGCTATCCAGGGAAGCCGATCTTAATCACCGAATTCGGGTATGCCTGTATTGCGGGTGTGAATGGGTCCTTTGGGGAAGACATGCAAGCCCTCGCTGCCGAGGCGGATTTCAGAGGCATGACCGCTCCGTACGTGTGCGGCGCTGCCCTTTGGTGCTATGCGAAGCACGCCTGGCCGGGAGGTTGCTTCGGGTTCGATGTCAGCCCGTATGGGTACGTGAGCCGGGACCGGAAAACGAAGATGAAGGCATTTGCGGTTGTGCGCAGGATGTTCAAGCAACGAGCCGAGTTGCTCAGGAATTGAGTTCTTCAGAGCACTTGGAACTCGCACGCGATCACCACTGAGTCTTGCCGTGTTCTGGTCATGCCTGCATTTCTATTTCGACCAGGTTTTTCGCCTCAAGATCCGCGTGCGGCAATACTATCCCGATCTCATCGTGTCGACTATAAGGCTTCCTGTTGAGACGTACTGACCGAATGGCTCCCGCACCATTAAGCACAGAGATGAGGATTTCCTTTCCCCCATAGAGAATGGGAGACCTGGTCGCCAGGCGCTGACATTCCTCGGGCAGTCTGGGGCTTATTTCCAGGGAGTCGGCGGTAACCTGCAAGTCTAAGAGAGCCCGGAACAACATACCAAAAGATCCGGCGCAGGTTACCGAGTTAGAATCGTGCCCTCGCTCAGGCCATTGGGATCCTTTGTTCGCTCCGTACTGGTTGTAATAGTCGATGCTGTAGTGATGATGGTAGTCGGAGAGCAGTTCCTCGAGGCGACCAAGAAGATCCGTGCGGCGCGTGCGTGTATAAGCATAGAGCGCTCCTGCTGCGCACATCCAAAACCAGCCGGCGTTAACATGGACGCCGGGCTGCGGAAAGCCGCCATGGTTCGGGTCGATTTCCTCCTTCGGGCGAGCCGGATAATTGATTAGTGTAAGATGGTTCGCGGTGAGGGCCGGAATCTTAGCAATTTTCTCCACAATCGACCGGCTGAGCTTCTCGTCCGCGATATGAAGAACGACCGCATTTACGTTGTGCCACGCGTCAAAATAGCTTGATCGGCTGCCATCCAACGCTCCCGTTCCCAATCGCACTTGCCCCGCCGCGCCTTGCAGTCCACCCACGAGCCACTTTCCATCCTCAATAAAGCAGGCCATTTTTTGCTCCAACTGTTCACTGCGTTCAGCGTATCGGTCTGCCAAATCATTCCGTCCGGCCATCCGCGCCACTTGCTGCATGCTGCGGTACACTTTCAGCAAATAAACGTGTGTGTGTCCAGGGTAGCGATAGCGGTAATGGCAGAACTCAATTTGGCTCCCTTGCGTACCCACCCACAAGAGGCCGCTGGAATCCTGGCAATGCTCGCGCAGCGCCTCGAGGAACGCATGAATCTTCGGCAAATAGAAACTCGCCTGAGCCACATCCCTCTCCCAGAGGAGGTAATCTGTGGCCGTGATGCAGTTCATCAGAGGGTAATCGGTGTTCTCGGCGTGCTCGGCCGCGTCTTCTTTTTTGACCTTCTTCGATTTCGGGTCGACGACGATATTCGAGTAGTACCACCCGACGGAGTGGACGCTCGGATGCTCCGTGACGGCGTCAAAAGGATAGGGTTCCTTCCCGTAAGGGTCGAAGGAGTAAGGTAGCCAGTTGAGAGGCGGTATCCGCGGAGCCTGCTCTACCCTCTTGAAATATTCCTGCAGTGCCTTGTTCACCTGGAAACGAAAGCAGGCCTGCCAAGTGTTACGGTCTATCTCCCGGTAAACTTTGTTAAAAAAAGGGCGCCACCCATAGGTTGCGTGATAGTTACACTGAAAGTCGGTGTATTTCCACCAGACGTTGTCATTCACGAAGAACCGTGTGCCCATGTCATTGGCAACAACCAATTTCGAGAGTGTGTTACCGTCGGGTCGGCCACCATAGATGCTGAACGCGTCATTTAGGAGCGCGCGTAGGCGATCCGTCCCGTGGATTTCAGCAAAGACCCCGCTGCGCAGTGGGGGACGCCGCAACGAATTGAGTCGATATCCCGGTAGCATTCCCGCTGAAAGCAGCGTGCGGTGCAAAAACTCTCTTCTGTCCAGTTGGTTCGAATTCATGAACGTCTCCTCAGCATGCCTTCGCCGGTGAAATCGGTATATTCTATACCGGCGCATTCCATGATGACACCTCACCGGTTACATTTAACATGAACTGTGTTCTGCGGACTTCGCCCGCATGCTAGAATGCTCGGATGTGCGTCGCTCGCCTCGCGCTGTCGGGACTGATCCTGGTGATGAGCCTGAGCGTTTTGTGCGGCAGCGCCTTCGCTCAGGCGAATGGTCCGCTGAATAATCCGGCCGAACTGTTGCGCGAAATCGACGCGAATTTCGAAGGTGGAAACAAGGCCCGTGCGTTGCAGTTGGCAAAGGAAGGCATCGACGATAATCCCGGAGGTCCGTTAAGCGAACAAATCGGCCTTCGTTTGCTGAAGAACCAGTGCTACCCGGAAGCCGCGGCAGCATTTGAGAAAGCCTTGGCGCGCACTCCTGATTCGGTCGACCTCGCAACCAAGCTGGCCTACGCTTACGTGGGCGCCAATCAACCTGAGCGTGCCATACCCTTGCTGAGTCGTGAAGAGCTCCGAGCATCCTGGCAAGCCAATTTCCTGCTGGGACAAGCCTACGAACTCGCTTACAAACCGCACGAGGCGCTTCGCGCTTTCCGTGAAGCCGTTCGTTTAAAGCCGGATGAAGCAAGCGCCCATTATGAGTTGGGGAGACTGCTCATCAATTCCTCGGATGCGAGCGTTCAGACCGAGGGCGCCGAAGAGATGCAGAAGGCCATCCAACTGAATACCCAGGGCGCAGATTATTACCTCAACCTGAGCGGCTGGTTAATCGACCATGATGTGAAGACGGCCGTTGTTCTGCTTACCCAGCTTGTTAAGAATTCTCAACCCTCGGACAAGCTTTACCTCATGCTGGGACTGGCTCAGTACGGCGCGTACGGGTCGGGGCCTGCTATACCCACTCTAAAGAAAGTCATCGATCTGAATCCTCATGCCGCTCCAGCCTATAATCTCCTGGGCGGGTGCTATTTTCACGATGGGGACTACGAGCAGGCCCTGAAGTACTATCAGAGCGCCATGGCAGAGGATCCGCAGAATGGCCTTTACTTTTACGGCGCTGCCCACACTCTGGAAAGTCTGAACAGAACAGCCGAAGCTACTCGATTCGCCGAAAACTCAGTCCGTCTCGAGCCCAAGAGCAGCCGCAGCCATTATTTGCTCGGAAAGCTATACACGAAAGTTGGAAGAAATAATGAAGCCGTTCACGAGCTCGAAACGGCTGTTCGCCTGGACCCTGAACGTAAGCCTCCGTACTACTTGCTGGCCCGCACCTATATGCAGATGAACGATCCTGATAAAGCCCGGGAGTGGACTCAGAAACTCCAGGAACTGACCCTAGAGGAGCGTCAAAAGGAGAGTGAAAAGGGTCAAGCCGAGCGCCGCGTGATTGAGCGAATGGAGTCGCCCGATTAGCCGCGGAGCAGCGGCGGAGAGTAGCCCACACCCTGCAACGGATGGTGAGCAAGAATCTCAACTCCCCGCGTAAGGATATCGCCGTGTTTGTGAGTCGCCCGGCCTTTGCGATATTGGTGGCAGTGATGGCATTCGCTCCAGCCGTCAGGCCACGCCGCCTGCTAGAAAGCTTCCTTGCCCAGCGAAACCAACCGGCCCTCGAATACGTCCAAGCCGCTCAAGCCGAACCGAATAGCCCCGCCGAGTTGTTGCAAGAAATTGAGACGAATTTCAAGATCGGAGACAAGGCCCGCGCCTTGGAGTTGGCAAAGCGAGGAATCGAGCATGATTCCCAAGGGTCGCTGAGTGAGCAAATCGGCCTGGGGCTGTTGGAGCATCGCTGCTACCCGGAGGCCGCGGCAGCCTTCGAAAAGGCCTTGACTCGCGCTCCCCAATCCCTCGAGCTTGCAAGCAAGCTAGCCTATGCCTACGTGGGTTCCAATCAACCCGAACGCGCCATAAGATTACTGAGTCAATTCGAAGGGCGCCAATCATCCTGGCAAGCGAGCTTCCTGCTGGGTCAAGCTTACGAACTCGCGGGCAAACCCCAAGAGGCGCTTCCGTCGTTTAGAGAAGCGGTTCGTCTAAACCCGCAGGAAGCAAGCATCCACTATGAGTTGGGGAGGTTGCTCCTCCAATCCTCGGACAGGAGCACTCAGAGCGAAGGCGCCGAAGAACTGCGGTCGGCCATCCGCCTGGATCCACAGGAGACGGATTATTACCTCGATCTGGGCACGTGGCTATTGAATCAAGGTGAGTTGAAGTCGGCTGTGGTTCTGCTCACTCAAGGGGTTGAGCATACGCGGCCCTCGGACAAGCTCTACCTCATGCTGGGCATGGCTCAGTATTGGTATGGGTCGGGACCGGCTATCCCGACCCTTAAAAAGGCCATCGATCTTAACCCTCATTCTGCTCCGGCCTATAATCTTCTGGGCTACTGTTACCTGTTCGGCGGCGACTTCGGGAAGGCGCTGGAATATTATCGGAAGGCCATGGCAGAGAATCCGGAGAATGGTCTTTACTCTTACGGCGCTGCCCGTGCCCTGGAAAGCCTCGGCAAAGTAGATGAAGCCATTCGCTTCGCAGAAGAATCAGTCCGTCTCGAGCCGAAGAGCAGCCGCAATCACTACTTGCTCGGAAAGATCGATGCGAAACTCGGACGATACAGCGAGGCCGTTTCGCAGCTTGAGACCGCAGTTGGCCTGGACCCCGAAAGTGAGTCTCCCTATTACTTGCTTGCCCGCACTTACGTGCGCATGAACGAACCTGGCAAATCCCGGGAGTGGACTCAAAAGCTCCAAGAACTGACGACTAAGAAGCGCCAGACCGAGAGGAGGGAGCTCGAAAAGACATCCGCCCCTTCCTCTGAAACATCCGATCTTCCCCAGCCTTCTGAAATCTGGCACGAGCTTCGCGGCAGTCAACCAGGCGCCAATCCTGGACCTCGCTAGCAAGGCCATATCATATAGGTTTTGAATCGCGCCCGCATTCTTGCGCGGCTTGAATCATGGCCAGAATGTTTGCAGGGGGCGTATCGCGAGGAGCCTCGCAGCCGGAACTCAGAATCAGCCCACCACCAGTTCCTGCGGCCCGAGTTAGTTCGAGGCTTTTTTCGCGCGTAGCGACGACCAAAGCTCTGAAAAAATCAAAACAGCTCACGCAAAGTCGCAAAGGCGCTAAGATACGCAAAACGAAAGTCCTTTCTTCGCTTTGCGACCTTTGTGTACTTCGCGCCTTGGCGTGACACTGGTCTTTCCCGGATGTTTAATCACCTCGGACACCAAGAGTCCGCCAGTCTGGCTGAGGCTAGGGCCGCGGCGCCAAGCACGCCCGCGGAGTAGCCTAACGACGAGAACTCCACCCGCAGCTTGCGCTGCGGCCACACCCTGACTCGTTTGGAGAGCTCTTCCGTGAGGTCGCTCAACAGCAGGGGATTGTTCTGGGCCAAGCCGCCGGCCAAGATTAGAAGTTCCGGGTCGAGCAGGTTCACGATGGTGGCACATCCCATCGCCAGATATCTTGCATAGGTGTGGATTGCTTGTATGGCTACTCCATCTCCCGCATTGGCCGCCGCGATGACCTCCTCCCCCGAAGTGTAATTCCCCGAATTCCCGTAGCGCACAAGTGCCGACGCGTTCGCGTACGGTTCCAGGCACCCAGCCAGACCGCAAGTGCAGGGTCTTCCCCCTGGTTCGATCGTGATATGACCTAGTCCGTTGGCAAAGAAATGGGGACCACGATTGAGGCTCCCGTTCACGTAACAACCGCCTCCCACGCCCGTACCCAGCGTGATGCATACAAAATCGGAGACAGTTCGCGCTGCTCCGAATTGCTTTTCGGCCACCGCAAGCGCATTCGCGTCGTTCTCAACCACTACCGGAAGGCCAAACGCCTCGCGCAAGCAGGCACCGGGGTTGGCTCCGGTCCAGCCGGGGAGGTTTTCCGTTGCGTAGACTACTTGGCCCGAGCCCGGATCCACCCAGCCGGCGGTGGCAAGCCCTACAGCCCTAGGCGATAGGGCCTGGCGACAAGCCTCTTCCAAGCAGGCGGAGACGCTCTGCTTCAGGTGGCAGAGCAACGCCTCCCGCCCGTCTTTCCAAGGTGTGGGAGTTGTCGATTGGAAGAGTAATTTGCCCTGGCCAGTGACGAGGCCATACTTGGTGTTGGTTCCGCCCATATCGATGCCCACGAAAACGCTACTGGGGGCATGACGGCGCTGCCAAACATCGAGGGCGGAGACGAATCTGCGGGTGATGGCCGCCGGTCGTGTGATGGCCGTCCCTATGATGATCGCAAAGGCGCCGGCGTCGAGTGCGGCGCAAAGCTCCTCAGGCGCCTGGATATGGCCCTCTGCGATTACCGGAACGTCTTTTACGGTGCGAACTAGCTCGGCAATGAAGGGCGGTTCGAACGTCTTGACGTCACGGGTGTCCTTTGTGTAACCCCGCATGGTTGAGAGAACGGCGTCCGCACCCGCTGCGGCGGCCTGAACCGCCTCGTGAAGCGTGGCGATGTCCGCCAGAACTGGAACTCCAAGTTCCTCCCTGATGCGGCGCAGTCTTTCCAAAGCCCCGAACCGCACGCCGCGGGCCGTACAATCCAGAGCGACGAGGTCCGCTCCTGCCCCCACCAACTGCCGTGCTGCCTCGAACGAAGGTGTAATAAGAATCTCGCCGTCGTCTTGCAGGGTTTTCCAAATAGCGACGATGGGAACGCTGACGGCCTGCCGAATCGCCCGCACGTCATCAGGCCCATTGGCGCGGATGCCCACGGCTCCGCCTTCCACGGCGGCCCGCGCCATACGCGCCATGATGGAGGAATCTCGTAGGGCACTGCCGGAGTCCGCTTGGCAAGACACCAGGAGTTTTCCTCGCAGCGCGGATTGGAGTTTCTCGAAAGGGTTCATGATATCCCTCGGTATATCTGTGGCGGCGCTCTCTCTGCGCCGGACAGGTAATCCTGTCATTCTTAGCGAGGAATCTCCGTAGCTCCCCGACTTATCAACCGCAGAGATCCTTGCTTCGCTCCGAATGACAGGCCCGACTAGTCTGAGACCCCGGCTTCAGCTTGCGTCGACCGAACGTTGCGGCGCTGTATGAGGCGGCGCACGTCGGCGGTCAGCGACAGCGCAACAGCGACAATCGTGATCTCCTTAGCGGGCCAGGCGGCCCGACCAACCCAGAATTCCAACTGACACCAGAAGAATCGCCACACCCACCGTCATCCAGCGGCGAGCTGCGATTCCCTTGGTACACCGTTGAGTTGTCTATCATGACGGTTCCGAATGCCGATGTTCTACTAAACTCTCGACCCCGCGGTCGGCGCTTCGGGGAGTGTCTCCTCTCCTTCGATGCTCTCGCGTGCAGTGCTGTACTTGCCGAAATGCGTCTTCCATGCGCGCGAAGACCCTGTCCTGCGGATGCTCCTCGTAAAGTTCACGAAGCCGTTCCAGCCGTTGCAAACCGTCTGAGCAATATCGGAAGGGAAAATCCATTCTGTACCCCCCGGAATTCTCGTGGGACCTGCGTTACCTTCAGGCGAAATCTTTGTTTCCTGAGTAAACACCGAAATCTTTTGCGGCGCGCGCCATAGCAGCAACGTTCTCCGGGGGCGTGTCACGGCCAAGTGCGCAACCGCTGCTCAGAATGAACGCACCGCCTGGTTTCGCTACCTCAATGAGGCGGCGAGCATCGTCGTAGACCTCTGCCGCCGCTGATTGCGCCAGTTTGCTAGTATGCAGATTTCCTTTCAGCGAAATCTTCGACCCGACGAGGGTCCTTGCGGCTCGGAGGTCGACCTGCCAATCAAGTTCGAGACAGTCTGCGCCGCTGCGGGCCATTGCCTCCAAGTTGTTTCCCGCCTTTCCACAGATGTGCAGCGCCGACGGAATGCCCAGCTCACGCAGTCGCCGTGTGACTTGTTGCTCGGACGGCAGCACAAAGCGGGAGTAATGGGCTGCGGAAATCAGGCTGCCGGACGCCATGCCTTCCCCCAGCCAGACGCTCGGCGCATTCATCGCGGCTATCTCCTCAGCCCAGGCGATTGCGAACTGGGTGCGGCGCCCGATGGCCGCTTTCAATTCCTCGGGCTGGTCGATCAAGGCGGTCAGTATACGCTGCACGCCCATCATAAAACCAACTTGGGAAAACGGGCCGGTAAGGCCGACCGAGATGTTGTATCGGTCCAGGACATCGGCAGGGATGTGGTGCAACGTATCAATAACATACGGACGCATCGTGTCGAGCGTCTGTAACCGCTCATCCTCGAAACTCGTGATATCGTGCCGGACGGGCGTGCCGATGTCGTTCAGCGGTACGCGCCAGACTGAACCATCGCGCGTTGTGACCGACCAACCATCCGGTGTTCGCAGTCGGTCGCAGACGACCTCCGGGGCGATGCCGATGTTGATCGAGAGGCCGTCGATGTCCGGGTGGCGTTCCAGGCAACAGAGCAAAGCGCGGGCGTGGACTTCAGGATTGAGAAAGCATTCGGAGACGGATACGCCGTAGCACGCCGCGGCGTAAGAGGTGTCGATCAGGGGCACCACCGGAACCCGATCGGGCGTTTGCGCTCGCATGGCTGATTGACTTCGTTCACGTGAGGTCATTTGTCTCGGACCGCTTGGCCAGGTGTGATGGATGCGTCGGGTCCCGGCAGCACAGCCGGCAGCAACTTATCCATATACCGTCCGATTTCGCTGTTCGCCGTCAAGTCCCAGAACGAGGTTTTCAGATGCCGCAGGGCAAGCAGGGAGGCGATCCAGGTTTGCGTCCAGCCGGTTTCGATGGAGCAAACCCCCCAGCCCCAGTCCGAATTGCTTGCCCAGTAGTCCCAACGCTTAAAGTCGAAACCCCGGAACCAAGCGCCATCGAGTTCGGGGTGGACGGAAGAACGCACTTGGATGCGGCACAGGAATTCCGCCAGCTTATCCTCCGCCTGCAAATAGAAAATATCTCCGGTGGCGGCAGCAGCCTCGTGCAAGCCGAGGAAGGCAAAGTTCGTGGTGTAGAGAAGATCGCAAGCTGGGTCGCCATTCTGCTGGATGAGTGGAGCCTCATTTGTCCCATAGGTCTCGTTTGACTTCGGCGGGCCAAATAAGCCTTGGGACCCTGAGCCTATCTCTTCACGAATGGCCCCACATTCATCCTGAAAGGCGAGCAAATCTTCCGCTATTTGCTTGAGCCACTGGCGGTGCTCTGGCTTATCTTCAATTCGTATCAGCCAAGCTAGGGGCAACAGCATGCGAGCCCGTTCCTGCTGAAGGCCGTTCGTCCACCGCCATTGGTTCGGGTAAACGGCAACGGTCATGCGCATGGCGGTCCTCGTCCTTTCCAAGAACGCGGAATAGCGGGTCTTGTGGTATGCCCAAAGGAGACACGCCCACAAGTATGCCTCGAAGTGGGGCGCATAATTAACGGTTTCAGCATTGTGAAAATGCCGCCATCCAAATTGTTGCAGCCGTTTTTCGTCCAGACTGTCTCCCCGAAAACCCAGCCGCCCTGTCGTCCGTAAGTTGGCCAATAGACAACGAAGGACGTGTTCGTCCCAGCGGTCGGACTTGAGCAGAGCCGCCGTTGCCATGGTTCCTAACAGACCGCGAGCGTTGTCATCGCCGTAATAAACATCCACGCCTCCTTTGTTGGTACTGTTTCCGATGAGGCCAAAGGACGGACTTCGAGGATCGTTGCGCGGGCCTTGGGCGAGCGCTGAAGTCAAATAAATGAAGTCGCTCAGATTGGCTGCGATCCTGCCATCCTCCGCCTTTTGATCGATCGCAGCAGAAAAAGCCATCGCCATTGATGTTTCCCCAGCGCAATCATAACGGATCCCCCAGTTCGCCAATTGGCTCCCGTCGTACTCGGTAATGTTGGAAAACCCTTCCAGCACTCCCTCGCTGCCGTCGCCGACAGGCCAGTCAGGTCCCGGTCCAGGTGAGGGACCGCTGCGCAATTCGCGTTCATTCACCGTATGTTTCCACGAGTGATCGACCAAAATTCTTGCCTTGCTGAACCACTCCACTCCTCTTTGGAAGGCCTCGAGTCCGGCATTTTGGGGCAAGGGTTGGTGAGACGAAAAGGAAGGGCTTACCGCTGGGATAAATTCCCCAACCCTCACCTCGGTCTGGGGGGATAGCCAGCCGGCTACCCAGTCCCAGATGAACCTCCACGCCGTCACCGGCGCGTATCGACCCGTGACGAACTGGCTGAGTTTCGTGGTGGCGATCAGAATTTCCCCCTCCGGTGCCATAAAGAGGATAGGTTTGACACCTTCTTGAGGGATCCCATAAATGGCCGTCTCAAAACCCGCCACCCGCGCTAACACCAGATCCGCTCTCCTAGGTTCAACAGGCACATATCGGCAATCGTGGATGTCCAGGAGTTGCAGTTTCCGGAGAGAGGGGCCAAAGGCTTCTGAAGCCACTACAACTCGCTCAACCAAGTTACTGTATGTTCCCTTTTCCGCAGCGCGCGGCTCGCTGGTACGCACTCCCGGCACAAACGAGGGGAATTCGACGTACAAGCGCAGTTTCTTCTCCCTTGCTGTATGGTAGATTTCACCGTCAACTTGGGTGGTTTTTGTGGGGTAGCCCTCCGCAAGGATAAGGACGCCGGCGCCGCTCGGGGACCGCGCGATGGCTTCTCCAGGTGTGTCGTACCGCGGAAGGGACGCCCTACCGGAAGTCAAGACTCGGTAAAGGTCGTTGGCGGACGAGCAGCTAAAGACTAACGGCGGAGGGGTGGCCGAGAGCTTGGTCACGGGCATCCATGCTGAAGGGACTAAGCTCAAGGCCTTGAGGAAATCTCGGCGCTGCAAGGTGCTCATGACCATGGGGCACATCCTCTCTGCTATGGAATACCTCGTCGACCACCAGAAAATGCTTGACAATGCGCTGCGAGGATGGTCAAATGCGACAACATACTATTGTCTAGAGAGCAAGTCAATAGGTATGGATCTTCATAACTGAGTCTTACCCAGATTATGCGCAATCAGGTCAAGGCCATGTGGCTCCGACGTCTGCTCTGTGCGGATGACGGTGGGCCGGAAACTTTCGTTCCGCGTCTAAGAACATTCACCGCTGTCGTTCCGAGCGCAGACTCCATGGTTCTTCGGCTCACCACCGTGCTTGAAAAGAGCTTGCTTTGGGATAACCTCTTTAGTTTCAATGAAAGGTCCCGCTGTTTTCATAGCTGCGAGGAATCTGGCCCTAGGTTCAGTCGTGTGAGGGCAGGGCTGGGGCACACACATAAAAACCAATGTACACGCCACGGGAGACGGGCGATTTTTCATTTCCTCGGGTGGGCCGAACGCCCATGCATCGAAAGTGACGCGGCAAATCGAGCTATAACGATCTGTTTTCCAAACGTGGCGCCGACGCTCGTATTCATGTCGGCGGCGCGGTGAGCTTGGCGCATATATAGAACCAAGGTATTCGCTACCCGCGAACGCTCCAGTTGCCGATTCCCTCAGTTTGAGGAGGCCGTGAAATGAAATCAATCAACCGAAGAGAATTCCTGGGCAGCAGTGCCCTTGGTGTCGCCATGCTTTCGGTGGGCCTCGATAGCCAGTCGCAGGAAAGGAGGAGCGTAGGGCAGTACCGTGTCTACTCGCAACTCCTCGACCCCCGCGAACACCCGGATTATTCCCGCCGGTATGTGCAGGCGCCAAGCTGGGATACCTTTGGCCATCGGACGCATTTCGCCACGCTGCGAGGCTTTGGGATCAAGAACGGTTCCCTTGTCGACTATGTTCAGAAACTCGACGACTTTACACGGAAGTACGAGCTCGGCGACGTCATCTGGCCGTCTTACCCAGTCATTTTTGCGAAGAACTTTGGTGATTTGGCGGACGAGATAAATCGGCGTGGGTTGTACCTGTTTGATATCTGGGGGTATACACCCGGATCCGGCCCCGGTGGCTTCTGGGCGCAGTTCGTACCGCCACCAGGCGTGTTCGAGATGCTACCGTCAAAATTGGGCGAGCATTGGCTCGGCATGGATACGGGCGAAGAGGACGGCCGCTACATTGGAGGGTATGCACCCCAAATGTCCCCACCCTCCTTATCCCGTTACGAACAGTACCTCAACTTCACACGCTATTTCGAGCGCTATACGACCGTTCAAGGTAATAAGATGTCGACACTCGATACGCTTGGTTTCGGTCACTACTTCCTAAAGGAGGGTATCTACACTTTCATTGGTTCGGAGACGGCGCAAGGGTTGCCTAATGCACAGGTCTTCTATGCCTTCAACCGCGGTGCTGGAAAACAGTACGGCGTTCCGTGGTTCGGGAATTCCTCGGTCTTCAATCGATGGGGTTATAAGACATACGGGCGGTCCAGTCCCGACAACGGCCCTACCAAGGGAACAAGCCTTAGTCTGATGAAAAGGCTGATGTATAGTCAGATCCTCTACAATTCAATGATTGTCGGCTTCGATCAGCAATGGTTTTACAACGAACAGGAATCCGCATCTGGGGAAGGTGATCTTGGAAATGGCAAACTATCACCCATCGGTGAAATCCAGCAAGCTGCACGGCGATGGACTTCGAAGGTGGGCTTTCCAGGTGTCATGCTGACGCCGGTCGCCCTGATGTTAGACTTCTATGCGGGTTGGACCTTCCCACGCCACCTCTATTCGGATAATGTGTATCGTGCTTGGGGGAATCTGCCTTACGGGCCTGGAGATTACCTCACCGATGGGGCGCTCGAGATGCTCTTCCCCGGCTACCGGGATTCCTCCTACTTTCATGACGAATCCGGGTTCCTTACACCGGCGCCGTATGGCGAAGGTGCGGACTGCATTCTGAGCGACGCAGAGGGATGGCTCCTGGATCGTTATCCTTTGCTGGTCGTCGCCGGGGAGCTTGAGGGCGGTCCGGAAATACGGGACAAGTTTCAATCCTATATTAAGACGGGCGGTCACCTCATCATCACCGCCGGCAATTTAGCAAAGCTGCCAGGCGGGCTTGCCGGGATAGAAGTTGCGGGCCCCGTGAAGCAATTTCCCGCCGGTGAGGCGGTTCGGGTCGGAGCCACAGAACTGGACAAGGACAAGTCTTTCTGCCTGCACCCACTTTCAATCCCATCTGGTGCATCCATCCTGGCGGAAACTTCAGCATTGCCCGCGGCTATAGAGGTACGTCACGGCATGGGCCGAATCACCGTTTTGGCAAGTCCCTTCGGTATCAGCAGCGAAAAGGCTGCGGGAGCGAACTTGACTCCCTCCAGCCTTCTCAATCAGGTTGATAAGCCTTTAGTTAAGCCCTATCCGCTCCTCGACCATGTGAAGGCCGTGCTTCATGAAGCTTTTCGCAGCCAGATGCTTTTTGAAGTTGGCCAAGGTCTGAATCACATTACCTGTCGTAAGGGCCCAGGCGAGTATATGCTGGGAGTCTCAAACAATACTTGGCGCCAACAGCCACTCGAAATCATTTCGCATATCGGGCCGATCCAATCCCTCCAAGAGATCCAGATCGATCAATCGGAGAAAGGAGCTGTGGGATACATTGCGGAGGGCTTCGAACACCTTGATCTGGGCGCGAACAGCGAACACAGCATTGCGGGCGGAGACATACGCGTGTTCGCAGTCCGCGTGCGCGAAGAACAAGTGGAGGAGATTCCACACAATACCCCTCCGCCCCGGCCACGCGGCAGGTATTTGACCCTCCGGGGCGACGGCACGATCAAGGAAGCAATTCTCGCGAGGCCTTCTTTCTTCGAGCATTTCAATGGCGTCGTTGTTGATTGGAGCTATCTGGCGCGGCGCGACAAAGACCAGATCCAGAAGGAGGCTGGCTGGATCGCCAGGCAGAAGCTACAGATCATCGTGGACCTCTCCTCGGGCATCAACCTTTTTCCCGACCTCCGGCTAGTTGATAACGTCAAAGAGGACTATCTAGCCAGCATGGCCGCTATTAAGGAATTGCTGATAAGGTCGAAGATACTACACGTCCGAGATATCATCTTGTCCCTTCACAGGGTCCCGGAAAACAACTTCACGGCGGAGCAGACGTGGAATTCATTTCAATCAACGTTGCGGCACTTGGCTGTCGAAGCCGCTCATCACGAGATTACTTTGCATCTTCGGATGAGCCCCGGTAAGCTCCCTGCCGATCTCGAAGAGGCAATAAGGTTCATAGATAAAGTTGACGCGCCGAACTTTCGTCTCGCGCCCAGCACGGCTCTGATGCTCGGGAGAAGAATAGACTTAAGCCAGGCTGCAGCCGTGCTCAAAGAAAAAGTCGGGCTTTGGTTAGTGAGTGCACCTGGAACGGATGTTGCCGGAGTCCTTTGGAATGCCAACGCACCCATAGCAGGGTACGAGGACAGCCAACGACTTGCAAAAATTCTGGCCATAGCTGCTGATGCGCCTCAAGTATTGGACGCAATCTACGAGACCAAGGGCGAAGAATATCTCGATTCGCGCGCGCTGAGGAGTCTCGTGTCCCAAATCTAATCGGTTTCTTCTAATCGCGGGAACGCCAGGCGCTGGCGTTCTCCAGGCACACGCGAATGTGCATATTCGATCAGCATGCTATTACCCCGAGGAGAAAAATGAACTGGACCAAGGTATTCGGAGCTCTTATCTGCAGTATGGGTCTGCTGTTCTGTCTAACGGCTCAGGTACTACTTGCAGCAGAAATGCCGCTCGTTTTCAGTTGCTCTCCCGAAAACGACCTTTATCGCGCCATGTCGGCGGGCGGGGCGCACTACCCTCGCTACAACAATGCGCTCGAGGCGGTTGACAAAGCGCCGCCGGGTTCCGGCGTGCTCATCTTGGCGGATGGCTACCCGGAGAAGGCCACTCCGGTAGATTCCACCCTCGAATACGCGGCAAAGCGCGGCTTGCGCGTCTACGTCGAGTATCCCGCGACGCTTCCCGACCTCACGGTGGAACCGCCGCGCGGCAGTCGCTTGGCGAGAGCCGTCGTTGTTTCGGAGGAATTTGGGCCGAAGCTCGGAAAGATGCGGATTCTGGACATGCGGGATTGCTACTTCGTTCCCGTGAAAGCGGCCAAGCCCTCGATCGTGCTGGCGCGCGTCGCCGGTTTCGATACTGCAGTATACGGATTGCCCACGAGCGGCGTTTATCCGATCCTCGTCGAGCTCACTTCCGGAAAGACTCTGGTGGCCACCACCAAGCTCAGCCAGTTCATCACCGCCCGATACGCACCCGCGGAGGCGTGGCAGTTGGTCTGGAAGAGAATCCTGGAGTGGCTGGCGCCGGGTGCGAGCATTCCCGAACTCAAATGGACTCCAGTGGTGCAACCCTCGTTTGGACCCAAGGAAGCCTTGCCGGCTGACGCGGAACTCCTGGCCTTCCGGCGGGGCGTGGCTTGGTATAGCAAAGCGCGGCTACTGCTCCATCCCTCCTGGCGGCAGGGCGGAGACCTCGAGCCGTACTTCCCGCGCTCCGCTCCTATGCATCGGTCGGGTCCTCTCGGGGACGGAACCGACGGGGTTGCCGAAGGGCTGTTGAACGTGGTGGAGCAGGATGGTTCGCAACCGGTCAGCTATTTCCTGCGTGACGACTGCATCGGCGAGGTAACGCTTCCATTCGCGATCTCGAGCGCATTGAACGGCTCGCCCCAAGACGCACGGATTGCAGCGAACCTGGCGGACTTCATTTACTTTCGCTCGATATTGGCGCAGGGGCCGCGCGGCGATCCGAAGAGCCCCAGCTTCGGCCTGGTGGGCGGCGGCGGCCGGCGGGAATCAGTGGACATCTACTACGGCGACGATGCCGCGCGCAGTATCTTGGGCACGGCGGGCGCCGCGGCGGTTTTACACTCCGACCGTTGGGATGAGTCCCTGCTGCGCTTCCTGCTGGCGGAATTCCGCACCAGCGGGAAACTCGGGTTCCGCAGTTGGCGCCTCGAGGACCACGAGATCCAGGAGCACGGCTGGCGCTACTATTTCGATAAAGACACCGTCCTCTACCAGCCGCACTATGAGGCCTATCTTTGGGCGGCTCTGCTGTGGGCCTATGACAAGACCGGGTATCAGCCGCTGCTCGATCGGACCCGGAACGGCATCCGCATGATGATGGCCGCCTATCCAAACGAGTGGCGCTGGACGAACGGCCTTCAGCAGGAGCGCGCCCGCATGCTTCTGCCCCTTGCCTGGATGGTGCGCGTCGAGGACACGCCCGAACACCGGCAATGGCTGCGCCACATCGCAACTGACATGCTCGCGTCGCAGGACGAATCCGGCGCCATCCGTGAGGAGCTCGGTCCCACCGGCCACGGAGACTACCCCCCACCGAAGACGAACGAAGCGTACGGAACCGACGAAGCACCGCTGATTCAGGAGAATGGCGACCCGGTAGCGGATCTTCTGTACACCACGAACTTCGCCTTCCTTGGCCTGCACGAAGCGGCGGCAGCGACAGGCGATTCCCTCTATCGCGACGCTGCCGATAAGCTGGCAGGTTTTCTGTGCCGGATTCAGGGCCACTCGGAAGTCCGCCCTGAGCTCGACGGCCTTTGGTTCCGGGCCTTCGATTACCACCGCTGGGAGTACTGGGGAAGCTCGGCGGATTGGGGTTATGGCCCCCTGGGGGTTGAGACGGGCTGGGGGCAATCCTGGATTACCTCGGTCCTGGGCATGCGGCAGATGAAGACATCGCTCTGGCAACTCACGAGTGGCAGCGGGATCAAGCAGCATATGAACGGCCTGCTGCCGGTCATGTTACCCCAAGAGAAGTGAGCGGATCGCCGCACTGGACTCTCTGGGGCGTAGCCCTGCTGCGTGTACGGCGCGCCAGTGGGACCCGATCAACGGGGCAAAAAGGCGGGTAGAAAACGCTTGACAAACGGGGCGTGATGCGATGGAATAACGGCGAACATACTATTGTCTAGAAATCAGATCAATAGATATGGACCAATCACAACTGAGCGCGAAACTGTTAACCCTTGAAATCGATAAGAAAAGCGCCATGCCCTTGTACGCTCAAATCTCGGGGGCCATTAGCAAACTATTACAGGATGGCACGCTGGGGCCCGGCGCCATTCTGCCGCCTGAACGGGTCTTCTGCGAACGCTACGGCGTGAGCCGCATGACCCTGCGTCAAGCATTTGACGCGCTCGAACACGAGGGACTTATCGAACGCCACCCGGGCCGCGGCACCTTCGTCGCGCCCAACCGCATGCGCAAGCAGCAGCAGAGGATGCGCAGCTTCAGTGAAGAGATTGTTGCGCGCGGGGGCATCCCGTCCTCCAAACTGCTGTCGTTCCGCGTGGTCGAGCCGGGGGTCAAAGCGCAGGAATTCTTTGGCCTGCCGGTAGGCGAGAAAGTCTACGAAGTGGAGCGTGTCCGCTTCAGTTCGGGCGTGGCCATTGCTCTCGAGAAGGTGCAGCTCCCCGTACATCTCTGTCCCAACCTCGACCGCTTCAATCTAACCGAACACTCTCTCTACAGCATTCTGGAAGGAAATTATGGGCTTCGACTGTCTCGCTGTAGCGAGGAGATTTCGGCAGCCGCCGCGACGCGCGCGCAAAAGGAGGCGCTCAACATTCCCCGCGGCATTCCGGTCCTGGTTGTGCGGCGAAAGGCATTTACTGAGAACGAGACCCCGGTAGAGATGGGCTTGGCTGTCTACCGGGGGGACCTGTATTCCGCAATAGTGCAGTCATTTCGGTCCGCTGAGGATTCACAATCTGTCGAGGATCATTGAGTGGCTATCGAACGGCTCGAATATACCGGCAAGCCGAGTTGACAGGCAAGTCGAACAAACGGTTCGTAGTGAAAAGGAGGACATCGTGACAAAGGGAGACTGCCTTAAGGGTGTTCGAAGTTGGCTCGTGTTGAGCGCCATGGTAGTGGCGTGCCTATTGGTTTTCGGGAATGGTCTCATCATGGGGCAAACAACTTTCAGCAGTATTGTGGGCAGAGTGACCGATCCGTCGGGCGGCATTGTGCCAGGCGCCCAAGTGGCGCTGCGCAATGAAGGGACCAATGTTGCGGCTACGACCCAATCCAATACGGCGGGAGATTATGTTTTCTCGAACTTGATACCCGGCACGTACGAAGTATCGGTCACCGCCCAGGGATTCGAGCGGTACGTTGTCAGCCACCTCGTGCTTTACGTCAATCAGACAGTTCGACAAGACGCCGGACTCACCGTCGGGGCGGTCACTCAATCTGTAGAGGTTACCGCAGAGCTGCCACTGGTCCAAACACAGACCTCTGAAGTTGGAGGCGTGATCGACTCGAGTCAGATCGCGGAGATGCCGCTCAACGGTCGGACCGATCTCTACGGGTTGCTTACAATGGTGCCTGGAGTTCAGAACTCGGGCAGCAATCCCCAGATCGCAGGCAACCTTTGGAGTGCGTCAACCCGTGAAACCATGGATGGAGTGACCTTCATGGAAGTAGAAAACCAGCGGCTTGCGGCCGCTACCCCATCCTTGGAATCGGTCGGGCAATTCCAGGTGGTGGACAGCTCAGGGCGCACGACACAGAAGTTGCACGATTCGCGGGAGGAGTGAAAAAAGGGGTTGGGTTCTGTGCTCTGACAGCGTAGTATACTGTCAGAGAGGAGAACCCCATGTCTCACCCTTCGCAACT
>JBEKLY010000139.1:0-19292 GCA_050010015.1 Terriglobia bacterium
CGACGAGATCCGCGAGCCCTGGAGCGGCGCCAAAGCGCGGCGAAGTGTGGTGGGTGCGCCTCGACCCAAGTCTCGGGTCAGAGATTAGGAAGACACGTCCCTGTCTGGTGCTCAGCACCGACCTTGTCAATCGGCACAGAAGGACAGTGGTAGTGATTCCGCTCTCCACATCGCCAGAGGCAAGCCCGCCGCTTCTCGTTCCCGTCGTGTGCGCCGGCCGCTCGGCTGTCGCAGTTGTTGACCAGATTCGAGCCATAGCAAAAGAGAGGCTGGTAACTCGGCTGGACTTCGTTTCCACAGACCAACTCTGCGCCGTTGAAGAGGGCCTGCGCCAAATCCTGGAGTTATAGAGCTTCGAACAGTGCTGAGACCGCCGCATTCTGGCGGTCGCGGCGTTCCCGCCTGGCCAGAGCGCGCGGAGTAAAGTCACGTCTCTTGCCGCGCCGTCATTCGATCTGTATTTACTCGGAGCCCGCAAGGGCACGCCGCGGCGCATCTCCATAGTCGTCATGCGTGCTTGTCGAGGGATTAACGCAGCAGGTTCGTCCTTGTTTCCCGCGTACTTTGGTGCTAGAGAATGGCCCCCGAAACTGTTATAAACTTGCTGGGTGATGGGTTTGCGTCAGTTATTTAGGCCGAAGTTGGCCCCACTCAAGGCGCGCTTTGCTTTGCTGTTAGTTTTCCTTTCCCCTGGATTCCATGAAGCGAGATTGCGAACCTAAACCTGCCGACAGGAAACCCCCAACCGCATCCCTGTGGCTAGGCGCGGGCGTCTTCTTCGCTGTTCTCGCTGTCTACGTGCTCAGCAACCCGGGCCGGATCGACCTGATTGATGGCCAGGTTCGGTACGAGGTCACCATGAACTGGCTAACCATGGGCCGGCCCGTAATTCTCGACTTTCGGATACCACGGTCAATGGGCGGAACGCACAGGGGTCGGTTTACCTATTCTTTTTACGGAGCCGGCGCATCAGTCGCCGCGATGCCTTTAGTCTTCATTGGTACTTTCTACGACGACCCCCCTGGGGAAGTGACGCGTTTCTTGTTTTCATTGACGACCAGTATTTTTGGAGCGGCTGCGGCGGCGTTGCTCTGCCTGTTCTATGTACAGCTTGGCATTGGGGTAAGGAAGGCTTTGATGTGGACCAGTGTTGCCGCCTTTGCCACGTTGATGTGGCCCGCCTCGGAATCTACATTCGATAACGGCCAGCACGCTTGCCTGGTGTTGATCGCCGTGTTCCTGGGGTTCTTGAGCAGCAGGCGGAAGTCGCCACTCTTTGCGGCGCTCGGGGGATTGGCCGCAGGCTTGTTGTTTACCTACCAGGAGTATTTCGCCCTCATTATTCCTGTGCTCGCGCTCTCTACCCTCGACTCGCGTAGATGGCAGGTTCGGGGAGGGAGGAGCGGCATCCGCGTGCTCCTTCACCCGATTGGCCTGCTTCTGAGGTTGGACTTCCGGGGCGCGATCCGGGAGTTCAAAAGCCCGTGCGGCCTCTCGGCTGATGAGGTAATCGCGTTCCACGACGCCTGCCGGCGCTGCGGATTGTTCTTGCTGCTGAGCCTGGTGGGAGTGCTGTTGGCGCTTGACTTTAACTACGCTCGATTTGGGTCGCTCTTCGATTCCGCCAAAGTCCACTACAGGGAGCACGGGGGCCCGCCTCGATTTGGGAATCCCATAGCGGGATTGCTGACGCTGTTGGTAAGTCCTGGAAAGGGCATCTTACTCTACAGTCCGTCGATCGTTCTAGGGCTCGCCGGAATACGCCGGCTGTGGCGGCGTGAACCCCAGATCGCTTTGACCATCGCTGCCGCGAGTATGGTACTGCTGTTATTCCTATCGAATATCGCCTTTGCGGGAGGTGACTGGTGTTGGGGTCCGCGCTACCTGACGCCGCTCGTGCCGCTCTGGGCGCTGGCGTTTCCGTTCGCGCGTTTCAAAAGCCCGTCCGGACGAAAAATGAGGATCGCCATCGTCGGAGCCGGATTGATCGTTCAATGTTTGAGCGTTAGTGTTGAGAACCAGCGTTACTTTTTCGAGCGCGCGCTTCCGGATTTGTTCTGGGCCAGCGATCCCTGGTTCTACCTCAACCACAGCGCGCTGGCGGCGCGCCCGCGCGAGATGCTCTCACTGATTAAAGGCCCGCCTCCGGAAGCAACTTTGTTTAACACCAACAGTAACCCGCCGACGTACACTACACTCGGTCCTCTGCCTTCTATTCCGCGTTCACAGGCCCCCGTTTGGATGCGACACTACAGGGTGTTCTATGTGCCCAGACCGTGGCCGCTATGGATGCGGGGGATTGCTCCGGACCAACGTGGGATCAACCTTGGCGCCTGGCTCGCGGGCACCCTCGGGCTGGCTTTGCTAGGATTCGCACTGCTGAAGAACTCCTGGGCCTCCGCGGCCGCGCCAATCCCGGCGGACGAAGTCTCGCCCTGCGAGGCGCCGCAGGGAAGGCCGGCAGAAAACTAAGAGCTGTTTCAAAACCTTCCGTACCCGATTGCAACGGGATGGTCGACTACGCGTGAAGCATTGCTCCCCGGAGGGGAGCAATTTGAGTAGCCGGGGGTGAAACCCCATAAGCGTTAACTTTAGGTGCCGGGACTTCGAGAGCCGCGGAGCGGCGCCAGAAAGTAGCCCACGGCGTGAGCCGTGGGACGGAATGTGGCGTTAATATTCGCAGCCCCGGAAGGGGCGACAGATCTCGCGCGGGAGCCACTGCCGCCCCTCCGGGGCTGAGATAACCAGGGGCGGCTCCTCGGTCCCACGGCTCACGCCGTGGGCTACACGCTGTCGGTCCTCCGGGCCTGTATTAGCGGTGAGCGAGACCTATATTGCCACCACTTGAGGCGTTAAGTTAATGCCTATGGGGCGTTGCCCCCGGCTGCTCATGTCCAGCCCCTGCGGGGCTGAGCGCTCGAGCGGCGGCCGGGCATCCTGGGCGGCATTCAGTAATAGCCCCTCTGCCGGGCGGTTTTGAAACAGCTTCCAACCTCTCGATTGGCGGAATGCACCGCAAGCTCATCGTCGCACCGTTCTTGTGTCTGTTCTCCCCCTTCCTCAGGGACCGGCGGCGTGCGAGGCGAGGCGCGACGCGACGTCCAGGTATTGCGAGATCGTGTTGTCCCATGAGTATCTCGAAGCGGCGAAAGCGTGGCGCTCCTCGGGCGTGTGCTTTCCGGCCTTTGAGTCCTTCAGTTCTTCAATGGCGCGCAGAAATTCTCTGGCTGTGCGGCCGGCATCATCTGCGTAAACTCGAACACCTTGGACAAAAGGCTTCAATGCCTCGTCTGCTTCAACCGTGTCAGCCCCACAAACAACGGGCAGTCCGCAGGCCAAAGCCTCTTGGATAACCAGGGGGAATCCCTCCCCAACACTGGGAAGCACGAGCAGGTCGCAGGCACGGTAGAGCGGGGCCATTGAGGCGCCGCGCAAGTTGGAAAAGACACGCACGTTGGCCGCATTCCAACTGCGAGGGTCAAGAGGTCCCGAGCCGGCAAACGCCCAAGTCCAGTTTGGGCGCATCTCCGCCATGCGCTTCATTGCCGGGACACCTTTCTTCTCGACGAAGCGACCAACAAATAGCGCTACAATGCCTTGGCGTGGCAGGTCTAGGTGCTGTCGGATCGCCTCCCTATCCTCCCCTTCGCCCAAAGGACTGAAGACCGCAGTGTTGACACCATTGAAAACCAGCTCAGGCGGCCGGCGGAAACGCACCGAGGCGAAATGGCGTGCGATCTTCCGGCTGATGAATACAACCTGCTCCGCTGACGCGAGCATGGGGCGCGTGACCAGCGCGTTGGCCAATCTCATCGTTCCACGCAGCAGAAGGTTGCGGTACGGAACCATCCCGATGTGCTGGACGATCATAACCGGCACACCCAGCCGGCGCGCGCACAAGAACGCCGCAATATTCGAGAGGTAAAGGCAATCGTGCAACAGCACGATGTCGGCGCGACCCACGCTCGAGCGGAGTTGCTTCAGAGCGCCGAGGCTGGGAACCGGAAACGGCAGCCCGCTAATCACTTCCACCCCGTTCCAGGTCTTCAGGGGCAAAGCTGTTCCGTGGGCATCTTCGGCAGGGGCTGCACTCACGTTCGCGGCTGCCCACACGATCGTACACTTCCGCCCCACGAGTCCTCGAAATAGCGTTTCCGCAACGAGTTCGATCCCTGCCCCATGCGAGCCGAAATAGTTAGTGACCATCAGAACATTCATTTGCCTGGCCAACCTAAGTCTTGCGAAGTAGCGAATAAAGTGCGTGATCGACAGATCGAATGATCTGGTCGTAGTTTTGGCTTACGGCAAAGCGGAGTTAGGGTTCCAGCGTTCTTGGCGACTGAGGATCTCGTGCTGGAGGCGCAGCACCGCTAATGCGGCTTCCGGCCCGATAGGCAATAAGGATTCGGTCGAGCCACGGACGGCGCGTGCGAAACGCAAGAATACTTCCTCATTGCCGTAGAATAAGCAACCGCGCAAATGGAGAATGCCGCTCGCCAAATGTTGCAACAAGTGTTGGCCCGTCGCAAACAAGCTGGTACGAAATACTTCTGGGGTTTGATGTGCTCCGTCGTTGGGAAGGGAAATATAGATGTCCCGGAAAATGTCAACGATGCCCAACCGCTCCTCTCCGAAGACCATCAGGTGCCACTCACTGACGGGGCTCTCAAAATTGCAGTTCAGCGTAATCGGCCCATCGAAATTTGGGGCCTTAAAGAAAGCGTCGATCCGCGCAGGTGTATTGAGGCCCCCTGGACTGCCATGCACCAGAGCGCGCACCAGGTGGATTTCGCCTGCGAGCGCGCGAATCAGGTACAGCAGGTGAGGGCTCTCGTCGTACATCAGCCCGAGCGGTAGTTGCTCGTACCACGAGGGCAGGCGTCGACGGGGATTGCTGAGCTGGACAGCGCTGATCGCGCGAAGCCAGCCGAATACGCCGTTCGCTATGTCGCGCAAAAGCCGTTTCGTTGCGCGGGCGAACTGGAAGTTGTGCACGATGCCAAGCCGCAGATTCTTCGCCCTCGCCAATTCCACCAATTCCTCTCCTTCCGCAACGGTCATGGTGAACGGTTTTTCGGTGAGAACATGCTTGCCCAATTCCAGAGCCTGCCGGATCAGCGAGTAGTGGCTCATGGGAGCCGTGGCAAGGGTGACGACATCGACATCCTTTAACCAGCCGACGGTGGCGAGGTCGGCCGTTTCCGCGCAGTGCCGGTAGCCGCCCTGCGCCATTACTTGACGTGCCCGCCCCGCTGAACGGTCGATTACACCGACAACCTCGAAGTCCGCGCTTCGCTGCATAACCGGCAAGTGCCGATGCAGAGCTACCCATCCAAGTCCTACAGCCGCTACCTTTAATTTCCGCATCGCGCACCCTCGTAAGTCGTGGCCAGTCGCGATTTCATTCCAGTCTCAATCATGATTGGTTGTTCTCGAGCTTCCTCGCCTCCACCAATAAGCAACCGTACATGGACGCTTCTGAGCGAGAGCCAAGGTCCATGGCGGCGGCGCTCAGCGTGGCGATAACGCGCGGAAGCCTGAGTCGCAGGCTGCGAATCCCCATCTGGCGCTGGATCTCAATGGGTTGTTTCTTCCGGCCGAGCAATCGATAGAGCGCGGAGCTCGTGTAGGAAGCAATTAGCTCCCAGCGCTGCACCTGCGCTAACGTAAGGTACTCATGTTGATGAACCAGCGTCAACCCGGCTTGCTGCAGGTGTTCAGACCAACTGCTCGCGTCCCAGTAACGGAGGTGCATGCAGCGCGCGTCCGTCTCAAGGAGGTACTGCTCTCGGTTACCGCTCCATCGCGGACCCTTTAGGCAATTGTGAAAATTCGCGCCGGGGACCGTAAAGAGAAATCTGCCGGAGGGGCGCAAAACGCGCGCAACCTCTAACAAGGCGCCATTGATATTCTGAATGTGCTCCAAGACCGAGTTAGAAAAGACAAAATCAAACTCCCCGTCGTGAAAAGGCAGAGAGTCTGCCGGCGCTGTCACGACATCCCGATAAACATTTCGACCTCGGGCCAGCGCAATTTCGTGCGGGTCGACGTCGAGTCCCACGACTGTCCGTTGCCCCACATGTTCGAGGATGATTGCCATCAGATGGCCGTCGCCGCAACCAAGGTCGAGACCCCGGCCTGCGGGTAGGTCATGATTGATGACCTCATCAATTTCGATCGCGCGCCAGAAATTGGAAGCAGGTTGGTAGGGTGCCTGCATCATTAGCTCGGTCAGAAGGTTTCTGAGCATCGCAACTCAATCCTGAATGTTCAGCGTCGTCGTAATCGAAGGATACTAAGAAAAAAGCTGCCACAGATAGTCTCGACACCAAGCATCAGCGAGAATACCGAGGGTAAGACGAGGCGCAGCATGCGCGAGGGATCGAGTGCTCCGAAGTTTGCCTTACCCCACTCACTGACCGCCAGGACTGAGCCACCCAACCCTGCCAGAGTCAACACCACGCCGACGATCAATCCCGCCTCCAAGGTGAGATAGCGACAGACCCGGTCGATCCGCGGATCGTTCGGTAACAGTCCTTCCGAAATTGCGAACACTTTGGTGAACGTTGCAAAGGCGATGAACTGATACCCCAGGACGATTGCGACGAAGGCGTAAAGCAAGGTATGTATGTCAAAGCCCACATTCCCGAGTCGCTCGGTTTGGGGCAGAAGCCACGCGCAGCCTGCCGCTCCCACGAAGACCAACGCCAGTCCCGGATAAAGAAACAGCCAGCGCGGGCTATACATCAGGAGAAAACGCAAGTGCCGCCAGCCATCCCGCCAAGGCCGCAGATGGGGTGGACGGGAACGGCCGTCGGGGCTGAGTGTGGTCGGCACCTCCGCCACTTTCAGCCGAAGCAGGGAGGCTTTGACTATCATTTCGGACGCGAATTCCATACCGGTAGTGCGCAGATCCATCCTCTCGAATGCGGTCCGCGAGAATCCCCGCAACCCACAGTTAAAGTCGCGCACTGGCGAATGAAAGAAGAGGTGGCCCAGAACGGTGAGCATGGGGGTGCCGATCCAACGGTTCTTCCAAGGCATGGCGTGGGGTCGGATGCTGCCTTTGAAGCGGTTGCCGATCACCACGTCGGCGCCGCCGCGCAATTCCTCGAGAAACGGCGACAGCTCAGTGAAGTCGTAACTGTCATCGGCGTCGCCCATAATCACAAATTTGCCTCGAGCTGCCATTGCACCGTGAATTAACGCCGCGCCGTAACCGCGGGTCGGTACGTGCACCACCCGGGCCCCAAGCCGTTGTGCAATGTCCGGCGAGCCGTCTTCCGAGCCGTTATCGCTGACTAAAACCTCGCCTCGCACGTGGTGATTGCGGAGGAATCCTTGAGCCTTTTGAACGCACCGGCCGAGCGTCTCTGCCTCGTTCAGGCAAGGCATGAGAATGGTGAGTTCCAGGTCCGCTTCACTGCTTGACGACGCGACGATTTCGGGAGTCATACAGATATAAGCACAAAAGACCCACAGCCGTGATGCAGGTGATGAGCATCCCAGCTAAGAGGCCATCCTGGCGATAATAATATGCAATAACGTGCCTGCCTGGCGCGGCGTACACGGCGCGGAAAAGCTGATTGGCGCGGAGCACTGGGACTTCGCGGCCATCGATACTTGCGCGCCAGTTTGGTTCATAGCGGTCGAGCAGAACTACGTACCCCGGCCGTGAAAGCTCGGCCTTCAGTGTCACTCGATTGGGTTGGTGATCGAGGATCTCGACGCTGCCTGCGGAGCCCGAGCCATGGACGGCAGGAGCGGCGCCGGGATCAGCGGCTAAGATCACCTTTTCCGCGGCATCGAATTGCGGCGATGCTATTTTCGAAAGGGTCTCGAGCGGGCTCTTGGTAAGAACGGACGTACCCGCCACGTACGCACGAGGCATAAAGTAAGGGTCCTCGAACAGATAGCTTGGTTTAGGAGAGCCGCTGAAGACTTCGCTCACTACCTTTGCGCCCGAAGTAACTTGCCGAGTGGGGCGAATGATGTACTTCGTGTTGGTCCGGCCCAGCAGGCAATGCACGCGGAGATCATCAGGAGCCTGCGTGAAGAGATAGATCCAAACGTCGAAGAGATAAGGAGGCAGCGAGCGGTCGTCGAAATCCAGGTTGAGGCTTCCCTCCACACCTTGCGACATTGATCCTGTGGCCAACAAGAGCCTTTGGCGGAATATTCCCTGGGCGGCGTGCGGTATCGCCGCCGCTTCCGGAATCGAGTCAAAATTGACGTAATTCTGAACGCCTTTCGGAGCGGAAGAAATGCGGGTTAGCGAAGTGACGCGGTACGTCCCTGGCATGCCTCTGAACTGGGAAATAACCGGAGGTACATAGTCATAGAAGGCAGGAGGGACCAAAGGGTTGGCGCTGAAGCCCTCCGCAAAAAGCTGCGCCATACCCAGAATGGCGAATACCGGAACACCCCAAATCGCCCAGCGTTTCTTTCTGAGGAGGCCGATCACGAGCAGAATCCCGGCGAGCAGGAAGCCGGCTATACCGGGCAAGTAAAGTCGTAGCATGGCGTCCAGGTAATCAGCCATTTGCGAAGCCTCGTTCGCCGGGTGGCCCTGCCGGACGAGCGCCCACGCCACGGGGCGCAAGGCGAAGCCTGGCGCGACGCCGGCCGCTACCCAAACCAGTACGCAACACCCGAGCAATGCCCCGAGCGGCCACAGGGCCCGATTGCGCCGGGCCTGCCACGAGGCAACTTCTTTCCGCATTGCGTCTATTCCCCACCCTGCCTGGATCGCGATAAGCATAATGAAGGGGACAAGCAGCTTTACAGGAAAACGCACCATGCAGAGCAACGGGACAAGCAAGTAAGCGAGGGAAAAAAGCGGAGTAAAGTGGCCAAAGGAGAGCAAGAAAATGGTTATCGCCGACCCTCCCACAAAGTTTCGGCGGCGATCTTTTCCCAAAGCCCAGCCGCAGAGAGCAAAGAACAGCGGGACGAAGCCAAGATACACTGAAATGAAATACGGGCTGCCGACGTCATCTGCAATGGCGTTCCAGGCTGTCGGGGAGGTCAAGGCGGGCCCGTAGAATCCCGGCACCAGCATCTCCATCAACCGGAGAGGCTGGAACGACCAATTCGCCGTCTCGCGGAATAGCATCCCCTGCGCTCCACGGTGCGAGTTAGCCAAGAACCCTACCGACGGCAAAAACTGGACGGCGCACAGCGCCAGCATGAAGCACCCCGTCAGAGTGAATCCGGCCAGGATGCGCAAGTTTGCATGAGAAATGATCGGATGAAGTGTTACTTTAAGGTAGATGGCGTAAGCAAAACAAATACCAATGGTTGCAATCTGGGTGAATGGCTCGGCGGCAAGAAACTGCATGGAAAAAACCAGTGTCAGCAAAATCCAGGGGCGGAACCCATCACCACCCCTTAATCCCCTCCTCAAAGAGGAGGGGAGTTCATGCACGTCTATCGCTGGCGTGAGTTTCACCACGCTGGTGACCGCTGAGACTTTAGTTCCCCTCCTCTCTGAGGAGGGGATCAAGGGGTGGTGGGGCGCCGCAATGCCGCGAACGGCGCGGTCCGTGGCGAGCAGCGCCCAAGGCATCCAGGCCGCGCAAGCGGCGTGGTTATACAAGTTGCCGAGCGACAGCAAGGGGCCGCTGAAAGCAAAGACGAATCCGGCGAAGAACGCGCCACCGCGGCTCTGCCCCCAACGCCGGCCCAGGAGGTACGCGCCGATGCCCGCGAGCGCCACGTGCACAACGTAAAAAAAAGGGTAGGCGAAATCTATGGGGAGCAGGATCATGAGCAGCGTGTAGGGATAGAAGAACAACTGGTTGGGATTCTCGAGGAGTGGCTGCCCACAGTTCAAGTAAGGGTTCCAATAGGGTAACTCGCCCTTGCGGCAGATTTGTTGAATGAAGTGCGCGCAGGGATAAGTGAAATTAGAGACATCGCGAAACCAAAGCATGGAAGGAGTGAAGATCACCTTCCAAAACATCGCCAGCGCACCCAGCGCCAGGACAGCCGCGAGCGCCAAGTCGATGCGGTCGAGCGGCGGGCCCACGGCCAACGAAGCATCGGAGGCGTGATCAGTCTCGACTTGACCTCGGAGTGACGTGAGAACACTCATATTCGTTCGGAATTGTGGATTAAGCGAGTTCGAGCTTTACCACAGAGGCCGCAGCGCAGCCTTTCGGCCGCATCCAAAATTCCAGATTCAAAAATCCAGACCAGAAATCTCTGCGCGCTGCAAAAGATCTTCGGAATAACAGTGCAGTGCTTGCAGAGAAATCCGGTTACACTGGCGTATCATACATTGTTTGATGAGTTAAGGAATGGTACTTTTGAGCCACGGGGGTGAACCATGCAGGCGGTCCGATTCCACGAGCACGGCGGTCTCGAGGTGCTGAAATACGAAGCGGCCCCGGACCCAAAAATTGCAGCCGACGAAGTGTTGGTGAGGGTCAAGGCATGCGCTCTGAATCATCTGGACCTCTGGCTCCGGCAAGGCGTGAGCGATTGGAAGCTTCCGCTCCCTCATATCCCGGGAAGCGACGTTTCCGGTGAAGTCGCGGAAGTGGGCTCGCAGGTGAAGCGTGTGAAAGCGGGCGAGCGCGTTCTGTTGTGCCCGGGGATCAGTTGCGGGCAGTGCGAGGCGTGCTTCAAAGGACTGGACAGCGCCTGCCGGAATTATACGGTTCTCGGCGTCTTTGTGGATGGCGGGTATGCGGAACTGGTGAAGGCGCCCGAGGTGAATGCTATACCCATCCCCGGAGATCTGAGCTTTGACGAGGCTGCCGCGGTGCCGCTGGTTTTTCTCACCGCCTGGCACATGCTGTTCACCCGCGCTCAACTGAGGCCGGGCGAGGATGTGCTGGTCATCGGCGCCGGCTCGGGCGTGGGCAGCGCAGCCATCCAGATCGCCAAGGCGGTGAACGCGCGCGTGATCGCCACTGCCGGAGCGGACTGGAAACTGGAGAAGGCGCGGGCGCTCGGCGCCGACGAGGTCATCAATCACAGCCGGCAGTCGATTTCCAGCGAGGTCAGGCGCCTTACGGCGAAGCGCGGCGTGGATGTGATTGTGGAGCACGTGGGCGCGGCCGTTTGGGAAGAATGCTTCAATTCGCTTGCCACCTACGGGCGCCTGGTGACTTGCGGCGTGACCAGCGGAGGAGAGGTGAAGCTGAACGTCCAGGGCCTTTTTGGACGGCAACGCACCGTGATGGGCTCGTTTATGGGCGGTAAGTGGGAGCTGCTCGAAGCTCTCAAATTGCTTGGGCGACGCAAGCTGCGCGCAGTGATCGACTCCGCGTTTCTGCTCCAGGAGGCGGCTGCCGCGCAAAGAAAAATGGAAAGCCGGGAGTTCTTTGGCAAAATCCTGCTCCACCCGTAGGAAAGTCGGGAACCGCAAATTAGAAACTGGAAAATGGAAACTCGAAGGTCAGCGCTGTGACTGTGTCATTCTGAGCGAAGCGAAGAATCGCGGCAGTTACTTCTTAACCGTAGCACTCCAGAAATTCTCCGCTGCTCTGAAGATCGTGGTGCGGGAGTCTCACCCGCACCACATCCGTCCACCGTCGGGTGATTTTCATGGTTTCCGGGTGCCCGTCAGCCGACGGGCATGAGCGACTGCCATGAGAATGACTCCCCTCCTCAGCGGGAGGAGGGGCAGGGGGTGGTGGGTGGTATCGTCAACGAACGGCAACCACCCCTAGCCCCTCCTTACCAAGGAGGGGGATCATTTTCATGACCAGCGGTGAGCCGAAGCACCATGGAGTCTTCGCTCAGAATGAAACTGGCTCGCGCCGCGTGAGGTAAATTGGCGCTGGAAATCGAAGGCTGAAAGGCCGACAATTGTATTCCGAAACTGGAACTTGAAAGCCCGGGGGGGGCGCGAGTTCTGACTTCAAGTTACCAGTTTCTGATTTCTATAATCTAATTTCGACTATCGACTTTCGACTTTCAACTCTCGACTTTCAACTCGTGAAGAGGAGGAGAGGTCACCATGAGTACCACTACGCAAAAAACGCTTCGCCTGGCCGAGTGTATGTCGCGGCTGGGCACGGAGACGGCGTTCGAGGTGCTGGTGCGCGCACGTGCTCTGGAAGCCCAGGGCAGAGAGATCGTGCATCTGGAAATTGGGGAGCCCGATTTCGCGACGCCCGCCAACATCGTGGAAGCGGGCGTCCGCGCCTTGCGAGACGGTTGGACGCACTACGGGCCTTCGGCCGGCTTGCCTCAGCTTCGGAAAGCTGCGGCAGAGTACACCGCCAGGCATTCGGGCGTTCCAGTTGACCCGAGCGAGGTCGTTATTACGCCGGGCGGCAAACCGATCATGTTCTTTGTCATTCTGGCCCTGGTCGAGCGCGGCGACGAAGTTCTTTATCCTAATCCCGGTTTTCCTATTTATGAATCCATGATTAACTTCGTTGGCGCGCAAGCCGTTCCCTATGGTTTGCACGAGGACCGGGATTTCGATGTGGACGTGGAAGAAATCCTCGATAAGATTACGGACCGCACACGCTTGCTGATCCTCAATAGCCCGCAGAATCCCACCGGCGGAGTCATTAGCCGCGAGGGGCTGAAGGCGCTTGCGGATACGCTTGCGGGGCGCGATATCGCGGTGCTCTCCGACGAAATCTATCATCGGTTGATCTACGAAGGCGAGCACACGAGCATAGCCCAGTTCCCCGGCATGAAGGAGTCGACGATTATCTTGAACGGATTTTCGAAAACTTATGCCATGACCGGCTGGCGAATGGGTTGGGGGGTGATGCGGCCGGACCTGGCGAAATGGATTGCACAGTTGATGACCAATTGCAACTCCTGCACCGCCAGCTTCAGCCAGATTGCAGGCGTTGAAGCGCTGCGGGGCGACCAAAGCTCCGTTGGGGTGATGCGCGAGGAATTCCGCCGGCGCCGCAGCGTCATCGTCGACGGCTTGAACCGCATCCCGGGCTTCAGTTGCCGGCAGCCACACGGAGCCTTTTATGTGTTTCCCAACATCAAAGGAACCAAGTGGAATTCCGGCGCTCTGGCTGACGCCATACTGAAGGAAGCCGGCGTGGCGTGCCTCTCCGGAACCGCTTTTGGAGCGTGGGGTGAAGGGTATCTGCGGTTCTCTTTTGCCAACTCCGTCGAGAACATCCAGAAGGCCTTGGGCTGGATCGGCGACTGGGCGAAGAAGCGGTTGTGAGCAAGACGTGAGTTGGAAAACGGAAGGGTAGAGGTTAAAGGGTAAATTCAATTTCGTTGCGAGCCCTCTCCCGAGGGGAGAGGGTGGCCCGCGACGGCGCTTTCATCAGTCGGCGCGGGCCGGGTGAGGGGTTGCTTCCTTTGTGGCCGCGCGTCCGAGAACATCTCGGCAGGCAGACTCGCCAGTAGAGCAGGGGACGGCGGCCCGTTCCCCTGCGACTCGTTGAGACAAGCAGGGCTTAAAGAGACAAGACAACATAATCGCCACTCACAAACTGGAGGGACGATGACCGAACTCGGGAAGCTCGTCCGCGTCTTTGCAACCTGCGACATTGGCAAGGAGGCATTTGGTGTTTTGAGAGAGCGCGGTTACGAAGTCGAAGTCTACCCCGACCCCGAGCCGCCCGCGAAGAGCCTGATCCTGGAGAAGGTTCGCTCGGGGATTGACGCGCTCATCACCACGCTTCGCGACCCTATCGACGAAGAAGTTTTCGAAGCCGGCCGTGGCACCTTGAAGGTCGTTGCCCAGTACGCCGTGGGGTTTGACAACATCAACCGAGCGGCGGCCAATCGCCATCACATTCCCTTCACCAACACCGCCGATGTGCTAACCGAGGCCACAGCGGAATTTGCGATATTCATTCTCGGCAACGTGGCGCGCAGGCTCTGCCCCAGCGAGCGACTGGTGCGCGACAATCGCTGGGGAATCTGGCACCCCTACCTGCCGTTTCTGGGCGATGAAGTGACGGGCAAGACCATCGCAGTGATCGGCACCGGCCGCATTGGCCAGGCGTTTATCAAGAAAGCGGTGGGCTTCGACGTAGATTTCCTCTGTTACGACGGCGGTGTCGAGGACCACGAGTTCGCGCGCAAGATCCAGGAAGCCATGGACGTGCGCTTCAAGCACGGCTTCACGCTCGAGCGGCACACCATCGGCTACGTGAGCTTTGAGGCGGCGCTGAGAGGAGCGGACTTCGTCAGCGTTCATGTCCCGTTGATACGGGAGGGAGAAGGCAAGAACCCCACTTTTCATTTGTTCAACGGAAAAACGCTCCGCTGGATGAAGCCCACTGCCTTCTTGATAAACACCGCGCGCGGCGCCGTGGTGGACGAGAAGGCGCTGGTGGATGCCTTGCGCGAAGGGGCGATTGCCGGCGCGGCGCTGGATGTTTACGAACAGGAACCTTTGCCGGCGGATTCCCCCCTGCGCGATCCAAAACTCGAAAATCGCGTCCGCCTCTTCTCTCACTTCGCCAGCGCCGGCCGCGTCACGCGCCTTTCCCCCGACCCCAACAAGGGTATGGCCGGCCGTTGCGTACAAGGCGTCATCGACGTTCTGGAAGGGCGCTATGGCGGTAACCCAGCGAACATGCCTTACGTGGTGAACAAAGAAGCGTTCTTAAAGGGCGAAGTCTAAAGTAAGTCTAAAGTTTAAAGTCTAAAGTCTAGAGGCTGAAAAGTAACCCTTCTTTCATCCTTTAGCCTTTACCCTTTAGCCTTTTCAAGTTGTATAATGCCTGCGCTTGACGATGTCAGATTCATAGTGAAGGGCGGGACGACAGGACTTGAAAGGCCACAGACCTGCGCAGGACGGGGGTCCGCGCTACCCGGGAGGGCAATCATGGACAGCTTGAAAATGTCGCGTCGCGATTTTCACAAATCCGCCGTGCTGGGAACCGCAAGCCTGGCCGTTTCCGCGGGTCCGGCGGTGCGAAACGCAGTGGGCGCGAACGATCGCATCGGTGTGGGACTGATTGGTTCGGGGAACCAGGGCCGTTACGACTTAGGCTCATTCATCAGGACGGGTCAAGTGGATGTGGTGGCGCTCTCGGACGTGTGGGACATGCGCCTCCGGGAAACGATGATTGGTCTTGACCTCGCACCCGAGAAGGTGAAGACGTACGCGGACTTTCGCAAACTTCTCGAGCATAAGGATATCGATGCGGTGATTGTGGCCACGCCGGAACACTGGCACGCCATTCCCATGATCGCAGCGTGCGAGGCGGGCAAAGACGTGTACGTGGAGAAGCCCATTTCACACACCATTCTGGAAGGCCGGCGGATGGTGGAGGCGGCCACCAAGAACAATCGAGTGGTTCAGTGCGGCACGCAGCAACGCTCCGGCGAGCACTTCAAGAAGGTGGCTGAACTGCTTCGCGCCAAGCGCATCGGGCGGGTGACGGAAGCCGACACCTGGGTTTTACGTGGCACCTCCGTGCAGTCGAGAATGCATACGCCCTATCCCGATTCCGAACCTCTCGAGGGTCTCAATTGGGACATGTGGCTGGGTCCAGCGCCCTACCACCCTTACAACCACAATCGCCATATGGGGTGGGGCGGCTTCTGGGAGACGGGCGGCGGTGAGCTGACGAACTGGGCGCCCCACTTGATCGACATCGTGCATTGGGCCATCGCGGCCGACGCGCCGCGCACCGTGGCGGCTTCGGGCGGGCAGTTCATTACCTCCGGAGTCTTCGAAACTCCCGACACGCTTGAGGCGACTTACGAATATCCCGGCACGGCGGTAAACGAAAACGGCTGCCTGGTGAAGTTCTACAATCGTGCCGGACGCGGCCCCGACGATCATCAATACGGCATGCAGTTCTACGGCACGGAAGGCACGCTGTTCGTGAATCGCGAGGGTTACACCATCTGGCCGATGGACCTCGTCCACGACGGCTGGGAAACTTTCGGCCCGAGCGCCGTGACCACGGCCGACGGTACGCCCCAGCACCAGCCGCACGTCGAAAACTTCCTCGCCTGCGTGCGCTCGCGCCAGAAGCCCAACTCCGATATCGAGACGACTCATCGCGCCACCAGCGCTTGTATCCTTGGAAACATCTCTTATAAGTTGGGACGGAAGTTGCGTTGGGATCGGGATAAGGAGCAGTTTGTGGGCGACGCTGAGGCCAACAAACTGCTCACCAAGGAATACCGCAAGCCCTGGATTGTATCGTGAAAGAATTTGCGAGTGTGTCATCCTGAGCGAAGATTTCATGGTCCTGCGCTTGACCACTTGTCATGAAAAAGCCCTCGCCCCCTTGGGGGAGAGGGTGTCTCGCTGCCGGCGGTTTCATCAGCCGGAGCGGGACGGGTGAGGGGGTCCGGGTTCGCTATTTTCGCTGCAGCGAAGGATCTCTGCAGTTGTTCGTGAGTCGTCGAGCCATAAGTAACTGCGGAGATCCTTCGCTGCGCTCAGGATGACAGGCAGCGGATATTTCCACATCTTTTCAGATTTTCCGCAAGGCGGGGCGGCACAGCCGCTGAGCACACAAATCTTAAGATGATTGGATTACGCGTCAAGGGAGCTCGAGCATGAAATACGGCGTCAACACAATGGTCTGGACGACGCGCGTTAACGAAACCCACGAAGAGTTGTTCTCTTGCATCAAGGCGTGGGGTTTTGATGGAGTTGAACTGTTTCTCTCTCCGCAGGAACCGGCGGACATACCCGCGGTACGGCGAATGCTGGAAGCGAATCACCTGGAATGCACCATGTGCAGCGTCCTGCCGCGCGAATGCCATCTGGTGAGTCCCCAGGCCGAGGTGCGGGCTAGGGGAGTGTTGTTTCTGAAGACTTGCGTGGACCGCACGGCGGAGCTTGGGGCGCGCCTCATTTGCGGTCCGATGTATGCGGGCTTGGGAGTGATGACCGGCCGCCAGCGCACTGCGGATGAATGGAACTGGGCCGTCGAGGGATTGCAAGCGGTTGGCCGGCACGCCGAAAAGCGCGAGGTGACGATTTGTTTGGAGCCGCTCAACCGCTTCGAAACTTATTTCCTTAACACGCTCGAGGATGCGGCCAGCCTGGTTCGCGACATCGGCGCGCCGAACGTCAAGATTCACTTTGATACCTTCCACTCCAACATCGAAGAAAAGCATCCGGCGGAAGCGCTGCGCTCGGTCGCCAACGAGCTGGGGCATGTTCACATCTCCGAAAACGACCGCGGCATTCCCGGCAGCGGCCATTTCGATTGGCAAGGAGTGCTGAAGGTGTTGAAGGCGATCCGTTACAACGGCTGGATGACCATCGAATCGTTCGCACAGCCGGAGCCCGACTTGGCCGCGGCAGCAGCCATCTGGCGCGACGTGGCTCCGTCCGGCGACGAGTTGGCGCAGCAAGGATTGCGTTTCATTCGACGCTTGGCTGGGGGGCTGGGGATTAAGTAAAGGTGTCAGGTGCCGGGTGTCTGGTGTCGGGCGCGCGGGGACCGTCTGTTGTCGCGGTAGTAGACGGACGTAGAGCGGGCGTCTCGCCCGCTGTGGCGCGGGCATCCTGCCCGCGCGGGAGCGGGACGCTCCCCGCGACCGCGGGCGAGACGCCCGCGCCACGACATTCAAGCGACTTTCCAGAGACAACCGTCGACTGTTTTGGAGGCCCCATGAATGCTCACCTTCCTACCAGTTCCCGCCTTCGAAGAGAAGGAAGGCGGCTGCTTCTTCTCAGCGCGCTGCTTCTGACCGTTGCACCGGCTTTTTACTTCGTTTCCCATGCAGGCGCGCAAGGGTCCGACGAAATTCCTTTCCGAAAGCACACCATCGACTTGGGCCCCAGCGAAACCGTGGCCCTCGTGGACATGAACCGCGACGGCAAGTTGGACATCGTCTCCGGGGAGAACTGGTTCGAGCAGGCGCCGCCCGCTGCCCCTGGCGAAGGCCCGCGTTGGATCAAACACAAGTTTCGCAGCTTGCCTTATTCGGACTTCTACCTGGAAGACCTCAGCGACCTGGCGATCGACGTGAACGGCGACGGCTACCCGGATATTGTGAGCTGCTCCTATTGGGGCGAAACGCTTACCTGGTGGGAAAACCCTGGGGCGCAGGATAAGCCTTGGCAGAAGCACGTGATCGAGTCGCGTTCTCCCGTCGAGTTTGCTTTTCTGGTGGATATCCTCAACACCGGCAAGCCGCAGCAACTCCTGCCGCAGTTTGGCGACGAGAAATTTCCGCTGACCTGGTACGAGCTGTCAGGCAAAGGTGGCGATGAAGCCTGGATTCCCCACATCGTGAGCCCAAAGAGCTATGGCCACGGCATCGGCGCGGGAGACGTGAACGGCGACGGGCGAACCGATATCATCACCCCCAAGGGTTGGTTCGAAGCCCCGCCCGATCCCCGCACCGGCCAGTGGATCTTTCATCCCGAATTTGATCTAGGCGCTACCGGTTTCATTTATACGCTCGACGTAAACTGCGACGGTTTGCCGGACATCGTCACTTCACTCGGCCACGGCTATGGAATCTTTTGGCTCGAGCAAAAGAAAGATTCCGCGGGTTATCGCACCTGGGTCAAACACGTGATTGACGATAGCTGGTCGCAGGCCCACGCTCTAACGCTTGTCGACCTCAAGGGCGACGGCCACATCGGTATCGTCACCGGCAAGCGCTACTTCGCCCACAACGGCCACGACCCCGGTAGCCGCGAGCCGCTCGGAATCTACTGGTACGAACCTATAAAGGTGGGAACCGAAATCCAGTGGCGGCGCCACGTCATCGATTACGGCGGCCGCACCGGCGGCGGCATGCAGATCCCCGTGGTCGATATCGACGGCGACGGAGACTTGGATATCGTCGTGGCAGGCAAGTCAGGGCTGTTTCTGTTTGAGAATTTGACTATTAATCACTGATCCCGTAGATTGCCAGCCCTCTCCCGAGGGGGGAGGGTGGCCCGCGACGGCGCTTTCGCGAGGCGCGTGGGCCGGGTGAGGGGTCAATCGGGAAAGGATCGAGGAGCGCGTCGCCCAGACCGGCTCTCCAAGGTCTGCGGCTTTTCGTTCTGACTCGAGGAGAAACCGTGGACCTAACAACCTGGTCCGCGCTCGCTTCTCGCCTGAAATCCCCGCAGGGGATTCATAGAGTAGCCGGGGGCAACGCCCCCGGAATCGGGCAGGGCACGAATCCGACCCTGAAAGGGTCGAATAGATTCCTCTCTCAAGGGACCCTGTGTGGATGCGTGGCTGTACGGCCCTTCCAGGGTCGGTCGGTTTCCGCGTCACCGTTCCGGGGGCGTTGCCCCGGCTAGTGCGCCTGAGAGCGCACACGATCAGTGAGGTGGAAGTCCTCACCGAGCTAACGTAACTCGTAATCAGCCTGCAACTGCGTCGTGGTGACACGGGGTGGGGAGCAGCAGGAGG
>JBEKLY010000140.1:0-19288 GCA_050010015.1 Terriglobia bacterium
TACCGCAAATATTACGTCCCCGCGAACATGGTGGTGACCGTAGTAGGGGACGTAAAGGCCAGCGAGGCCTTGCCCGTCATGGAGAAGTATTTCGGCCAGTTGCCGGCGCGGCCCAAGCCGGAGCCGCTGCGGACCGTCGAACCGCCACAGATTGCCGAGCGCATCGTGATCCTGCACGAAACCTCGCAGCCAATCTTCATCGAGGGTTATCACAAGCCCGGCGCGCGCGATAAGGATGACGCGGTGTATGACGCGCTTCAGGACCTGATGTCGAATGGCCGCACCTCGCGCCTCTACCGCTCCCTGGTCCGGGACAAGAAGCTGGCGGTATTCTCAGGCGGGTTCAATGGATTCCCCGGCAACAAGTATCCGAACTTGTTCGTTTTCTTCGCGGTCTCAACCCCCGGGCACACGCCGGAGGAGATTCGCGACGCGATCCACTCCGAAATCGAGCGGGTCAAGAAAGAGGACATCACGGACGAGGAACTGGCGATGATCAAGGTGCGGGCCAAAGCAGACCTCGTGCGCGGACTGGGTGACAATGAGGGTCTGGCCCAGCAACTGGGAGGCGCCCAGGCGCTCTTCGGCGACTGGAGGGAAGTCTTTCGCCACGTCGATGACATTGGCAAGGTGAGCAAAGCGGACATTCGCCGCGTGGCCAACACCACGTTTGTGGAATCGAACCGCACGGTGGGCATGATTGAGTCCACGCAGCTTGCCCTGGCGGCGCCGTCGGCCGGGAAGGAGAACTAACCATGATGCCAAGACACGCGATGACTTTCGTTCTCGCTCTATTTCTGAGCTCGCTGGCATTCGCTCCGCGAGCGGCCGCCCAGGCGACCGATTGGAAACAGATCAAAGCGCCGGCACTGCACGCCTTTCACCCCGAGCAGCCGCGCCGCGTGCAGCTTTCGAACGGGATGGTGATTTTCCTTCAGGAAGATCACGAATTGCCTCTCATTCGCGGTACCGCTCAGATCCGCGGCGGATCGCTAAACGAACCTGCCGACAAGGTGGGCTTGGTGGAGATTTATGGCGAGGCTTGGCGCACTGGCGGCACCAAGAGCCGGACGGGCGACCAGCTCGACGATTACCTGGAAGCCCATGCCGCCAAGGTGGAGACCTCCGGCGGCGCCGATTCGACCACGGTCAGTTGGGACTGCTTGAAGGACAACTTTGACCACGTGTTCAAGGTTTTCGTCGAAGTGCTCCGCGAGCCGGAATTTCGCCCGGACAAGGTGGATCTGGCGAAGAGGCAGATCAACACCGCGATTTCCCGGCGCAATGACGAGCCTTTTGGAATCGCACGCCGCGAGGCGGCGAAGCTGGTGTACGGGGCGGACTCCCCATACGCACGCGTACCCGAGTACGCCACCGTGGCGGCGGTGATGCGAGACGACCTTCTGAACTGGCACCGCCAGTATGTGCATCCGAATAACATCCTCCTCGGGATTGAGGGCGATTTCGATGCGGCTTCCATGGAAGCCAAGCTGCACGAGGCGTTCGACTCCTGGCCGCAGGGCCCGGCGGCGCCCAAGCTTGAGGTCTCATTCCATGGGCCGAAGCCCGGCATCTATTTTGTTGCGAAGGACGACGTCACCGCCAGCACCGTGCAAATGGTCGGCTTGGGTACTACTCGAAACAACCCGGATTATTATGCGATTGAGGTATTCAATCAATTCTTCGGCGGCTCGTTTTCGTCACGCCTTTTCTCCAACATCCGTTCGAAGAAAGGGCTCGCCTATGCGGTGGGCGGAGGGATCGGGACTAATTATGACCACCCCGGCGTGCTGCGGCTGTTTCTGGGAACCAAGAGCAGCACCACGGCTGCGGCCATCGACGCCTTCAACGTTGAACTGGACACTCTGAAGACTAATCCTGCCACGCCCGAAGAATTGACCAAAGCGAAAGAGGCCATTCTGAATTCGTTTGTCTTCCGTTTCGATTCGAAGGAGAAGGTGTTGCGCGAGCGGATGACATATGAATTCTACGGTTATCCGGCGGACTTCCTGGAGCGCTATCGCGAGGGAATCGCCTCAGTGAGCATCGAGGATGTTTCCCGTGTGGCGGAGAAGTACGTCCACAAGGACCAGCTTGCGACCTTGGTGGTGGGCAAGGCGGCGGACTTTGACAAGCCGCTCTCAACTTATGGGCCGGTGACCACGCTCGACATTACTATTCCGCCTCCGCCGGGAGCAGCCAAGGCCGCCACTGCGAGCAACTCCGCGGGGCAGGCGCTCATCGCCAAAGTCATCGAAAGCCTGGGAGGGGCGGCGAAAGTCAAATCCGTAAAGGCGCTGCGCGAGAAGAGCACGGTGCTTGCCAAGACCCCGCAAGGGGACATGTCGATAGGGATGGAAGAAATCACTGCTTTCCCCGATCAGCTTTGGCAGAAAATGCGCATGCCCATGGGCGAGATGACCATGGTCATTTCTCCTTCCGTTGCCTTCATGAAATCTCCCATGGGGTCTCAGGACCTGCCGGGTGCGCAAAAGGAAGACGGACTGAAAGAATTGAAGCGCCATCCCATATTTGTGGCCCAGCACGCCGATGACACCAAGTTCATCTTCGCCGCCGGCGGCAGTGAGAAGATTGGCGACGTCGAGGCCCAGATTCTCGACATCAATGCCGATGGAGCGCAAGTTCGCTGGTATGTCGACCCACAGACCGGGCACATCCTTCGAACCTCCGCCCAGACGATTGGGATGAGTGGGCCAGGTGAGCAGATCGTCGATTATTCGGAGTGGAAAGAGGTCGAGGGGATGAGCTTGCCGTTCAAGTTGAAAATCAAGCAGAGCGGCAACGACGCTGGCTCGCAGGACATTCAGGAACTTCAGATTAATCCTGCCGTCGATCCAAAATTGTTCGAGAAGCCGGCAGCCGGTGCGGCAGGCGGTAATTGAACGTAGGGGCAGGCCTTGCCTTGGGTAGCTCGCGGGCGCGGACAAGCATCGATCGGGCGTCCTGTGCCTGAAGCCCGTTGATGAAGTCAGCCCGCTGAGCGGGCGGCAGAAAGTAGCCCACGGCGCAAGCCGTGGGTCAGAGTGCCACACCCTCTCCCCCGTCCCCTCTCCCGCCCGGGCGGGAGAGGGGTGCCGAAGGCGGGGTGAGGGCGATTCAACCCAGGGCTTGCGCCCTGGGCTACTTTCTTACGCCCCTACGGGGCTTACCTAACTGGCTTGCCTTGGAAGCGAGCAGCCCAACGAACTTCCATTTCCTGAACTATACCTGTTCCGGCACGACGTACGGCGCGCGGTAAGTGCCATGTAGTAGCTTATTCGCCTCCTCGTCGCCGACCACCTGCTGACTCTCCGGATCAAAATTAAGGGTGCGCCCCAGGCGGTACGAGGCATTGGCCAAGTGGATTAATGCGCATGAAATGTAGCCTTCCTCGATGGGCGCATTCAGTTCCTCCTGCTTACGGCTGCGCACGCAATCGATGAAGTTCTGCCAATTGTTCCCTTCCCGCGCGCCGCTGGGGCCGCGCTCCTGCTCCTCTCCCAGCCAGGTACGGTAGGAGGGGTACTCCTCGTTCGACATTGCCATGTAGCCCTTCGAGCCGTAGAAAATATCGCCGACCGACCCCTGGCCGACCTCTCGATGCGGGCGCGGATGGCGCGGGGGTGGACCCAGGAAACCTGGAATGGCGACTCCGAACCCGAGAGAGCCGATTCCCGCCTCCTCGTTGGTCGTCCAGTGGCGCACTTCAAATTCCAGAATCTTGGGCTTGCCGCCGGCCTGGTGGAATTCGAACGCCGCGTTGAGAGTGTTGGGCGTCTCCTGGTCGTCGTCAAACATGAAGTGCCCGCCCAGCGCCGACACCTTGTTCGGGAATTTGACACCCAGTCCCCAGCGGGCCACGTCAATCTGGTGCGCTCCCTGGTTGCCGATGTCGCCATTCCCGGTGTCCCAGAACCAGTGCCAGTTGTAGTGGAACCGATTGCGGGTGAAGGGGTGAAGCGGCGAAGGTCCCGTCCAGAGATCGTAGTTTACCCCGGCCGGAACCGGCTCCTCTGGTGCGCGACCGATGGTGTTCCGCTGGTTGAAGCAGAGGCCGCGAGCAAGGTATACGTCGCCAATCAAACCCTCCCGCATCTTTTGGACGCCCTCGATTACGGCGCCCGCGGAGCGGTTGTTGGTTCCGTGTTGAGCGATCCGGTTGTACTTCTTCGCGGCCAGAACCAGTTGCTTGCCTTCCCACAAGTAATGGCAGCAAGGCTTCTCGATGTAAACGTCCTTCCCGGCTTGGAGAGCCCAGATTCCGATCAAGGCATGCCAGTGATTGGGCGTCGCAACGGAGAGCGCGTCAATGGAGGAGTCTTCCAGAAGTTTGCGCACCTCAGTGTAAGTCTTCGGGGTCGGCAGGCTCATCCGGTCCATGTCCGCGAGGCGCCCCTGCATGATGTTTTCATCCACATCGCACACGGCCACGATCTCCACGTTCGGCATGCGCGCGTATTCCTCGACGTGCTGAAAGCCCATTCCCCGCAGCCCGCAGACTCCAACACGGACGCGGTCGTTGGCGCCAAAGACCCGCTGCGGTTCGGTAATAAAGCTGACTCCCGCCAGAGCCGCACTGGCCCCTTTTTCGACCGTTGCCTTACCGACGCGCACTGAATTGTTGTTCATTTCCCCGGCCATTGCCTCCACCTTTCGTAATCTGCAAATGTAACGGCAAAGCAATCTCGCCGTCGTAGCGGCTAGTTCACCTCGCCACCTCATTGCCAAAGAGAAATACAAATTATGAGTAAAGACAGGCGAAGTCAAGAAAGAACATCCGGTTGATGCCGCTCGTGCACCGCGGACGTCCCGCCCTAAGTCGCGGGAGCCTGCATTGCCAGGCGACCAACCCCCACCCGTCGTGCTCCGGATGATGAAGTGGCGCAGGCACTCTTGCCTGCAAGGAGGCGCGCCATGCCCCGGCCTTCGAGACAGGCAAGAGTGCCTGTCCCACTCTCTTTCCAAGGGAGAGGGCGGTTGATCCACGCTGGACCCTGGCCCCTAGTCCCAAGCCACGGTGTTGTTGACCTCTGCGGGCCAAACGGCTAGAGTGAGTGCGAACCACTTGACCGATCTTCCTGTGAGGTAACGAATGAGATTCATACGACGTATTCTGTTTCTGCTCGCTGCCACGCTGTTTTTCGCTGCTGCAGCGCTGTCACAAGGAAAGTTTGCGCTGAAAGACGGCGACCGCGTGCTCTTCTACGGCGACAGCATCACGGACCAGCGTCTCTATACGACCTTCGCCGAGACTTACGTGGTCACGCGTTTCCCGCGCCTGAAGGTCTGGTTCGTACACTCGGGTGTGGGCGGAGACCGGGTGAGCGGCGGATGGGCGGGCTCCATCGATGTACGCCTGCCCCGCGACGTGATCGCCTACAAGCCAACGGTCATGACCATCATGCTCGGCATGAATGATGGGAGCTATCGCGGCTGGGACGACGGAATCTTCAAGACCTACTCGACAGGCTACCAGCACATCATTGACACCGTGAAGCGCGCCCTGCCGGGAATCAGAATCACCGTGATCGAGCCTTCGCCGTACGACGATGTGACGCGCCCGCCCAACATCGACGACGGCTACAATGCCGTGCTGGTTCGCTACGGCCAGTTCGTCAAAGAATTGGGGGAGCGCGAGGGCCTGCTGGTTGCCGACCTCAACTCGCCGGTAGTAAGCATGCTCGAGAGTGCCAAGGCGGAGGATCCGGAATTGGCTAAGAGCATCATCGAGGACCGCGTCCACCCGGGACCAGGCGGCCATCTCATTATGGCGGAGGCCTTGCTTAAGGCATGGAACGCGCCCGCTACCGTTGCGAAGGTCGAGATCGATGCGGCCGCTGGACGCGTAATTGGCGCGGACAATACCAAGATCACAGGATTAAAAGCCGGACCTAGCGTTGCCTGGACGGAGACTGACGCCGCGCTGCCCATGCCGGTGGACATGGAAGACAAGGCGACGGCGCTCAGCGTTCGCAGTTCGGACTTCATCGCCGCGCTCGACCAGGAACCGCTCAAGGTCACCGGCCTCTCCGCGGCGCGGTACACGCTGACCATCGATGGTGAAAAGGTCGGCAGCTTCACCAAGGAACAATTTGAGGAAGGCGTCAACCTCGCGACGCTCCCCACACCCATGGCCAAGCAGGCGGCCAAAGTCCACGACCTGACGCTGAAGCATAACGACATACACTTCGCGCGCTGGCGCGACGTCGAGATTTCGCTCAAAGCCTACAAGCTCGCAGGGGAATCCGCGGTTGTGGCAGCCCTGGATGAACTGGAAAAGCAGATTGTCGAACTGCAGCGCGCAGCCGCAAAGCCGCAACAACAGCGCTTCGAGTTGACGCCGGAATGACGCAAGCGGGAGATCGAGTGCTCGGGAGATCAGGCGAACGCAAAACTGGTGAATGCAGCCGCGCCGCGAGAGCGGTATCGGGATGTCCCCTAATCTGTTTGTAATCGTCATCCACCCGAGCGCAATCCCTCGGGAGCCGGAAGCCGGCCAGTGCGTGGAAGCAGTGCACTTTCTTAAATGAGGAGTGGAATCGCTGAACAACTCCCCTCCTCAGTTGAGGAGGGGGCGGGGGTGGTGCGTCGTCGGCCAAGTCAGCACCCAACCACCCCTGACCCCTCCTTAACAAGGAGGGGAATTATCCACCATGGGAATATTCGGTTCAAAGACGAAAAAGATCAGGCCTGCCAAGGGACTGACGGGAACGGTCCAATTTCCTGGCGACAAGTCCATATCGCATCGCTATGCCCTGCTGGGGGCGATTGCGGAGGGCCCGAGCGAGATTCACTTCTTCTCGACTAGCGCCGATTGCCAGTCCACTCTTTCGTGTCTGACTCAACTCGGGGTGAAGATCGAGCGCAAGGACAACGTCGTGAAGATTCAAGGCGAGGGCCTCGGGGGGCTGCGGCCCTGCCCTGAGCCGCTGAATGCCGGGGACTCAGGTTCGACCATGCGCATGCTGGCAGGCATACTGGCCGGCCAGCCGTTTCGGTCCGTGATCACGGGTGATGCCTCGCTTTCGGAGCGGCCCATGAAACGGGTCGCTGACCCGCTTTCGCAGATGGGCGCGGCAGTCAAGTTGCGTGAAGGCAGGCTTCCACCGCTCGAAATCGAGGGCGGCGCACTTAAGCCCATTCGCTACGAAATGCCGGTGGCCAGCGCGCAAGTGAAATCGGCAGTCCTGCTGGCGGCACTGTTCGCCGAGGGGGAAACCGAAGTCATCGAAAAAGAACGGACGCGAGACCACACCGAGATCGCACTCGAGCAGATGGGGGCCGACATTGGCCGCCATGCTCGCACCATTGCGGTGCGCGGCAGGGCGCGACTCGAAGGCAAAAAGCTCTACGTGCCCGGCGATATTTCATCCGCCGCTTTCTTCATCGTGGCGGGGCTCGTGACCTCGAACTCCAACTTGATGCTCCACAACGTCGGCTTGAATCCGACTCGCACCGGAATCCTCGATCTTCTTGTTCCCATGGGCGGACGGATCACGGTGGTCAACCTGGATGTGATGAATGGCGAACTTATCGGTGACCTTCACGTGGAGGCCAGCAAGCTGCGAGGCGGCGAGATCCCGGAAAGCGCGGTTCCAGGCCTGATTGATGAATTGCCGGTTCTGGCTGTCCTGGGGACGCAGACCGAGCAAGGGCTGACGTTTCGGGGGGCTGCTGAGTTGCGCGTAAAGGAAAGCGATCGGCTGGCGGCGGTGGCGGAGAATTTGAGGCGGATGGGCGCCGAGGTGGAAGAGTTTCCTGATGGCCTGCGCGTTTCCGGGCGGCAAACCCTTCACGGGGCCGAAATCGATCCCCACGACGATCATCGAATCGCCATGGCCTTCACCGTGGCGGCACTCATCGCACAGGGCGATACTCACATCAAGAACAGCAGTTGTGTTGAAATATCCTTCCCCGGCTTCTTCGATACGCTGGAAAACGTCATCGAGTAAGGCCAGAGGCTACATATAGTGCCTAAAAGGCGGTACAAAACCTTCTTAACCCGATTGCAACGTGGGTTGTCGACTGCCTGCGAAGCCGTGCTCCCCGGAGGGGAGCAAATTGAGTAGCCGGGGGTGAAACCCCCGGACCTGACGCCACGCCCCCGCCTCCAGCACCCCTCCCCCCGCGGGCGGGGAGAGGGGAAAAGGGGTGAGGGGGTCACGTTTCCAGGGGCGTTGCCCCGTAAGCGCTAAGATACGGCTTGACCGGTGGCCCCGAATGGGGCCAACCGTAAGTAGCCGCAAGTTTTAACCTGCGGACGACGGGGGCGTTTCGAAATCACGCCAACCCCAGCGGGGCTGACCCATGAATGGTCGGCCCCTTCAGGGCCGGGATGGTCGGTGTCCCTTTCCTTCCGTGGGTTTCACCCACGGCTACTCACGGTGTCCCGCTTCGCGGGACATCAAACACAGAGGCGGAATGATCGAAATCAGTTCTTATCTTAGCGCTTATGGGGCCGTTGCCCCCGGCTAGTCATCTCAAGCCCCTGTCGGGCTGAGCGATCGAGCAGCCGCCGGGGATCCTGGGAGGTGGTCAGTAATCTGTCCTCTGCCGGGCGGTTTCGAAGCAGCTTCTAAGTCGTAGCGGCAACCCTTGTGGTTGCCCTCGGGCGGCCGCAAGGGCCGCCCCTACAGCTGAGCTTGAGTGACAATCAGCGAGTCACCCACCATTATGGCCCGGATACCCTTCAACCATTCAGCCAACCGCACCAAGGGGAGAGCGCTGACCGGACGGCCAGCTTTGCCTGAAACGAGGTGGCGATGCTGAAGCGCGTTCCCGGCTCTTTTCTCATCTCCAGATGCGGGATGTGACTGGGCGGGCGGCGCCTGCGGGCGGGCTCCCATACGCAGCAAGCGGATGGTCCCGTATTCCGTTTGCAGCCGGACCGAAGGTCCGCCCTTGCCTAGGCTTCCGCTGATTCTCGGGTTGTCGCCTTCCTTCATGACCTGCAAGCCCGGCGCGGAAAAGTCGCTGTCGACTTCGCCGTGCGGTGAGGCCGCTTCGATTTGGAAACTGCTCGAGGACGGCACGCTCAGTTCGATCTCGCCCTTCTTCAATTCGACCTCGATGGGATGGGTCGGAGGAGTCGAGGTGCGGAGTTCCACGTCCCCATTGGTATCCGTGATTTTCACGCTGTGCTTGAAGTCGGTAACGGTAATGTCTTTTTGGCGCGTCGAGATTTCGAAGGGGCCGTCGATGCCGTTCAGTTCGAGCGAACCGACTTCCATGTTGAGCCGGCCGGTGAGCTTCTGAGCCGTCATATCGGTGCGCGAGGACTTGAAGTGGAGCGTCTGCTTGATGTCGCGGAAGTCCATGTCACCGTTGAACTCGCCGTTGATGCTGGCCGTGCCGGTGACCCCGGAAACATCGACGTCGCCTCCCCGCCCCTCAACCTCCAGGCTGCCCTTAAGATCGCGCACTTCCGTCAGCCCGCTGCCGCGCGTCAGGCGCACCAAGCCTTCCACATTGGTGATGTGCGCGTCGCCGTGCCGGGCGGTGAGGGACTGCTCGGCCTTCAACCCATCCAGGATGGCGTCGCCGCGCTCTACCGTAACTTCCGTGCTGGTGGCGGAGGGAACACGCAGAGTGTAGTCCAGACGCACGTTGTGACCGCCGCCGGGAAGCGAATCCAAGTTAGTCTGAACCAGGTACCTGCCTGCCTGTTCGACGATTTCAATTTTGACTTGGTTTGAGAGCTTTATCGCGTCATCTTCATTGGGAGCCCAGACGGTCTTCTTCACTACGCCGTCCATCGTGGTCTGGTCGGTACCATGCACTTCAACGTCACCCCGGCGGTCCACCACCAAGAGGTGCGCCTGAGGACGAACCGGTTGAGAGAAGGTCTGCGTGTAAGTGTACGAATTCATGAACAGGCCGGCAAAACCCTCGTCGTCCATATTCACGCCCCAGGAAGCGGGCCACTGCTGCCACGGCCTCAACACTACCTTCGAAACCAGGGTTCCTAAGACCAGAATCAACACCAGCAGGATAACCTCGCTGGCGCCGAAAAGCGGCGGCGGCACCGTCTCGGGATGGACGCGCGCCTGAACGTAGTCGATCAATTTCGAAAGGCCCCAGAAGATGATGAGTATCGGCCAGAACTTGGCGATGACTTGCCAAGGGTGAATCGCAGGGTTGAAGTTCTCCCAGAGGAAGATCGCGCCCACCCCAATCAGAGTAAGCGCCCAGAAAATCGATCCTCGACGATATCCATAAGTGCTCATGGTTTCCTCTTCACCCTAGCCCCGATGTGTCATTCCGAGCGGAGCGAGGAATCTTGCTCTGTTTCTGTCCGTAGCTCGCGACCTTTCAGGTCGCTCTCTCTCCGCCCAGTCCGGGGCAGGGCAAGATTCCTCGCTCCGCTCGGAATGACAACCTCGCCTGTAGGCTAATTCGCTCAGCATTGCGCTTAGAACTTTGGCCCCTCCGGCGGCCGCGGCGGCCTCGCAGAGTCCAGGAGTTTTATAACGCCAATGACGACCAGCAGAACCGGCCAGGTTTTCCTGACGCCCCACTCCGGCACAAACTCGGCGATGAGGAAGACAAGCCCGAGCGTGATCAGGAAGACCGGCCCCATCAAATTCGGTCTGCGCAAAATCGGCGTGCTTGGCGTGTAGTCCATATCCTGCCGCGGCCCCTGCCTTCCCTCGCTCTCGTCACCGTCCACTTCTTCCACCTCACTTACGTCCCTTGTTTTATACGTTCCAATTCCAGGTTCAGTTCACGCATCTTGCGCTGGTGCTCCATCTCCTCGATTCGCAATCGCTGGAGGGAATCGATTTCCACCTCGCGAATCTTCATCAGGTGTACGATGGCGACGATGATGACCACCAGCGCAAACGCAGCCAGGGGAATAATTACGGGTGAATCCATTCTCCTATCACCTCCACACCCTCCTATACAGAGCGACTTAAGTAACGGCGCGTCCTTTCGTGGCACGGCCGTCCCGGCCGTGATCACGGGCGGGACGCCCGTGCCACGATTTATGTCGCTCTGTATAACAAAACCCGTCCGCCCACTTCGTTCCGGGCGCCCATGGGCCTGCGCCAACCCACAGCGATGAAAGGCGGTGTCATTCTGAGCGAAGCGAAGAATCCTTGCAGTTGCCGCCCTCTGGAACTGCGGAGATTCTTCGCTTCGCTCAGAATGACAGGGGCGCAGGTTGGCTTGCCATCACACCACGCGCTCGGGCGCCTGAGCTGCCTTCGCCTTCTCGCGTTCCACGTCCAACTCCCTCAACTTCTGCTGATGTTCCATCTCCCGGATGCGCATCTCACGCTGAATCTGAAGTTCCCTGTCGCGGGCCTTATACCAACACACGATGGCGACGATGCAAATGGCCGTCAGACATATCACCCCCACGCCCATAACCGGGAACATCATCTCGGGAATATGCTCCATAGCAAGCCTCCTTCGAACTGCGCCAATTGCAGCCTGTCCGGCGACGTGAAGGAACCCTCCCTCGCGTCTCGTGCCAGCGGCATGAGAATGGCAAGTCTCATATGCAGGCACCGTCATTCTCAGACCGTCTTCTCAGCCGCGCGGCGGTTCTTCTCCTTTTCCATCTCCAGTTCCAACTCCTTCATCTTGCGCTGATGCTCCATTTCGCGAATGCGCAAGTCCTGGTGGAATTGGAGTTCCGTTGCACGCGACTTGTACCAAAACACGATGCCGACAATGCCCAACGGCATGGCGATGGCCACAATGGGAATCAAAATACCCGGTTCCAACATAAGTCTCCTTGTCAAGCCAGGCCAGCACAGTGCGTCAATGTCGACACGAATCGCGCACTACACGCTCTTCACCGCCTTGGCCTTTTCGAGTTCCAGTTTCGCTTTCTCGATTTCCATCTCCTTCAGTTTTCGTTCGTGTTCCATCTCCCGAATGCGCAACTCCTGGTGGGCCTGGAGTTCTCGTTCCCGCATTTTTCTCATGGCGGTGATGCCCACGATAAAGATGACCATCACAAACGCGCCCAGCGGGATAAAGATCGGGTTGGTCAGGATACTTTCCATGCAGAACCTCCGGCCTAGTAATTTGTCGTGTGCGCTTCCTTGAGCAGAACATGTACTCTTGCCTGCGCGCCTCGAGCGCAGCCAGGAGTGGCTGTGCTACTTAGCTGCTTACAGTGTTAACGGACCCTGACCGCTCCCAGGCCCCTGCCTTAAGCTTCGGGCGTCTGTGGAGGAGTGCGAGGGAAGATGTGTACCCCCGCCCGTGGCCCCGCCCCCGCCGCCTCCACCCAGCCTGCGTTGCAGCAGGAGCACGCCGATGACTATGAGCAACACCGGCCAGTACTTACCGAGATGATAGAAAACGGGGATGCCGAGATTATCCAGCAGGAACAAAGCTCCCAGGCCGATCAGCAGGGCAGCCCCGATGGGCGCATTCATCTTCATGTCTCCGAGCCCAAACCATTCCGGAACCGGCTGGCCAAACTGTTTCGCCCGGGCGGTTTGATAAGAGTCAATGACCATGTAAAAGTAAAAGGCCGCCGCGCCCAGGCCGAAAATGGTGTCCATGGGGCTCCCTACCTTGTTGCTCAGGGCAATGAGAGAGCCGAAGATCAGTACCTGGACCATGGCCTTGGCAATTTGGCCGTTATAGATAGCGCCCACGCCGGGGATGAAGCCCAGAGCCAGGCCTACACCGGGACTGGGTCCGGCCTGCGGGCCGAAAATGGGAGTTTGCAAGCGGGTTGCAAGGCAGGTCTCGCAATAAAGCATTCCGTGCACGTCGCGCTTGCAATCCGCGCACAGAGCGCGTCCGCACAGGCCGCAATAGGCGATGGAATCAACTTCAGGATGATTGGCGCATTTCATGGGTTTTGGCTCCTTACTGACTCGATAATCGGGGGTGGCGGTACAGTTCCGTCGTGAAGAACAGCGCGGGTGCTAGCCATCTCGACGATTCGAGTCTGATTGGCTGCCAGCGCGGGGAATGGCGGCGGCGCGGTGTTGGTTGAGCCTCCGGGTGGCGGTTCTTGCTTCGGAGCCTGCTGCTCTTCTTCAGGATGGGAGCGGAGTTGCCGAAGTCTGGATTCAATCTCGATGACCACCCTCAGGTCGTAGTAGAACTTTTCCGCCCGAGCCGCGTAAACATGCCGGGCACGGTTGGCCCGCGAGGCCCAGGTAAGTGGGTTCAGATCTTCGAAAGTCAGGTGCCGCAGATTGATTCCTGCCGCGTTAACGATGATCGAAAGCGAAAACACGGCCATTGCCACGGTGTACGCAATCCTGGGCTGAACCGTAGGCCGGAAAAAGGCTGCCAACCGCTCCGGCCAGCCGGGCTTGCGTTCGCCCACCGTGGCTAGCATGATCTTCTTCACCAGCCAGGGAGAGGGCTCGAGCTCCGGGGCAGCATGGCACATTTCCATGGCCCGGCGCACGTCTTCCACCATTTCGCCGCAGGAAGAGCAGACGTTCAAATGGGCTTCGACTTCCTTTCTAAGCCCCTCTTCGAGAAGCCCTTCCAGGTAATCGCTCGTCAGATTTTCGACTTCCAGGTGCGTCATGGCTCGTTCCCCGCCTTTGCGAGGCCTCTCATACCTTCCATACGTTTAAGAACCCGCCCCAGTTCCAATCTTCCGCGATTGATTCTAGATTTTACCGTTCCCTGGGGCACACTCAATACTTGGGCAATCTCCTCGTAGTCGAGGTCGTGCAGGTCGCGCAGGATCACGGCCTCCCTCAGGTCGGGGGAGAGCTTATCCAGCCCTTGCTGCAAGACCTCCCTGCGCTCCCGCGATTCCACCTGGCCCGTAGGCTCCATATGCGGGCTCGGCTGTTGCTCGGCCTCCGGTAGTTCGTCCTCCAGTGAGGAAGTCACGCGGTCTTTGCGCGCGCGCCGATAGTGATCCACCAGATGGTTGCGCGCTACCCGGTTGAGCCATGTTCCAAAGCTGCCCTGAGCGGCATGATAACTATTCAGAGTCTGGAAAACCTTGATGAAAACCTCTTGGGTCACATCTTCGGCTTCTTCCGCTCGGCCGGTAAAGCGATAACAGAGATTATAGATTTTTCGGCTGTATGACTTGAGAAGTGCCTCCCAGGCGGAATCTTCACCGGCGAGGCAACGGTCCAGCAACTCCTGTTCCTGTTCCACTGCGGCTCACCTCAGCGATTCCAACAAAACCTGGGCCCCCGGTCCCGCTTGCCCACTCGCCCTACAGTTTATGGGCTTGAGCGGCATTGTAACAGAATGCAGGCAATCAAGGCAGAGCCAAAGAGTCCGACTGGGAACCGTACAAGACTGACGGCAAAAGCAAGGAAAAAGCATTAGGAAGTTATCAGATCAGTGCAGCGCGCACTGGCTGGCGCCAAGTTGAAGGTCGAATCATGCACAGTTCGCCGGCGGCAACGAATGGCAATGACATCGCTACGGAAACCGCGCTTCCGATTCAGTGTCGTTTCTGCAAAGTAACCCCTCACCCGGCACGCTCCGGCTGATAAAAGCGCCGGCAGCGGGCCACCCTCTCCCCTCGGGAGAGGGCAGTCTTCCTAACTTTGCAGAGTTCACGCCGTGGGATGATCTTTCTGCTTTCTGCCTACTGCCCACCTGCCTATCTGCCCATCTGCCTATCTCCCCCCGCTCCCACCTTCTCCAACTCCGCTCCCGTGGCGGCGGAAACGTCCGCGTGCAGCGAGTTCCCGTGCGAATCCATAGTCACGATGGCGGGAAAATCTCTGGCTTCGAAAACCCACATGGCTTCGGGGACTCCCAGCTCGTCGAGTAAGTACACGCCGAGAACCTTAGGCAGGCAGCGGGCGTAGAACTGCGCCGCGCCGCCCACGGCGTGGAGGTAGACCGCGCCGTGTTCCTTCAAGCCCGCCAGCGTCCTCGCGCCCATGCCGCCTTTGCCCATCACCGCCCGGATGCCGAAGCGCTTGATCACATCGGCCTCGTAAGGCTCTTCGCGGATGCTGGTGGTGGGGCCGGCGGCGTTAGTGCGCCAGCGGACATTGGGCGGCGTTCCTTCTTTCATCATTACCGGACCGCAGTGGTAGAGGATGGCGCCGTTGAGATCGCAAGGCGCGTCGTGGTGCATCAGGTAAGTGTGGGCAGCGTCGCGTCCGGTGACTATTGGCCCGTTGATCAGAACCACATCGCCAACCTTCAGGGCACGAACTTTCTCTTCGCTGAGCGGCGTTTCCAATCGTATTTCCCTGCCTGATACCTGGAATCCGGCGCCCGCCACCAACTTTTCGACGGGCCGATTCGGATCGCGATAAAGCCACTGCTTGATGGCGCCCGAGTCGGCATCAAGGAGCACACCAAGACGCCGGAAGGCCCAGCATTCGTAGGCGACTGAAACGAAGAAGCTGGCGGGCAAGCGGTTTGCGGCGGCGATCTTACAGCCGATCAGGGAAGCCTTGCCGCCGAAGCCCATGGCTCCAATTCCGATCTTGTTGGCTTCGTCCATAACCTCCTGCTCGAGTTTGGCCAGCACCGGGTCAGGGTTCACATCATCGAGCGAACGAAACAGTTGCAGCTTCGCAAGATGATATCCGGCCGCCCGGTCGCTGCCGACGCAAACGCCGATGGCCCCCGGCGCGCAACCCTGTCCTTGCGCCTGCCATACGGCGTGCAGCAGACATTTCTTGACGCCCGCGAGGTCGCGGTCGGCACGGCCCAAGTGTTCCAGCGTGCAGGGCACCGAATACTGAATGTTCATATTCTCGCAGCCGCCGCCCTTGAGAATGAGCCGCACCTCGATATCAGGCGCCTCCCACTGTTCGAAGTGAATGACGGGTGTGCCCGGGCCGAGATTATTGCCGCTGTTTTTCCCGGTAATCGAGTCGACCGAATTGGGCCGCAGCTTACTTCGTTTCGTCGCTTCTGCGATGGCTTCCTGGATCTGCTTTTTCAGCACGATCTGGTTAACGCCCACGGGCGTTTTGATTTCGAATGTCGGCATGCCGGTGTCTTGGCAGATCGCACCTTCATCCACGTAGGCCATATCGATGTTCTGGCCGATAATGGCCAGCGCCTGGCCCGCCTGGCTTCGCGGTTCCTCGGTTTTGATCGCCACGCCCATGGCTTGGCGTACGTCGGGCGGCAGATTTGTAGAAGTCTGAATGATCAGTTCCAACATGCTCTCTTTGAAGAATTGCATGGGGCCCTCCGGTGAGAATTATAGCGCAGGTGTCGGGTGTAGGGTGTCAGGAACCAGGAGTCGAGACTCGGGAGTCAGGTCAAGAGCCCTCCGCACTGTCATTCCGAGCGAAGCGAGGAATCTCGCCCTGCTGGTCAGAGAGAAGACTCAGAGCGAGATTCCTCGCTTCGCTCGGAATGACACAGGTTGACTGAACAAGAAACGGGACGACCCGGCAAACGACAATTGACAGCGGACGACGGACTACGGACGGTCCGTCGAATCCAAAATCCCAAATCCAAAATCTAGAATCATATGAACGGATGCTTGACTACGGTCCTGATTTGCAGGATGCGGGTGAGGTCGTCCTTGATTATCTCGAACCCCTCCTGCGGTGAGTCTGCGAAGCGGATGAGTTTGAAATCCTCTTCCGAAATGGTCCCCGCCTCGAGGAAATACTCGAAATTGATGGCGCGCTTCCAAAAGCTCGAGCCGTAGAGCACAATCGAGACTCGGTGCCCCATCTTGTGCGTTTGAAGGAGAGTCAGCATTTCGAAAAGTTCGTCCAAAGTGCCGAAGCCGCCGGGAAAGGCGATGAGGGCTCGCGCCGGCTGGGCAAACCAGAGCTTGCGCATAAAGAAGTATCGGAACAGGAAGCCGTGCTGAGGCGAGATATAAGGGTTGGGCCGTTGCTCAGCGGGAAGCATGATGTTCAACCCAATGGACTGGCCGCCGGCCTCGGCAGCGCCTCGGTTGGCGGCCTCCATAATACCCGGGCCCCCGCCCGAACAGACCACCATGTAGAGGGGCCGGAGAGTAAGGGCCCAATCCGTGACAAGGCGTGATAGCTCCCGCGCGTCCTCGTAATATTGGGACATTTCGAGGTCTCTGCGCGCTCGCTGCAACGCTGCGGCAATGGGGCCTTTGCCCCCGTCTCCACCCTTTCCTTCCAACTGCTGAACCCTCTGGAGCACTTCTGCGCGCGGCCGGATGCGAGCCGAACCGAAAAACACCACCGTGTGATGGATCCCCAAATGCTTCAACCTGGCCTGCGGTTCTAGGTATTCACTCAGAATCCGCAACATACGCGCATCGCCGCTTTCCAGAAAATGGTGGTTCTGGTAAGCCACTAAAAGCGTCTCGTCAGGTTCGTGCTTCCTTGTCGTCATGCTATTCTCTCCAAAAAGGACATGAATCAGAGAATACCAAACCGAAGTGGCTTTGGGTTGCCAAATCCTAGGGTGATCGGATGATCGGGAGATCGGGTGAACAAATGTTAATCCACGCGCTCATCTTCCAGTCTTCGGCTGGTTTGAACCCCAACATGAGAATATGTCATGCTGAGCGAAGCGAAGCATCCCGGCAGTTCGAAGCGGTTCTAAAGAAGTACGAACAACTGCGGGGATTCTTCGCCCGCCAGAAAATGGCGGGCTCAGAATGACAGGCAACCCTTGATTGACGATCAGGCCGCCGGTTGATCAGATGTTCACCCGATCTCCCGATCATCCGATCTCCCGATCTCCCGATCCCGATCACGATCCTTGATCTGGGGCGCTTGGCAGGCTAATATACGTGGGTTTATTTGCGCTTGATGGAGGAGTACAAAATGTCTTTTGTTACACGCCGCCAATTCATACGTCAGAGCGCCGCAGGGGCTACGGCCCTGGGATTATTCCTCAACGGAAAACGAGTCCAATTGGAGGCAGCGCCGCTGCCCAAGCCTGCCAGCCCTAATGACCGGGTCAACGTCGGTTTCATCGGATACGGCATTCGCGGCTGCTATCTGATGGAGAACGTAAAGCAGACAGGGCAGGCGAATCTTGTTGCCGTTGCCGACTGCTACCAGGGGCATCTCGACCGCGCCAAGGAGCGCACCGACGGCACAATTGAAACCTACTTCGCTCAATATAAGAAGTTGCTGGATAGGAAGGACCTCGACGCCGTTGTCATCGCCACGCCCGACCATTGGCACACGCCCATAGTGCTGGATGCGGTGGCGGCCGGCAAGGACGTTTACATCGAAAAGCCTATGACCTATTGCATTGAGGAGGGGCCGAAGATCATCGAGGCGGCGAAGCGCACAAACCGCATGGTGCAGGCGGGGAGCCAGTGGGTGTCTGCTCCCATGCACATCAAGGCGAAAGAGATCGTGCAGTCCGGAAAAATCGGCAAAGTAACGAAGGTCATTGCCTTCTACAACCGTAACAGCTCGACGGGCGCCTGGAATTACCCCATCCCGCCGGACCTGAAGAATGGTGTGAACTTCAATTGGGAAGAATGGCTGGGGCCCGCCCCCAAGCGTCCCTTCGATGCAGAGCGCGTTTTCCGCTACCGCAAATATTGGGATTACTCCGGCGGCATCTCCACCGACCTGTTCGTCCACTTGATTAATACGATCCACTTCGTGATGGACGCGCCCATGCCGGGCACAGTGGCCGCCATCGGCTGTATCCTGGCGCGGCACGATGGCCGGGAGGTTCCCGACACGCTCGATGCGCTGTTTGACTACCCGACTTTCCACGTGAACATGGGTTCGACCATGAACAACGCCAGCGGCTCTCAACAAGGCATTCAGTACCTCGGCACCGAGGGCACCCTCATGGTCAGCCTGGACAAGGAGATGACCCTTACCAACGAGAGTGTCAGAGAAGGTTACCAGTCGCAGATCGAGCCCTGGCCCAAGAAACTGCAGGACCAATTCTGGGCGGAAGGAAACCATCGCGAGGAATCAAACCCTTATGTTCGTGCGGAGGGCACGCTCGACTACAAGCCCAGCGGCCCGGACGCCGTCATCTTCCACCTGAACGCGTTCTTCGATTCCGTTCGCACCCGGCGCGAGCCCGTGGAAAATGCCGCCATGGGGCACCGCTCCGCCGCCACCGGCCACATGGTGAATCTCTCCGTTCGAAGCGGTAAGAAGATCTGCTGGGACGCCGCGAACGGGAAGGCTAAGGAAGTGTAAGATCGACGAGCGTGTAGCGCAGAGGTGGGCGTCTTTTGCCCTCCTCTGCGGCAGTTGATGTTAGATAATCCGATTGTTATTAATGCACACTTGTGCATGTGCCGCTTGGAAAAGCCGGTAGAGTAGGAGAGAGGACGACCCAATGATGGGCGATCCACTCTCCCCTCTTCGAACCGGACGTGCAGGTTTCCCGCATCCGGCTCTCCGTGAAGCATACGACCGCAGGCATG
>JBEKLY010000141.1:0-19259 GCA_050010015.1 Terriglobia bacterium
GAGCAGCCCTCTCCCTTGGGGAGAGGGTGTCTCGCGCCCGCGCTTTCATCAGCGGGAGCGAGACGGGTGAGGGGTCACTTGCCGAGCCCGACACGTAGGGAGAATCTACTTAGGAGGCCGCGCGTGAGGACGCTCAAACCGGCATCGTGGATTCGAAGGTCGCTCGGGTCGGCGCTTTTCCTGGCAGCCACGGTTCTCGCCGGCTCCGGGGGTTCAGGAGAAAGGCCGAAGGATTTCAATTCGCCCGACGCCGGGTTCACGGCGGTCGTAACTCCCGCGGATAGGAAGATAGGTTTCGAGAAATACGAGAGCCGCATTTCGATTCTGCGTAGCGGGGGAGTTCAGGTCAGCATGCACGACTTCTCATCTGAGGACGGTGAGCATGGGTACGGCGTCGACGGGGCGCAGTGGACACCTGACTCGCGGTACTTCGTTTGTCGAATGAGGAATTCGGGTGGACACTCGCCAATGTACGTTCCTGTGGCGTTCTGGAGTCGCAAGACGAATCACTTCTATCAACTGAATGATTACTCAGCGTGGCGCACGTTCGCAATTGCCGCGCCCGACAAAGTGCAAGTGAATTCATGGCCAAGCTTGAGGCCTACGACTGTCTCCCTCGATGGTATGAAGGACGGTCATGTCACAGAGTTGCGCTAGTTCCGCTGGGGTGGGCCAACACTTACGGTTGGGTTGACACTTGTGTGAACGGGAAAGGACCCCTCACCCGTCCGGCGACGGCTGGAGCAAACGCCGTCGCCGGACACCCTCTCCCCAAGGGAGAGGACTCGCACTCCGGTGGAATGCGATTTGAGTCTTGGGCCCTTTGGCGTTATCCTCAAAGAGTGGGGGCAGGGATGAATGAACTGGAAGTGAAAGAAGGGAGATTGCTGGAGCAACTGCTGCAGGTGCCGTCGCTCGTGGTGGCCTACTCGGGAGGTGTGGATTCGGCGTACCTCGCTTATGCGGCGCATCAGGCGCTGGGCGACCGCATGCTGGCGGTGACGGCGCTGAGCGCGAGTTACTCGGCGCGCGACCGGCAAGAGGCGCAGGCCGTGGTGGCGCGCTTCAAGCTGCCGCATGAGTTCATCAACACCGACGAACTCTCGAATCCCGCTTATCGCGCCAACAATTCCGACCGCTGCTACTTCTGCAAGGACGACCTGTTTGACAAACTCGATGCGCTCGTTGCCCAGCGCGGCTTTGCCGCCGTCGCCTACGGCGTGAACGTAGACGACCAGGGCGACTGGCGGCCCGGCCAGCGCGCCGCGCGCGAGCACAAGGTTCTGACCCCGCTGCTTGACGCGGGCCTCACTAAAGCCGACATCCGCGAACTTGCCCGCCGGGGCGATGTGCCGGTGTGGGATCGCCCTGCCTCGGCTTGCCTTTCCTCGCGCATTGCTTACGGCATTGAGGTCACGCCGGAACGGTTGGCGATTGTGGAAAAAGGCGAAGAGGCTCTTCGCGCGCTTGGCTTCCGGCAGTTCCGGGTCCGCTATCATGAGGAACTGGTTCGGATCGAGATCGCTTCTGAGGAGATGCCGCGCGCGCTCGATTCCGCGATGGCTCGCAGGTTTGTCGAGATTTTCAAAGAGCTCGGCTTCAAGTTCGTCACCCTGGACCTCGAAGGCTACCGCACAGGGTCCATGAATTCCCTCCTCGTGAGCATTCAGAAATAAGATCAAGTCGATCATCCGGACTATGGCAGCGCCTGGCGGGAGCGTGACTTTAAGGTTATGACCAGCCCGGAATTCCGCCACGCCTTGGAGGAAAACCACGTTGTGCTGATGAACTGGCGGAAGCTGGGCGCACTGCTTCCGAAGCCTTGAGCGGGTGTTGCGGAGAATTTGAGCTCCGGGGCGGCACTTCAAATTCCCCGACTGCACCTCGCGAAGTCTTTGGCCACGCGGATGGTGTTGCAGTGGATTTGAATTGTGTCCTCGATGCGGCGCGCGTAGCCGCCCGCCAGCGTGACGGCGACGGGGATGGACTTGGCCCTCGCTTTCTCGAAAACCAACCGGTCGCGTTTTTCGAGGCCGTCGAGAGAGAGCTTCAAGCCGCCCAACTGATCGTCACGGTAAGGGTCGGCGCCGGCCACGTAGAAGATCAGGTCAGGGGTGAATTCGGCGAGAGCCTGATCCAATCCCTTGGTAAGCTCGCGCAGGTACTCTTCATCCTCAACACCGTCGGCCAGATTGATATCGAGCGAACTGGGCGGCTTGGGGTAGGGGTAATTGTTCTCCTGATGGATCGACATCGTGAAGACGGAATGATCGCCGCCAAAAATCGCCGCCGTGCCGTTGCCCTGGTGGACGTCGCAATCAACGGTCATGGCGCGCTCGATGCATCCATCCTTTTGCAAACGGCGAATCGCGATCGCAAAATCATTCAACACGCAGAAGCCCTCGCCATGGTCAGGGTAGGCGTGGTGAAAGCCGCCTCCCAGGTTCACGGCCACTCCGTCTTCGAGCGCCAGGCGTCCCGCCAAGATCGATCCACCGGCGCTAAGCCAGACGGCGCGGATCAACTCGGGAGAATAGGGGATCTCGAGGCGCATCACTTCGACGTAGGAGAGTTTACCCGTCTGGAGCTTGCGCAAGTATTCCCGGTGATGAACCAACGCGATGTCGTCGTCGGAGGCCGGAGGTGGCTCGACGAAGTCTCCCGGCTCGACGATCCGGTCGCGCAAAAGTGCTTCTTTAGTCAGGCGATACTTGATGGATGGGAAAACGTGATTCCCCAGGTTCAAGTCGTACCGGTCCGAGTATACGAGTTTCATCGTATGCCCCCGCTGCTGCTATTAGCTAATCAAGATCCGCCGGCCAATCCGGGTGGCGATAATGTTCGAAGAGCCGGGAAATCTGCTCCGCCGTCACACGCGCCGTTGAAAGTGCCGGTATTGCATCCTCCTCGAAAAATCTTGCTTCCGCTTCCGGTTTCCCGGCGGGCTCCGGGCTTAGGAGTTCGCACCGAATAAAAAGTTTGTAAGCGTGCTGGGCCGTTGCAGGATGGGCGTGTTTATTCCGATCATACACGGAGAGCAGTTTAGAAGCACGGGTTGTGTAGCCCGCTTCCTCGAGCACCTCGCGCACCACGGCCTCGCTGGGTGACTCCCCCACATCCGCCCATCCGCCTGGCAAGCTCCACAGGCCGTCTTCATTCTCCTTCACGAAAAGCAGCGCGCCCTCGCGAAAGATCGCTGCCCGCACATCCACTTTGGGCGTGGCGTAGCCCTGCTCGCGCTCGAAGAAGTCTCGAATGATGGTTGCCTCAACCCCAGTGTGTGCCTCCATGATCTCCACAGCAATCTTCCGCAGGGAATTATATCGCTCCAGGTCGAAGGAGTTCTGCGAATACAGAAGGCCGTTCTGTGCGATGGCATTCAAGCGAACGGCCCAGTCCGCCCACCTTGCTTCCATACGATGCCCTTTCCTTAAGCTTCGTTTTCCACGGCTTGGAGGAGTGCCCGAATATAGCCGTATTCGAAAGCGAAAGCCTGTTTCTGGTCTGTGTCACCTTCGATATGCGGAGCGTGGTCCGGCATCATCATGCCGTCGTAGCCGAGTTGCTTATAGACCCGCATTGCTTTCACCATGTTGACGTCGCCATTATCCGGGAAGGTCTCTTGAAAGTTCAAGAAGTGCCCATGAATATTTCGGAAGTGGACGTTGAAGATTTTCCCTTTCTCGCCAAAGTAGCGGATGACGTCGAAAATCTCTTCCCCAGGGCGGTCCAACATTTCGCTCACGGTCCCCTGGCAAAAGTTGAGTCCATGAAAAGGGCTGGGATGAATATCGACGAACCGCTTCAGGCCGTCGACGCTCCCCAAAACGCGGTGAACGCCGCGAAAGCCCGCCTCCCGGGGCATGCCAGGATCATGCGGGTGACACGCCATCTTAACTTTGTATTCTTCCGCCACCGGCACTACGCGGTCGAGGAAGTAAGTGATTCGCTCCCACATCATATCCGCGGTCACCGGACCCGCCTCGGTGAGCGTGGCCGCTTGTTTCGCGATGTCGTAGTTGAATGTGCTGTAGAGCGCCCCGCCGCGCCCTGCGGTGGGGGCAGTCCGCGGCACGCCAAGTATGGTCAGGTTGTATTTTACGCAAGGAATTCCGGCTTGGGCAACGTGCCGGATCATTTCGCAGATCTGGTCGATCTCCCGGTCGCGGTCGGGGGATTTCCCTAACATGATTGCCGGATTTTCCGCCCGCTCGATTGGACTCGAGCTCATTGGCAAGGGGACGATCAGTAGTTCGAGACCGAAGGACTCGACCCGTTCCTTCAGCTTCGTCAGCCCCTCGACACTCCAATGCTCGTCCAGACGTGCAGAAGGAAGCCCGCTGCAGATGTGATTGACTCCCAAGGCCGCCAGAACACGAAGAGTCTCATCCGATGGTCCGGAACCGAACTGGGTGCCGAGCTTCATTCGCGGCTTGGGAGGAGAAGAACCAGTCGCCAATGTCGTCTGGCTTAGCCGGGCGGGCATACTCGATGCGGCGGCAGTGATTTGCAAAAACGATCTGCGGTCCATTCTGTGCTCCTCTCCGCTCACGAACCGACCCCTCACCCGGCCCGCGACGGCTGGTAAGCGCGCCGTCGCGGGCCACCCTCTCCCTATGTGATAACTCTGAATTGCGTGTCATTCCGAGGAGCCGCAGGCGACGAGGAATCTCGCTCTGCTCTGGAAAGATTCAGGGCGAGATCCTTCGCTTCGCTCAGGATGACAGCGAAGGGCTCGGAATGACAGGTTGAACGAACTTCTCACACAGGCTCCTTTGGAGACCGCGCAGGTATTCTGGTTGGTCATCGATGGCGACTGAGGGTTAATTTCTTCCCTGACAAGTTCTCGATCTCGACCGCGAAACCCTCCGGCGTGCTGACCTGATAGGAGATGGCGTCGCGTTGCGTATTCCAGCTCAACTCGACCATGCCGTGAATCGTGGGAACTCCTCCCGAGCAAGACGTTAAGGGAACGTCGGCAAGCCGGACGTGGACACGCTTGTTGACCGAATCGACAGCCCAGAGACCGAGCACATTGCGATAGAGCATGTGCACGATATGAGAGGCGAAGCCGTGGTTGCAGCTCGCGGTCGGGCTGATGTCTTCCCAAAGCGTTCCCGTGCGCTCCGCCATATAGAGATAGTAAGACGCGGATTCGTCGAGCATCTGGCGGCTGAGACCTTGACGCGAGAGAAGTTCAAGACGAAGTACATTCCCGACAAAAGCGTTGGCGGGCGCAACCTCGGGAAAAGCCTTGGTCTCCTGGCGCCGCGGGCCGAATTGTTCCTTTAGAGTTCGCCACAGCTCCGGATGTGATTCTGTCGAGGCCGTGCCTGTGAAGAAGGCAAAGTACTGGCAGACCTCGCTGCAGTTGCGGGTTACTACGAGCTTGCCGTTTTGGCGGACGGCGTTATCCACAAAGAAGTGGCCATCGAACGACTGGCGCCTTACCGTCTCGCGCAGCCTCGCGGCCTTATCCGCCCATTGGTGGAAGTAATACATCCGCGCCGCAGCGTCGAGCGCGGCGGCATAGAGCATGCTCGAGGGATAGTTCACGTCCTGCACGTAGTCATTGGCTTTGGACCATTCGACGAAGACCCAACCGTCGAGTTTCTCGAGCAATCCGTCCTGGTTCTCGAAACGCTGGAAGTATTCGAACAGGCGCGTGAGCTTGGGGCGCAGCGCCTCGACGGTCTGTCGGTCGCCGCTGCGGGTGAGATACTCCTCGAGCTGAAGAACGAACCAGAGGGGCCAGTTAGGAATGAAGTTGCCGTCGTTGTGATCGGCGGGATAGCACATTGGCAGCATGCCGTCCGGGATGAATGCGAAGTGCGGAGGCAGTTGGAAGTTTTCAAAAAAGTTCCTTTCCATCGTGGTGGAGCCGCTGAGGTCCAGGGCGGCGCGCGAAGTGAAGAAGCTGTCGCAGAGCCACCCGGCTCTCTCCCGGGAGGGGCAGTCGGTGAAGACGTCGACGGCATTCTGGCGATAGGTCTCGCGCCCGGCGGCAAACAGCTTGATGAGCCGTTCGTCGCTGGCCTGAAAGTGCGCCTGGCGGACATCTGGATTGGCATATTCGCGCACATAGATATCATCAAACTCGAATTCGCCCTCGAGAACCAGCAGCTTCAGAAAACGAAGTGTGTAAGGTTCGAAAGCTTCCAGAGCGAAGCTGCCCTCAGGCAGTTCGTAGCTCACGATGTTGACGCAGGAAAGCCGTTTGAAGTCCACGTCGCCGTCGGTTAGAAGTTCATCGAAGATCAGGAATATCCGCCCGGCCTTTGAACAATTCACCTTCGCTCCGATAAAACCCGTGACGTCGGCGCCGAAGTCCACGATGTGTTGAGTGGACGGCCCAACTTCAATTCGTTCCCCTGCGGCGTAAGGACGGTTGAGAATCTCGGGCGACAAGGCGGCCACGTGCTGAAGCTCGAGGGAGGGGATTACCTCGAGCTCGCTTTCTGGAAATCCGCCCAGCTTTTCGCCAATCCCTGTGAGGGACCGATCTTTCCACGGCTTCTCCACCTGCAAGCCCGTCCGAAGGTGGCCGCGAGACACGTGCTTGACGGGGTGTCTCAGAGCGAAATCCGGATAAGGAACGCGGCGCGGAAGAAGTTGTTTGGCAGGGGATACTGAGCACTCGAGCGCTTGAAAAGTCGACGAGGCGTCGCTGCGCCAGCGGTCATATCCAACCCGGAGCCGATAGACTTCCGAGAAAGGCCGCTGGAAACTGTAGCGCTGTACCTTCTGCACGCGCTCACTGAGGATGGCGGCCTCGAACGGACTTCCCATTCCCGCGGTAGAGGCAAGCACGCTGGCTCCCGCCGCCACTTCCGCCTCGAGGAACGAGGGTTGGTCAAGGAGGTAGTAACTATTCACATTATAGCCGGCAACTTCGATGGCCACTGAGTTTCGCCCCGAACGCAAGGCTGGTGCGAGGTCCCACTCGTCTACTCTGTAGTAGCCATGCGGCCCGCGAGCGGGTCCGTAGCCGCGAAAAGCTCCGTTCACGAATACCCGATAGACGGTGGAGCCGGTAACGCGAAGTAGAACGGGATGCTGGTCTGAGGCCTCAAATGAAGCTCGAAAGCCCACAAAGAGATTCTTCTCGCGCTCGAGCCCCTTGGGCCAAACCGGCTGCGCGGAGATAAACTTAGACTCTGACGATTGCTCCCGTGGCGCGGGCGTTCCTGCCTGTGCTTGTTCGGAAAATCGACCGGCCTTGGCCACCGGCAAGAGCGCCTGCGCCGCGGTGACTGCCGCGCCTTGAATGATCTGCCTACGCGTCCAGGATGTGTTCTTCTCGTCAGCCATTGAGTTCTTCCTCTCCTGTCGGTGGCTCAGCCCCGCAGGGGCTGAAGATGAGTAGCCGGGGGCAATTCCCCATAGGTGTTAACTTAACACCTCAAGTGGCGCCAATGTAGGTTTCGCTCACCGCTAATACAGGCCCGGAGGGCCGACAGCGAGTAGCCCACGGCGTGAGAAGGTGTGAAAAAATCGTTTGTCATGCTGAGCGAAGCGAAGCATCTGCATTTTATCTCTTTGAAAACAAACAAATACAGATTCCTCGCTCCGCTCGGAATGACAGGGCCCAGCGATTTTTTCACACCTTCTCATGCCGTGGGCTACTTTCTGGCGCCGCTCCGCGGCTCTCGAAGTCCCGGCACCTTAAGTTAACGCCTGTGGGGCAGCGCCCCCGGAAACGTTGTCCCCTCACCCCCTTTCGCCTCTTCCCGCCAACGGGGAGAGGGATGTCGAAGGCGGGGTGTGGGGGGTCTTGTCCGGGAGGTTCCAGAGTCTGTGTGACAACTCGCCTGACATGTCATCCTGAGCGCAGCGAAGGATCCCCGCAGTTTCTCTTGCTTCATCGATTGACAAACAACTGCAAAGATCCTTCGCTTCGCTCAGGATGACACATGCCACTCCACTCATGGCTTGGCGGCAGAAGGCGTTGCCGATTGCGGGCATCTTTCGGAGCTGATTGATCGGTGACAGCGGGCAGGGCCGCGAGGTTGACTGCCGGTTTGTCGAGCGGAGAGAGGACAATGTTGAAAGTATGGTAGGTGACTCGGGCATCGGTAAAGTCGAGAGTCTGCTGAAAGGGCTGAAACTTCTCGGCCTTCGCGCTCAGGGTGTAAATCGTGGCGCTAAGTCCCACAAAGTCGAAGTTCCCGTTCCAATCCGGTTGACGGGTGGCCACCGGCGAGCCGTCGCTGGTGTGAATAGAAATCATCACCCCCTCAGAGATCCCGCGCCCATCCTTGGTCTGAACCTGACCGTGCAACGTGAGATTATGCCCCACATCATATTGTCCGGGCAACGGGGCCGCCGCGCACAGGGCCACCGCGGCACCTGCGACCGATTTCCAAAGAGTGGAAGATTTCTTCGCCGTGGTGCACCTCAAATTAGCCTGAGCGCCCTGCCTTGGTTCGACGTTGCCAACCTAACACGAACTCGCACGGAAAGCAATTCGTGCGCTCCAGCCGGTAGTGTCCTGGTTTCGGCGTAGCGCTGGCCTTTATGCCAGCATGTGCCGACCCTTCGCTTTGCTCAGGGCAGGCTCCAAAGGTCGGCGCTACGTTTAAACTAGGAAAGTCCGCCCCGGGCCTGACATCTCCACAACAAAAAGCGTTAGTATGAAGCGGATGAACCTGACGCACCAAGACGAAGCTGCCGTTCGGAGGGTGCTGCTGGCGTGGTTTCGCCGGAATGCGCGTTCCCTCCCTTGGCGTAAGAGCGGCGACCCGTACGCAGTGTGGGTTTCCGAAGTAATGCTCCAGCAGACTCAGGTGGCGACGGTAATCCCGTATTATCAACGCTTTCTTGAGGCGTTTCCGACGGTGGCTGACCTCGCGCGCGCCCCTCTGGAGCGTGTTCTCGAGCTATGGTCGGGGCTTGGCTACTATCGCCGCGCGCGCCACTTGCACCAGGCTTCTAAAGAATTGGTCCACAGATTTGCGGGAGTATTTCCCCAGGAGTACGCGAAAATCCGTTCGCTGCCCGGCATTGGGGATTACACAGCTCGGGCCGTATTGAGCATCGCCTTTGACCTGCCCTACACGCTGCTGGACGGAAATGTGGCTCGAGTCCTTTCGCGCCTGGCGGCGCTTGAGGGCAATCTCCACCAGGCCGGCTTCCGCCGCGCTGTCAAAGCCGAACTCGAGCGCCTGCTTTCACGTCGCAGGCCCGGCAACTTCAATCAGGCGTTGATGGAGCTAGGGCAAACCATATGCCTGCCTCGCGCACCCCAATGCGCGGCCTGTCCAGTTCGAGGCTGGTGCCTGGGCTACAAGACAGGAAATCCCGAAGTCTTCCCCCAGCCGCGTCCTCGACGCGCGGCGGAATCACATTACCTTGCCGCCGCTATCCTACGGCGCGGACCGCGAGTGGCCATGGTGCGTGGCCTGGACGATGGACTTCTGGACGACCTATGGAATTTCCCCTCCGCATTCGGCAGGTCACGCGCGGAGGCGCTCGAACGCATGCGTGATAAGCTTGCCGGGTTCGGGTTTGCCGCCCTCACCCGCCAGGACTGCATCGCGGAGCTCCACCACGGCATCACTTACCGCTCCATTCGCGTGCACGCTTACGCCGCGGAGCTATCCAACGTATCCCGCAAGAAAGGGCTTCGATGGTTTCCTATTTCGACCTTGGGGCAGGCTGCCATTTCGCAATTGGCCCGGAAGATCGCAAAGCAGGTGTTCACGCCCGCGTGCCGACGGGCACCCAGAAAGCATGAAAACGACTCCCCTCCTTAGCTAAGGAGGGGGTAGGGGGTGGTTGGTCCCGTTGTTGTGCTGGCACCCACCACCCCTGCCCTCCTCCCGCTGAGGAGGGGAGTCATTCTCAGAGCAGGTGTTTGAGTTCACGACGTAGGTCCAAGCCTTGTGGTTGCCCGAGGGCGGCCCAAGGGCCGCCCCTACAACTGCCGCCGCATTGGGTTAAAATATAACCCGCAAGGAAAGTACCGCTCATGGCAAAGGCCGCACAGATCGACGCCTCCGCGCTCCTCAAGCTTCAATCCAACATCAGCGTGCAGCGGTACTTCGAGGTCTCCCTTCTCTTGACTCTGGCTACCGCCTTTGTCACTGTCGCGATGACGGGGAAGTTGGACTTCGTCTCCACCGTGGTGGTTTCGATCGCGTTGGGTGTGAAGCTCTGGGGCTATTCGCGCGAAGTTGACTTTTCACTTTCCCCGCGCACCGTCACGCGGATTTCCATCTTTTACATCTTCTTTTATGCGCTCGACTTCTTGACTTCGCCAGGCCCCGGCCTGCTGGACAAGATGTTGACCGCAACCGTCCACCTCGTCTTGTTCACAACTGTCATCAAGATTTTTTCGGCAAGGACTTATCGCGATTACGGCTATCTTGCCACCCTTTCGTTCATGATGATGCTGGCAAGCGCCATCCTGACGGTCGGCACAACCTTCCTTATATTCTTCGGTTTCTACATTATTCTAGCCATCTCGACCTTCATCAGCTATGAAATCAAGAGAGGAATGGAGTCGGCTCGCCGCGCGCCGGAAGGCCCTTTCCGGAAGCCTCGCCAGAACCGGACAGCGGTCGAAAGGGCGCTGATGAAGGCGGCGGTGGGGCTGGCGGCCGGCATATTTCTTCTGGGCGCATTTCTTTTTTTCGTAATCCCGCGCTATCGCACAGGGTTTCTGACCGCGCTCTCAGCGCAGTCCCAGAACATCACGGGCTTTTCCGAGACGGTCAATCTTGGTGACATCCGCAAGATCCTCCGTTCCCCCATGGTGGTGATGCGTGTGACGGTGGAAGGGGATCCCAGGCAATTCCAGGGCGTGAAATGGCGCGGTGTGGGTCTGACCAGCTTCGACGGCACGCACTGGTTCAACGACAATACGGAACAAATACCGATTACCCCGGCATCTGAACAGCGCATTGTTCTTCCCCGCGCGGAGGGTTGGCAGAGCCGTGCGCACCACCCGCTTCGCTACCACGTTCTTCGTTCCGCCCTCTCGACCGACGTCGTCTTCGCCGCCCCAACCCCCCAGGAGATTCTGGGCCGGTTTCACTTGTTGAATGTTGATGAAACGGGCTCCCTGCATAGCCCCCAATATTCTTTCGTGCCGATGGCCTACGACGCCGTGTCGGAGGCCGGGCTGCCTTCGGTCCGTGAGTTGCAGCGAGCCTCCACCGACTACCCTGAAGATATCCGCCTGGTGTATCTGCGTCTTCCCGAGTTGGACCGGAAAGTTGCGGACCTTGCCCGGCAAGTCACCTCCTCCGCCGCAAACAATTACGACCGCGCCAACGCGATTCAGAATTACCTTCGCGGCAGTTTTCGGTACACGCTCGATCCGACCGCCATTGAGCCCAAAGATCCCATCGTCAGTTTCTTATTCAAATCCCGGTCAGGCTTCTGCGAGTACTTTGCTGCTGCGATGGCTGTGATGCTGCGCACCCTTAATATCCCATCGCGGCTGGTGAATGGCTTTCAAACCGGTTCCTACAATCGAATCGGTAAAGACTTTGTGGTGCGCGCCCGCGACGCTCATAGCTGGGTGGAAGTCTATTTTCCGAAATACGGCTGGATCACTTTTGATCCCACGCCGGCTGATCCCAATCCCATCCGCGCCGGAGCCTGGGACGATTACCTCGATGCCCTGAGCCTTTTCTGGAGCGAGTGGGTGATCAACTACGATTTCAGCCACCAGATTCGGCTGGCCCGGCAGGTGGAGCAGACCTCCAGGGACTTCCAACAGGAATTCCTTGGCCATGCCGACCAGTTCAAGCGGCGAGCAGTACAAGTGGCTTACGCCATCGAAGGCTGGCTGATGTCGCACAAGCTGCTCATGTTTCTCATCATGGCCACCATCCTGGCCGGGCTGGTGGCCGGGGAGAAAGGCGGCTCGTTGGCCGAGATCCGCTTTTTCTGGCTTTGGAAGTTTGGACGCTGCGAACTCGCGCTGAGCCCCCACCAAGCCACCATGTCTTATCAAAGGTTGCTGAAGACTCTGCGAAAGAAAGGGTACTCGAAACCGACTGCGCTGACACCCTGGGAATTCGCTAGGTCGCTGGCGGGGACCCGCCTCGGCTCGGGCGTCGGAGAGTTCACGCGCCTCTACAACCTGCTCCGCTTCGGCGAAGTGCAGGTCCCCATGGCGAGGCTGCGGCAGCTTCTGGAAGAGATCGGCAGGGCTTGACCATTTTCGATTTTAGATTTTGGATTTGGGATTCGTTGGCCGAAGGTGGCATGTCGCAGGTGGCATGTGGGGAAGAACTGTGAAAGGGCGGCCATCTCCCAAGGAGTCTGTGAAAACCCCGTTTAGGCTGTCATTCCGAGCGAAGCGAGGAATCTCGCTCTGAATGTCTTCAACGCAGTGCGAGATTCCTCGTCGCCTGCGGCTCCTCGGAATGACAATCTGAACGAAGGGATGCTCTGCCTCGATGGGAATTCCACCAGTGCGGAATAAAGGCGCGTTCACGCGGCGCGATTTCCTGGGGATGTGCGGTTGCACATCCGCACTGCTTCTCCCGGCGCCGTTGATTGGTCCAGCCGCCATCGCAAAGCCGCAGAGTCTCTGGAAACCGGGACTCCGCGCTGCCTCTGCTGGGGTTGCTGCGGACCCTCCACCGTACGCGGATTATCGCATCGTTCCGCATTATCCGGTGCGTTCGCCCCTCGAGGAATTAATCCGAAAAGCCCGCCAGAACGAGGACGATTTTCCAAGCGAGCGGTTCAGCCGCGAAATCGAGAATCAGCTTGCACGATGGGGCGACGAGCTTCGCAAGAGTGCACGTAATGTGCAAGTGCTTGCCAAGGATCTTTCAACGCAGCTAGCGGCGGCTTCGCCTCGGCCCCAAGAATTGCGCGAGATCCGCGGCGCTGCGGCCCTGAAACTCCAGCGGGCGAGCTTTTCCACTGAACTGTCACTTGGCCGCGATGCCTTTCTTGACCAACTCCAATCCACTTTCGAGCGCACTTCGGAGATTCTGACGGCTGAATTCAAGGTGGCGGATCTCAAAATGATCTCCACCGCTCCCCCCCTGATCAAGACCCAGGTTCGTTTCGTGTTCGTAGGGACAGGGCCGCGCATCTACCGCCTGGAGCGAATCGGGGTTTGGGAAATCGATTGGGAGCAACGCTCGGAGGGCGGATGGGTCGCAAAGCAGTGGCAGCCCGTTTCCGAAATCCAAAGTTCCTGCGCTCAGCCGATATTTGTGGACATCACTTCGAGTGCCCTGAAGGATGTGTCTTCATACCACACGCAAATGCTGCGCGGCACGGATTATTGGCGCACCGTGCTCGACGGGGCGACGGGCATTGATATTTACGGCAACAACGGCATCGCGGCCGCTGACTACGATAACGACGGCTTCGACGATCTCTACGTCTGCCAGCCTTCCGGACTTCCCAACCGCCTTTACCGCAATCGCGGTGACGGGAGCTTCGAGGACGTGACGGAGAAGGCCGGAGTAGGCGTCCTGGACAACACTCCTTGCGCGCTCTTGGCGGACATCCGAAACATCGGCCTTCAAGACCTGGTGGTGATTACCGCCAACGGACCTCTGCTCTTCCTCAATCAGGGCAACGGGAAGTTCAAGTTAAAGCCCGAGGCGTTTCATTTTGCGCGGCCTCCGCAGGGAACCTTCACCGGCGCGGCTTTCGGCGATTACGATCGCGATGGGCGGTTGGATGTTTACTTCTGCCTGTACAGTTACTATAAGGGGCTCGAGCAATACCACTTCCCGCTTCCCTACTACGACGCGCGCAACGGCCCGCCCAACTTCCTTTTCCACAACGAGGGCGACGCCACCTTCCGGGATGTTACCGAAACCACGGGTCTCAACCAGAATAACGACCGTTTCAGCTTCGACTGCACTTGGTGCGACTACGACAACGACGGCTGGCCGGATTTGTACGTGGTGAACGACTTCGGGCGGAAGAATCTCTATCACAACGGCCGCAACGGGAAGTTCACCGATGTCGCCGAGGAAGTCGGGGTTGTGGACGTCGGGCCCGGCATGAGTTCCTGCTGGGTCGATTACGACAACGACCTGAATTTCGATCTTTACGTCTCGGACATGTGGGAAACCTCGGGCATGCGATTGACTTCACAGATGAGTTTTCTCGAACGGATGCCTCCCGATGTCCGCGCCCTCGTCCGTCATCACGCCAAGGGGAATTCGCTCTTCCGGAATCTCGGCAACGGACGCTTCGAGGATCGCAGCGCCGCAGCGGGAATCGAACAGGCTGGTTGGTCGTGGTCCTGCCACGCCTGGGACTTTGCTCACGAGGGACGCTCGCACCTCTACGTCGCCAATGGCATGATATCCGGCCCCACACGCGATGATCTCGAGAGCTTCTTCTGGCAACATGTGGTGGCGCAATCGCCGCCGGACGCGCATCCCACCGTCGCTTACGAACTGGGCTGGAACGCCATCAACGAACTGATTCGTTCCGACGGCACCTGGGCGGGTTATCTGCGCAACGTTTTCTTTTTTAACAATGGGGACGGGACATTCTCCAACATCTCCGGAACGGTTGGCCTGGATTTCCAGGATGACAGTCGCGCCTTCGCTCTCGCCGACCTCGATCACGACGGGCGGTTCGAAATCGCTCTGAAGAACCGGACGGGACCTCAGTTGCGCATCTTGCGTTCGGAGGCGCCCGATCTGGGCAACTCGCTCGCTCTAAGACTGCGCGGGACCAAAAGCAACCGCGACGCCGTAGGCGCGGTGGCTACCCTCACCACTACGGAAGGGCGACAGATCAAAATGCTGCAAGCCGGCACAGGGTTCCCTTCCCAGCACAGCAAGGAGATTCTCTTTGGAATCGGCAAGGCCGTATCCGCAAGCGCCGAAATTCGCTGGCCCAATGGCGACGTGCAGCGCCTCGAAGCGCTGCCGGCCAATCATCGTATCGAGATTGAGGAGGGCTCGGAGAAGTTCCAGGCAACGCCGTTCCGTCCCCATCAGCCTCTTGCCGTGATTCCTCCTCCACCGGTAGCCGAGCCCCCGCCTGCCTCCAGCGAAACCTGGTTGATCGATCCTATCCTGGCTCCGGATTTCGAGCTGCTGGATCTCACCGGGCTGAAGCACCGTCTGGCTGATTTCAGAGGCACGGTGGTGGTTCTGAATTTCTGGGCCACCTGGAGTCCACCCAGCCTCGAAATGCTCAGGGCGCTGGCGCGGTCGGTGGCAATGAAAAAAACGCTTGAGGTGTTCGCCATCAACCTCGACAAACCCCAGGATGCCGCGCAGGTCCATTCCTTCGCGCGCGCAAACTCGTTGCGGGTGCCTGTCTTGCTGGCCAGCGAGGATGTCTCCGGCGTTTACAATCTGATTTACCACTTCATGTTTGACCGGCGGCGCAATCTGGGCTTGCCCTCCACATTCCTCATCGACACCAAAGGGTTCATCGTGAAGGTTTATCAGGGGGCCGCGGACGCCGCGCGCTTGACCGTGGACTGCGAGCGGATCCCGCAAACCGCCGAAGAGCGAAAAAAGCTGGCGCTGCCCTTTCCCGGCACGCTCCACCTGGCGGAATTTCGGCGTAACGAGTTCACCTACGGCGCGGCCTTTTCGCAGGCGGGATACTACGACCAGGCGATCCGCGAATTCAACTTGGCGCTCGAGACAGACCCCGATTACGCCGAGGCGCATTACAATCTGGGGACGCTGTACCTGAAGCAGGGGAATGCTGCTGAAGCCCGCCACCACCTCGAGCGCGCGCTCGAATTGCGCCACGAATATCCGGACGCGCTCAACAACCTCGGATTGCTGGCGGCGCAGGCCGGCGATAGCGCCCAGGCCATCCGTTTTTTCCAACAGGCGATCGACCAGCGGGCTGATTACGCGCTGGCGTATTACAACCTGGGGAATGCCTATCGCCGCGAGCAACGTTTCAGCGAGGCAAAGCAGGCTCTAGATCGCGCGGTTGCCTTGGCTCCTGACGACCCGGAGGTGAATTACGGCGTTGGCATGCTTTATGCACAACTGAACGAAACCGACCGGGCGCTCAAATACTGGCAACATGCGCTCGAGATTCGCCCTGACTACCCGGAAGCGCTCAATAACCTCGGCGTACTCTTCGTGCACGAGGGCAAGACCGCAGACGCTCAAGACTTGTTTGCGAGAGCCATGCATGCGGCGGCCGACTTCGATCAGCCTTACCTCAACTTGGCGCGGCTCTACGTGGGGCAGGGACAGAAAGATCGCGCTCGGGAGATTCTGCAACAGTTACTCGCCCGGCATCCGGACCACGCTCTGGCAAAAAGCATGCTTCAAAAACTTGGCCGATAGATCTTGTAGGGGCGGCCACAAGGGCCGCCCCCTCCTCGGTCCCAAGCTTTTGGAAAGTGTGTATTAATCCGAAATGTGTCATCCTGAGCGCAGCGAAGGATCTCTGCAGTTGTTCGAAAGCCGTTGAGCCACAAGAAACTGCCGGGATCCTTCGCTTCGCTCAGGATGACAAGCGTCGATTGTTTCACAGTTACTTAGAGTGGCCGCCCGCCGGTAACCACCGGGGTTGCCCCTACGAAGAAGGCAGGGCTACACTCATCCTCATGAGGGCGCAAGGAAGGTCGGACACACTGGTCCATTGGGCTGCCCCCTTGCCCGCGGCGAAGTTGGTTTGGCAGGTCGCCCTGCTCTTCGTGGCGCTCCAAGTTCCGGTTCTCCTGCGGTGCGCACAGACTTCATCCCCCTCGCCGACCACCGCAAAACTCTCGCCTGCCGCCGCGCATTTCGCCGCCGGGCAAAAATTGCTCGCGCAACACACGCCTAAACTCGCCGAGGCAGAGATCCGCGCCGGACTCAAGCTGGCGCCTAGGAGCCTCGACGGTCTCAACCTGCTGGGCATGGCGCTGGGCGATGAAAAGGAATTCAATGGGGCCGTTGAGGCGTTCCAACAGGCGCTCGCAATCGATCCCGGCTCGACCGAGACGCAAATCAACCTGATCCAAGCATATTTGGCCGCCGGCCGGAAAGAGAAAGGCCTCGCGCTCGCACGCGCCCTCTCGGAGCACGCTAAGGACGACATCCGCGCCCATTTCACGCTGGGTGTGATTCTCGCCAAACAAGCGCAGTACGGGGAGGCCATCCACGAATTCGAAAGCGCCGACGCGCTCGAGCCCGGCACCTTCGAGATTCTTCACAACCTCGGCCACGCCTACCTCGAGAGTGGGGATAATGAGAAGGCTCTCGCTATCCTCGAGCGGGCACTGAAGCTCTCGCCCGACTCTGTCGAGACGCTCTATTTCATGGCGCAAGCTTACGCCAACCAGGGCAAAGACCTCGATGCGCTCGATTTGATCGCCAAAGCGCACAAACTGGCCCCGCGCAATACGGATGTCGTCGTCTTACTGGCGCGCCTCAGCATGAGGCAGTCGTTTTACGAGGATGCTATTCCTTTGTTGGAGGAGGGACTGAAAGTTGATCCCCGCCGCCCGGACCTGCTCGCCGAACTCGGTGAATGCTATTACGTGTCGGGAAAGGTCGATCAGGCGCTTCTCGTTTTCCAGACGCTCCTTCAGGTTGATTCCTCCAGCCGCGCGTACGCGTTCGTCGGTGTTTGCTACCGCCACCTGGGGCGATTCGAAGAGGCGGAGAAATACTTGCAGCAAGGTCTGAAACTCGATCCTCAGGACGTGCCGTGCCTCTACAACTTAGGTTTCATTGCGAGCCGGCGCGGGAAATACGAGCTGGCGGATAAATATCTCAATGAAACCCTCCATGTCGACCCGAATTACGCGGAGGCACTTCTGGAATTGGGCAACCTGAAGATGTACCAAAGCAAGTTCGAGGATGCCGTGCCGTTGTTGCGGAAGGCTGTCGCATTGAACCCTCAGGCTGCCACAGTTTACTATCGCCTGGCTATCGCCGAGCGGAGTCTCCACCAAACGGAAGCGGCGGAAAGAGATCTGAAGATCTTCCAAACCCTTTCCAAAGACCCCACTCGTCAACCCTCCGCCTTCCAGCATCTTTACGATTATCTGGGTCTGCGGGCGCAACTTTCTCCCCAACAGAAGAACCTAAATGACCTCGAACAGTTGGAACGGGAGATGAAGGCCCATCCTGACGAGCCGCAGAACGTTTATCTTCTTGCGGAAGCCTATTTAAAGGTCGGACGGATCGAGGACGCCAAGCAGGTGATCGCTCAGCTCGACCAGTTAAGCCAGCGGGATTTCCGCACCCTGGTGGGCGTAGGGGTCCTGCTGGCGCGTCATCACCTGTACACGGAGGCCATTGCACGTTTTCAGCAGGCACTCAAGTCCAACCCGAATTCCGACGACGTGTGGTACGACCTTGCCGATGCCTGTTTCCGCAAGCACGATTATTCGGCTGCGCTCGACGCTGCGCAGCACGTCTCGCCTCGGGGGCAGAAGGACACCAGCTATTTAGCCCTCGACGCGGATATTCTCGCCCACCTCGGCCGGACCGAAGAGGCTATCAAGCTACTGCGTGAGGAGATAGCCGAAAACCCCGATCAGGATCAGGCCTATCTTTCTCTGGCGCTGGTTTATCTCCGCTCTGGAAACACCTCTGGCGCGCGCGCCACTCTTCAAACGGGCTTGGCACGCACCCCGGACGCAGGTGAACTGCTATGGGGCATGGGAGTCCTGTCGGTAATGGAGGGGCAAGCCGGGAAAGCCGAACAGTACCTCGAGAAATCGGTCGATTTGTTGCCGGATTGGCCGGGAAGTTATTCGGCGCTGGGAGTTCTCTATTTCCAAACAGGCCAAATCCAAAAATCGCGAGAAACCCTGGAGCGATTCAGACAGGCCGGGCCGCGCGGGGGGCTTGATGTTCAGCGTATCGAACAAGCCCTTGACGCCGCCGCGGCCGAGCATCGCGATACGGGGAAAATCCAGGACCTTTCGCCGCAAGCTCAGCAACAATTCCTGCAAGTCGCCTTGGCCTTCGCCGACCAGGCGCCCTGATTGTCGATGGCCAATTGATGATCGTCGATTGCCAAGCAGACAACGATTCCCCTCCTCCGCAGGAGGAGGGGCCGGGGGTGGTGGTCGCATGCTGGGCAACCACCCCTAACCCCTCCTTAAGCAAGGTGGGGAATCACGCACCATTTTCATGCACGGTGGTGAGCCGAACGATCACGGTAGCGTCGCTCAGGATGATTTGAAGGCATCCATATCGTACTAAAAAGCAACTCTGCGATTCAGACAGTAAGAAACCAGGCTGGGCAGCTGACCCGCGGTCGGTGTGTCAACCGGTCTGCCCGATCCGTCAACAGCGCTTTTGACGGCCTTTCCGACGCCCAGTTGTCCTCCT
>JBEKLY010000142.1:0-19164 GCA_050010015.1 Terriglobia bacterium
GGGCCAAATCTGAAAGGGAAAGGGGCATATCGAGGTCCTCCTTATCCTAGCGTACTATATACGCAAGGAAACAAGCGACAAAAAAAGAAGCAAGCCCCTTCCAACTTCTATGTCGCGCACCCCCTCACTGACGTCCGCTTGACTTGTTCGAAGTGCTCAGGTTATGTTTCTAGTTTGGCCCTGAGGCCAGAAATCTATTAGGGAGTGTGGCGGTTTGAAAAGGACCTTTCAACCTAATCGTAGGCGCCGAGCCAAGACACATGGTTTCCGCGTGCGCATGAGGACTCCGGGAGGCCGCAACGTGATAAAGCGTCGGCGTCTAAAGGGTCGTCACAGCCTGACTCCATAAGAATACGTTTGAAGTCTCAAACTTTTCCCAAGAGTTCCCGGTTGCTGCGTCGAGGTGAATTTCGGCGAGTTTATGACGAAGGGCGTCGCCGCAGCGCCTCACTTTGCACGGTCTTTGTGCGGCCCAACGGACTGCCTCAATCGCGCTTGGGGGTCACCACGCCCACGCGCCTGGGAAAGGCCGTGCTGCGCAACCGGCTACGGCGCCGTTTGCGAGAGGTTTTCCGGCGTCACCGCGCACAACTGCCGGGCGGCTGGGACATACTGGTGAATCCGCGCCAGCCGGTGGCGACAGTCCCGCTTCGGAGCTTGGAAGGAGAGTTGTTGCGGCTTTTCCCCAACCAGCCTCCTCCGGGAATGTCCGAGGAGTTGCGTGCGAGGTGAAGTTCATTACGCTAGCTTTGATCAGGTTTTACCAGGCTTGCCTATCTCCGGCCTTTCCGTCGGCTTGCCGTTTCTACCCCTCCTGCTCAACCTACGCGTATGAAGCGGTCGAAAAGTGGGGAGCCTGGCGCGGAGTTCGTTTGACGCTTGGCCGACTCCTGCGCTGCCGGCCGTTTGGGGGGCACGGCGTTGACCCTGTGCCCTGAACCTTGAGAGGCTGCGGCACGTAACTTATAGTAGGGGCGGTTCGCGAACCGCCCCTAAGTCGAGAGGATATAGGTGGACCAAGAAAAGCGGGTGCTGGCGGCATTCGCGCTCTCGTTTTTGATGCTCATGCTCTGGCGCGTGTTCTTTGTCAAAGAACCGCCCCCAAAGCCATCGACAAAGCCCAACACCGCTGTGGCCAGTCAGCCGGCTTCCGAGAAGCCCTCCGCTGCCGCGGCTGTTCCAAGCCCTCCCCTTCCTCCCACGCTGCCGGTTGTGGAAGGCGGCAAGGCGGAGGATATTGTCGTTGAAAACGACCTCTACAAGGTGACCTTCTCCACGCGAGGGGCGGTAGTGGAGAACTGGATCCTGAAGAGGTATCGCGACGCCAAGGAAGCCCCCCTGGATCTCGTCGACGACGAAGCGTGCGGAAAGCTCGGCTTCCCCATGAGCCTGAAAATCGCCGATGAAGCACTGTCGAACAAGCTGAACTCCGCGGTCTATATGGGCACGCCCACCGGCACGGCGCTCGAGCCGCCCGTCAAGCTCGAGTTCAGCTACAGCGACGGCAGGGTGCAAGTGCGCAAGGTTTTCACGTTCGAGAAGGGATATGACCTGAACGCCGAGGTGAGCGTCGTTGAAGGAGGCCATTACCGTCCTGTCGAGGTGACGTGGCCGGGTGGGTTTGGCGACCACTCCCTGGCGCCCGCAATTATTAATACCTACGCGATGGGTGTTTACGGCGCCATCGGGAATTTGACCACGGTAGCGCAACGGAAACTGAGCGCCGACCGGTCCGTTCCCCCCCCGCTTCAGCTTGCGGGCCTCGAGGACCGGTATTTCGCAGGAATTTTCGTGCCCGACTCCCCGGATGAAACGTTCAAGCTTGGCCGGCAGACCTGGACGCCTACGGACTGGAGCGGGAAAGATTCCGACAAACCCAGCCCCATTATCGCGCAGTTAGGAGAGGAGGGGGAAAAGCCCTTGGCATTTCGGATGTTCGTGGGGCCGAAGAACCTCGACGTGCTGCGCGCGCAGCACCCGCCACTGGACTCCCTGGTGGACTTCGGATGGTTTGCCTTGGTCGCCAAGCCTCTATTTCTTGGGCTGGTCTACATCTATGACCATTGGGTGCACAACTATGGCTGGGCGATCGTGATCCTGACCTTATCAATCAACTTCGCCATGTTTCCGCTGAAATTGAAGAGCATTCGTTCGGCGCAGGAAATGCAGCGCATTGCACCGTTGATTAAGAGCATTCAAGATAAATACAAGAATGTAAAGTTCAATGACCCCAAAAAGGGGCGCATGAACGAGGAGATGATGAACCTCTACAAGGAACATGGGGTCAATCCGTTGGGCGGGTGTCTGCCGATGGCGCTGCAACTGCCGTTTCTTTACGGCTTTTACCGGGTACTCGAGCTTCCCATCGAACTCCGCCACGCCCCCTGGATCTGGTGGATCAAAGATCTTTCGGCACCGGATAAATTCCACCCCTTTGGCTTTCCGCTTCCTATTCTCCCCACCGTGATGGTCATCAGCATGTTCCTCATGCAGAAAATGACTCCCATGACCACCGCGGACCCTTCACAGCAACGCATGATGATGTTCATGCCGGTTATTTTCGGGATCATGTTTTATAATTTCGCCAGCGGCTTGGTCCTCTATTTTCTGACTGCCAATATGGTGGGGATTGCACAGCAACTTTTGATCAACAAGTTCATGCCCATGCCCCAGACAGTTCCGGTCCCCGCGGCACGCTCGAAGTGAAAGGCTGGTCTTCGATGGACTCGCAGAATAGCGCAAAGATTCCAGAGCATCCCCTGGAGAGCTATGTCGAACCGATTAACGCGCTGCTGAGAAATATCATTCAGCAGAGCGGCTTGGCGCTCTCCTTCGCAGTCGGCCGCCTGCCACAGGACACAGCCGAGGAAGACTCGCCCGAGTTCGTGATCGAGTTTAAGGGCGCGGATGCCGACCTTCTCTTGGAGCGGAATGCAGCCCTTCTCGATGCCTTGGAGCACATTGCTCTGAAAGCCGCGCGCTTGCGGGAAGAACACCTGCGCAAATTCGCCTTCGATTGCCACGACTGGCGGCGGATGCGTATCGAGGAATTAAGACTCACGGCCCAGGTCGCCGCAGAGCGCGTCCTGGAGAGCGGCGACCCCTTTCCCCTGAGCCCCATGTCCCCACGCGAACGAAGAATCATTCACCTGGCGCTGCGAGACCGGCCGAACCTCCGCACCGTCAGTGAAGGCGTGGGCCCCGAACGCCATATCGTAATCATGCCCAACCGGTGATCGGGAGATCGGGTGACCGGGAAATCGGGTGATCCGGTGATCGGGTGATCGGTTGAACACACTGCAACCACGAGCGGTGGCGCATACATAAAGAACGAGGTATGCACCACCCATGCATCCGGAACCCTGTCTGGTGCTGTCATTCTGAGCGGAGCGAAAAACCTCCGCAGTTGATTTGTTGTTCAGAGGGGCACGGCGAACTGCAGAGATCCTTCGCTTCGCTCAGGATGACAGCGCATTCTCTGTTCGCCCGATCTCCCGATCTCCCGATCACCCGATTTCTTGATCTCCCGATGACCCGATCACCCGATAGCATGGACACCATCGTGGCCGTTGCCACGCCGCCGGGCCGCGGCGGCCTGGGGGTGGTACGCTTGTCGGGGAGCGAGGCGGTCGATATCGCGACTGGCCTCATTCGCTTCCCCAAGTTGCCGCTTGAAATCCAGCGAGCCACCCTGGGCGAATTCTGCGATCCGCAGGGCGGTAGAGTTCTCGACCAGGTCGTGGTCACTTACTTCCGGTGTCCTCATTCCTACACCGCGGAAGATGTCGTCGAAATCTCCTGCCACGGTGCACCAGTAATCCTCCGCTATTTGGTGGAATGCTGCCTTGGCCGCGGAGCGCGTCTGGCCGAACCGGGCGAGTTCACCCTGCGAGCATTTCTCAACGGGCGCATCGACCTGACACAGGCGGAAGCTGTGCGGGACCTCATTGAGTCGCGCACGCTCTACCAAGCCCGAGTGGCCGCGCAACAACTCGAGGGCTCGGTCTCCGCTCGCCTTAAGCCGCACAAGCAGGTTCTCGTCGAACTCATCGCCAGGCTTGAGGCCGGCATCGACTTCGCCGAAGACGATGTGGCCGTCATTGAGTCGCAGGAAGTACTCTCCCGCCTTGACCGGCTTCGCGCCCAACTCGAGGCGCTGGTCGAAGGCTACGAATTCGGCAGAATCGTTCGTGACGGCGTGAGCCTGGCCATCGTGGGCCGCCCCAATGTCGGCAAATCAAGCCTGTTCAACCGCCTGCTCAATGAAGAACGCGCCATCGTGACTTCAACGCCCGGAACCACCCGCGATCTGGTGTCTGAAACGGCCAGCATCGGGGGCATCCCGTTGCGCTTCGTGGATACGGCGGGCATCCGTCACGCCGAGGATGAGGTGGAGAAGATCGGCGTGGAAAGGTCCTTTCAAGCTATCGCCGATTCCGATTTGCGGCTCCTGGTGGTTGACGCTTCGGAAGCATGGACCGATGCGGATTCCAATCTGCTGAGTAAAGTGCAGCCACTGGGGGCGCTGCTGGTGGCATTTAACAAATCTGATCTGCCCCGCAGAATCTCGAGCCAGAGCGAGATACCTCGCGGAGTTTACCCTGAGCGAACTGCGGGGATTCTTCGCTTCGCTCAGAATGACACGCGAAGGGCTCGGAATGACAAGCCGGGAGATTCAAACGCAACCCCGGTTGTCTGGACGTCCGCCTTGACCGGCGAAGGCATTCACGAGCTCAAAGAGAAAATCCTGGAGATCGCCGCGCCCGCGCGTGACCTGGGCACGGAGGGCGAGTTCATCACCAACTTGCGCCACCAGCAGCTTTTGAAGGATTCACTTCAGGCGCTCGCCAAAGCGCGCCAGGCGGCGGAGTTGCTCGTCCCCCACGAGATGCTTCTGCTCGACCTGTACGAAGCCCTTCGCCCCCTCGATGACATCACCGGCGCGACCTACGCGGACGACGTGCTGGGTATTATCTTCTCGACGTTTTGCGTGGGAAAGTGAGACTGCTGAGCGCCCTCTCGTCGCATGTCATTCTGAGCGAAGCGAAGAATCTCGCCCTGAGTATTTTCAATGCACTGCGAGATTCCTCGTCGCCTGCGGCTCCTCGGAATGACAGCAAAAACGAGTTCTCACGCACGCTCTAAGAGAGAGGGCAGTTTTCCCGATGAAGTTCCACCAGCCGCGGAATGGCGCGCTCGGCAATCTTGAAGAAGACGGGATCGATTTCAACCCCCACGCTATCGTATCCGACAGCCGTTGCGGCAGCTATCGTAGCGCCGCCGCCCATGAACGGGTCAAGCACCATTCCCTTCCCCAGCGGAAGCACGGCGCGAACGATCTGGCGCATGAAGGCTTGCGGCTTGAGTGAAGGGTGCGGTGCAATGGCGCGCTCTTCGCGCCGTGTGGGCGCGGAGGGGATGACATCTTCGAACGGCCGCTCCTGTGATCTGCGTCGAAGCCCGCCCGTTTTCCATTTGCGCAAGTTGTCCTGGACGCGTCCCTCACAGGGTTTTCGAAATACACCCCACGGCTCCCAGCAAGATCGCGGCATCACCGTTACGCCGGCGAACTCTTCGTGGGCGTTCTTGGGTCTGTCCCCGCCGCGAAGGGTTTTCACCAAGCGAATTATCTCACCGCGCTTCTCGAAGCCGGCGTCTATTAGAGGTTGATAAACAAGGTGCGAGAGGAGGGGATTCGTGGCAACCAGCAAGTGCCCGCCCGGCACGAGAATCCGAACGGCCCGCTGGGCAAAATTCAGGAAGAAGCAGCGCAGCTTGTCGCGCTCCTGCCCGGTCAAAACCGTGAATCGCGGTACCGGGCTGCGCCTGCACCCATCGAATGAAGGCGGGATGCGCCACACGCCGCCCCTGCCTTGTCGCAGCTTTCGTTTCTCGACCCGAGTGTACTCTTTCAGGCCGTAAGGCGGGTCTGTCACAATCGCGTGGAAGGAATGCTCCGCATGCCGCTCCATCCAGGCGAGACAATCGTCGTTGAAAAGGGTGTACCGGGCCATCCCGATTGAGGAAGATACGTCAAGAGGCCACGTCTTGGCAATGTGCGTGAGGATCCGCAAGCTCGGGATTGCTGCGAAGGGCGGCCACAAGGACCGCCCCTACAACCGTTTCAAGCGGCTTATTTTACGGCGTTGAATCGCTTTTCGATTTCGGCCCAATTCACCACGTTCCACCAGGCGGTGATGTACTCGACGCGGCGGTTCTGGTATTTGAGATAGTAGGCGTGCTCCCAGACGTCGAGACCGAAGACGGGATACTTCCCTTCCATCACGGGGCTGTCCTGGTTGGCGGTGGAAGAGATATCGAGCTTCCCACCCTGCGCAGTCAGCCACGCCCAGCCTGAACCGAAGCGTCCAAGGGCTGCGGCGGTGAATTTCTCCTTGAACTGATCGAAGCTGCCGAAGGTGCTCTGAATGGCCTCGGCCACGTGGCCGCTGGGTTGTCCACCAGCATTGTGCGCCATAATCTGCCAGAACATCGAGTGGTTAATATGGCCGCCGCCATTGTTGCGTACGGCCGTGCGGATATTCTCCGGTACGATGGCGCAGCCATTGGCCAGCAGGTCCTCAACACTCTTACCGGCCAGGTTCGGCGCCGACTCGAGTGCCTTATTCAAATTCGTAACGTAGGTTCCGTGGTGCTTGCCATGGTGAATCTCCATGGTCGTCTTATCGATGGAGGGTTCCAGCGCGTCAAAAGCGTAGGGCAGCGGCGGAAGAGTAAACGGCATAGAAGCTCCTTTTTCTGAGTTTAGTTGTAATACCTTGTCCCCAGTAGATTTGATGCATGCGGGCGGGCGAAGGACTCAGGAATAGGATTCAGGATTCGGGATTCAGGATTCAGGCATCAAGCAGACCCTGTCGCATCGCGATACTGTTGGCCGCACAAGAAAGCGCCGAACAAGACCCAGAAAGCAAATGGATAGACCGGGAGCCTTTATTCTGACTCCTGACTCCCGAATCCTGACTCCTGGCTTTTGACTTCTGACTCCTGCCTCCTGCTTTTGTAGCATAATTCCAAGTTTCCTAGGAGGCGTTCATGCCCACGCTCGACATTGATTGGGTCCGAAGTCAGTTTCCCGCCCTGGCCGTTCAGGTGAATGGCAAGCCGGCGATTTACTTCGACGGCCCGGGCGGCACCCAAGTCCCTCAACGCGTAATCGATGCGATCCGTGATTACTTGATGAACTCCAACGCCAACACCCACGGCGCATTTTTGACCAGCATAAGAAGCGACGAGGTTATCGCGCAGGCACACGCCGCAGTGGCCGATTTGCTGGGCTGCGACGCTGAGGAAGTGATATTCGGCCCGAATATGACGACTCTGACTTTCAGCCTCAGCCGTGCCTTAGGACGAGAATTCGGGCCAGGGGACGAAATAGTCGTCACGCGTCTCGACCATGACGGTAATGTGGCGCCCTGGTGCGCGCTCGAAGAGCGTGGCTGTCGCGTCCGCTCCGTGGATATCAATCCCACCGACTGTACTTTGGACATGGCCGACCTCGAACGGAAAATCAACCCGCGCACCCGGGTGGTGGCGGTGGGCTACGCTTCCAATGCGGTGGGAACCATCAACAATGTGCACGAAATCACTCGCCTGGCGCATGCCGCAGGCGCGCTCGTATACATCGACGCGGTCCACTATGCGCCCCACGGCCCTATCGACGTGCGCCGCCTCGAGTGCGATTTCCTGGTCTGCTCGCCGTATAAATTCTTTGGGCCGCATTCCGGAGCGCTCTACGGCAAGCGCGAGCACCTTGCCCGCTTACAGCCCTACAAAGTTCGTCCCGCGACGGAGGAGAACCCCTTCCGCTGGGAAACCGGCACGCAGAACCACGAAGGGCAGGCAGGAATTCTTGCTGCGGTCGACTACCTTGCTGAACTTGGCCGCCGCGCTTCACCCACCGTCACTTCGCGGCGAGCGGCGCTCCTGGCCGCTTACGACGCGATTCGCCCCCACGAACGGGACTTGGCGGAAAAGCTCATTAAAGGGCTGCTGGCAATACCCGGTCTCACGCTTTACGGAATCAAGGAGGCTGCGCGAGGCGCTGAGCGCGTGCCGACGGTGGCGATCCGCATCGCAGGCCACACTCCACGCGAGCTGGCATGCTACCTCGGTGGGCGTGGGATATTCACCTGGGACGGGAACTACTACGCGCTTAATCTGAGCGAGCGGTTGGGAGTCGAACCTACCGGCGGCATGTTGCGCCTCGGCCTCGTGCACTACAACACGTCGGAAGAGGTTGACAGGGTTCTCGAAGCGCTCGATAAGCTGGGCAGGTAGGCAGGTCGGCAGATCGGCAGATCGCCAGGTCGGGAGTCGGGCAATGATTAGGCGCGGCGCAAAAAACGAACCAGCGGGTGCGAGAACGGTGTTCAGTCAGCACTGGCTTTTCCCTATCTGCCCACCTGCCTATCTGCCCACCTGCCCACCTAAGAGGTGACGATGAATCGACAACACATTACCTTGTTTGTGATTACCTCAATTGGTGTTATTTCCACTGTGGCTCTTGCCGCTGAGCACTACGACGTCCTGCTAGAACACGGCGTCGAGGCCAAAATGCGCGATGGTGTCGTTCTCCGCGCGGATATTTACCGGCCCAAAGCCGACGGGAAGTTTCCGGTCCTTCTTCAACGGACGCCCTACGACAAGCGGGAAGAAGTGGAGTTTGGTCTTCGCGCCGCATCCCAGGGTTATGTCGTGATCATTCAGGACGTTCGTGGCCGCTACAGTTCAGACGGCGATTGGGATCCGTTCAGGCACGAGTCAGCGGACGGTTACGACACCGTGGAGTGGGCGGCTTCGCTCCCCTGGTCGAACGGCAAGGTGGGGATGTATGGCGGTTCGTACGTGGGCGCCACGCAGGTGCTCGCCGCGATAGCTTCACCGCCGCACCTCGCGGGTATTCACCCTTTTGTCACGGCCTCGAACTACCACGAAGGTTGGACGTATCAGGGCGGGGCTTTTGAACAGTGGTTTAATGAATCGTGGACGTCCGGCCTTGCCCAGGATACCCTCAACCGCCGCGCGCGGGCGCGATCCAACGCCATGCGCCGCGTCTTGAAGCTGCCATTGGCCTCCTATCCGCTCTTTGATCTGGACGTGGCGGGCGAATCCACGAAATCTCCCGGCGCATTGGCCTCTTACTTCGTCGATTGGCTGGACCATCCAAGCTTCGACGATTACTGGAAGCAAGTGTCTATTGAGGACCATTTCTCACAGATTACTGTGCCCATATTTCATGTCGGGGCCTGGTACGACATCTTTCTGGGCGGGACTCTCAGGAACTACCATGGCATCAAAGCGCGAGGTGGCACTGACGATGCGCGTCGGGGACAGCGCCTGATGGTGATTACCGGCGGCCACGCGGGAGACGGCCCACGGATCGGCGAAGTGGACTTCGGGCGCGACTCGGTGGTCAACGATGACGACATAACGCTGCGTTGGTATGACTATCTGCTGAAGGGCGAAAAGAATGGCCTTGAGAGTGAAAAGCCTGTGAGACTTTTCGTTTTGGGAAAGAACGTTTGGCGAGAAGAGGATGATTGGCCGCTCGAGCGCGCCCGCAGCACGCGCTACTATCTTCATTCCCAGGGCAAGGCGAACACGCTCAGCGGCGACGGGACGCTTAGCACCACGGCGCCGGCCGGCGAGCACTCCGATCAGTACGATTACGACCCTGAAAACCCAGCGCCCACACGCGGCGGCCCTCTCTGCTGCGACGCCACGCACCTGGCGCCGGGCGCGTTTGACCAGCGCGCGGTTGAGTCCCGCGGTGATGTCCTGGTTTATTCTACGCCGCCGTTCAACGCAGACTTTGAGGTCACCGGCCCTGTCAGTGTTGAACTCTACGCCGGCTCCTCCGCCGTGGATACTGATTTCACCGGCAAGCTGGTGGACGTTTGGCCGAATGGCTTTGCGCAGAATCTCACCGAGGGAATTTTGCGCGCTCGATACCGCAACTCCGCTGAGAAAGCCGAGTTCATGAATCCAGGTGAGGCCTACAAGCTCACTCTTGATTTGTGGGCCACATCGAATGTCTTTCTGAAGGGGCATAGGCTGCGTTTGGAGATCTCCAGTAGCAATTTTCCGCGCTTTGACCGCAACCTCAACACAGGCGAAGACCAGGGCCACGGCACTCGCTGGGTGAAGGCGACGAACACGATTTTCCACGACCGGGAGCATCCCTCGGCGCTTGTTCTGCCCGTGATTCCGTAGGCCGGTGGGCAGATAGGCAGTCGGGCGAGACTATGGAACTCTGGAAAGAACGAATCGGCCGGTGAAACAACGCTGTTCAGTCGGCGCTAGTGTCCTGAGCCAGAAGTTCGTTGAAGAATTGAGCCCGCGGAGCGGGCGGCAGCGAGTAGCCCACGGCGTAAGCCGTGGGTCGCGAGAGCCCCACCCTCACCCCCGTCCCCTCTCCCGCCCCGCGGGAGAGGGGTGCCGAAGGCGGAGTGAGGGCCATCAATCCCAGGGCTTACGCCCTGGGCTACTCTATTCCGCCCCTAACGGGGCTCTAAAGAACGGTCGAGCTTGAAAAAGGCTTTGTTTACGACCTTCTGACTCAGGACACTAGCTTCTCCCTAGCTGCAAATCTGCCCATCTGCCACGTTCAGCTTGACGGCGATTCCAGGGCTCGTCCATAATTTTCCTTTCGCCAGGTTTTTTCATTCCTCAAGGGGGCTTCTTCATGCCGGATGTCTATCGCAACTACGTGGCGGGTCAATGGGTCGAATGCAAGACAGGCAAAACCTTCCCTAATATCAACCCTGCGAATACAAGTGAGACGGTCGGGCTGTTTCAAGCCTCGGGCCCGGAAGATATCCAGGATGCGTGCGATGCTGCCGCCAAAGCGCAACCGGCCTGGGCGGCCATGCCCGCCCCTCTGCGAGGAGAATTCCTCTACAAGGCCGCGGAGATCATGGAGAGCCGTCTTCAGAAACTCTCCGAGGAGATGACACGCGAAGAAGGCAAAACGCTGCCCGAAGCGAAAGGCGAAGTGAAGCGGGCCATCAACATTATGCGCTATTTCGGAGGCGAGGGACCGCGCCAATTCAGTTACCAGATTCCGTCGGAGCGCGAGAACGTTTTTTGTTACACCTTGCGCAAACCGCTTGGAGTCGCAGCCCTCATCACTCCCTGGAATTTTCCCAGCGCCATTCCGGCCTGGAAAATGGCTCCTGCGCTCGTGGCGGGAAACACTGTGGTGATCAAGCCCGCCTCGCTCGCGCCGCTCAGCGCCTATCGCATCGTCGAGGCGCTTCAGGAAGCGGGCATTCCCGCCGGGGTTCTTAATTACGTAACGGGAAGCGGCGGTTCAGTGGGCAACGCGCTTGTTGAACACCCTGCCATCCGCGCCGTTTCCTTCACGGGATCCTGCGACGTAGGCAACGCCTTGTATGATAAGGTGACCAAACGGAGGATTCGCGTTCAACTCGAAATGGGAGGCAAGAATCCGACCATTGTGCTTAAGGATGCGGATTTGGATTATGCCGCCGGGGTCCTGGTTAACGGAGCGTTCTTCTCCACCGGCCAGAAGTGCACCGCTTGCAGCCGCGCCATTATCGAGAAACCCATTTACGAGGCTCTGGTCGAGAAGCTCGTGACCCGGACCAAGAAGCTCAAGGTGGGAAACGGCCTCGAGCCCGGCATCGAGATCGGGCCTGCAGTGGACGCGAGTCAGCTCGAGACAGACTTGAAGTATATCGAAATCGCCAAGCGAGAAGGGGCGCAATTGCTGTGCGGTGGGAATCGCCTCACGGGCGGAGCATTCGATTCGGGTTATTTTGTGGAGCCCACTATTTTTGCCGGCGTCACGACGGACATGCGCATTGCCCAGGAAGAGGTCTTTGGCCCCGTGCTGGCACTGATGGTGGCAAGTGATTTCGACGACGCCATGCGGCTCGCCAACGGCGTACGCTTCGGTCTCTCGGCTTCCATCGTTTCGCGCGACATCACGCGCGTTCACCAATTCATCAATCGCATTGAAGCCGGGTTGATTACAGTCAACCTGCCCACCGCGGGCGTCGAGTATCAGCTTCCCTTCGGCGGCACAAAGGAATCGAGCTTTGGCATGAGGGAACAGGGGCCCGCAGCATTGGATTTTTACACTGAAACGCGAACCGTGTATTTGAAGTATACGCAGTAGAGACGTCCGTGGTCCCTAGCCCGAACGTGGCGCATACATCCTGACAAAAGCGTCAGGACGTATGCGCCACCCGCGGACAACTGACAACGGACGAAGGAGCTTGCCATGAATCAGACCCAACAATTCCTTGCCAAACTCAATCTGCCTGTGGAAGACAATCACCCGCTGTCACCAAGCGGCAAAAAATTCAAGAACGGTGGAGACTACCGCATCGAGATTCCTAGCGTGGAAGGGCCGCGCGTTTTTAACGAAGTGCTTGCGGCGGCGAAGGAACTGAACGTGCCCATCCATCGCATCAGCCAAGGAAGCGGCATCATGCTGCTGACCAAGGACGAGATTCGCGAGATGGCGCGCATCGGCGCCGCCGAAAACATCGAGGTTTGCTTGTTCGTCGGCCCGCGCGCGCCGTTCGAGACCGGCGCCCAAGCAGTATCCGCAGCAGGCAAAGTGATCGGCCTGCAACACCGCGGCGCGGACCAACTGGTTTACGCCATCGAAGATGTGCGCAAAGCATGCGACCTCGGTATCCGCAGCGTGTTACCGGCGGATTTGGGCCTGATCTATGTGCTCAACGAGATGAAGGCAGCCGGCGAACTCCCCAGGAATCTTGTCATCAAGAGTTCCGTCACGCTTCCTGCCGCCAATCCCGCCACCGCGCTGGTGTTTCAAGGCCACGGTGTCACCACGCTGAATATACCCACCGACCTGACCCCCGCCCAGATGGGCTCCATCCGGCAGGCCGTCGATATTCCGATTGACCTCTACATCGAAGTTCCAGACAACTTCGGAGGCTTCATCCGCTATTACGAATTGCCCCAAATCCTGCGCGTCGCCGCGCCCGTCTACCTCAAGTTCGGACTCCGCAACGCGCCGGACATTTACCCCTCCGGCAAGCACATCGAGGACCTGGCTGCGAAAATGGGCCGCGAGCGTGTGCACCGGGCTCGCATTGCGCTGGAAATAATCAAGGAATACGCCCCAGAGGCAACCATGTCGCCGCTGGGCAGCGCCGATCTGGGCATCCCGGAAGTGTAAGACCCGAATCCCCGAAGGGGATAAATGAAGTAGCCGGGGGCAACGCCCCCGGAAACGAACCGCGCCACACGGCGCGACCCTGAAAGGGTCGAGGGAGGGTGGTGTCGCGACGACTCACGGGGCACCCGCCCGGCTCTATACGACCCTTTCAGGGTCGCCCTATTTACCCGCTGCTGTTCCTGGGGCGTTGCCCCCGGCTACTATATTCTGCCCTTGCAGGGCACGGTTTTCTTTCCGCGCCACCCCCGAAATTTTGCATTCTGTTGTCCTGAATTTGCGTAATTATCTAGTGAGCAGGCAAGACCCGGAGGCGGAACGGCAGCGTGGCCACGTCGACACTTGACCGTTGCGGAGAGGCACTGGGCCGGCTGGCCAAGGGAGATGTTTCTGCCTTTGAGGAGATCGTCAAGGAACATCAATCGATGGTGTTCAGTGTCGCCTATCACTTTCTGCATGACCGGAGCTTGGCTGATGAGGCTGCTCAGGACGTTTTCTTGCGGCTCTACCAGAACCTGGCTTCCATCGTGTCGCCGCAACATCTGGTTTTCTGGTTACGGAAGGTGGCTTGCCGCCGCGCGCTTGACATGGCGAGGAAACTGCCCAAGACGCCACCGGTCGGCCTTCAGGATATTGCCGAGCCGTCAGCGGAGTCGCCCGATACCGATCCATTGCTCTCCGAGGGGTTGCGCCGGATGGTGGCGTCGCTTCCGAAGGACGCGCGGGCGGTGATTATTCTCCGCTACCAGGAAGAACTTGAACTGGCGGAGATCGCCCGAATTCTCGATGTGCCGGTTAACACCGTAAAGAGCCGGCTCGAGAGAGCGCTAGGGGTCCTGCGGGAGAAACTAAACCGTTGGACAGGGGGAGTTGCACGATGAATCCGTGGGAAGAAAGTCTGCGCGAGGCGCTCCGTCGCAAGGATGCCCCACCGGGCTTCTCGAACCGAGTGCTGGCCCGGGTCCGCGATTTGCGTGCGCGAGAGAAGAGACCCTGGTTCCGGGCTTTCTTCGCCAGGCCTGCCCTTCGCTGGGCGGCAGCCGCACTGTGCCTGGTGATTGCGGTCAGCGTGGCTTTCCGGGACCAGCAGCAGCGCCAGCGCCGGCAAGGCGAATTGGCCAGGATGCAGGTGAAGCAAGCTTTGCGCATTGCCAGTGTAAAACTTAACGCGGCCCGGAGAATGGTCCAGGAAGTGAATCAGGGGACCGCTCAGAGCCGTCTATGAGAAATCGAGCAAGCAAAAATCGGGAGCTAATCCTATGAACGCAAGGAATAAGAAAATCCGTAGCGGCGCCTTGGCAGCATTTTTCGTGGCGATGCTGCTCGGCACGTTAAGCATGCCGGCCTTCGGGCAGAACCCCAGGCTGGATATCAAGAACCTTGAGGCGCTTGCGAAAAAAGCCTCTGAAGTAGTAGACGTCAATTTGGACGGGTCGCTGCTGAAGCTCGCTTCCAAGTTCATGACCGATGAGGACGACCGCGAGGCACTGGGGATCATAAAGAACCTCAAGGGGGTTTACGTAAAGAGCTTCACGTTCGACGAGCCAGGCGATTACTCCCAGGCCGATGTTGAGGCGATCCGCAATCAATTGCAGGCGCCCGCGTGGTCGCGCATCGTTTCGGCGCGCAGCAAGCACGATGGCGAGAACGCAGAAATTTACCTGATGACGGCGACGGACGGAGGAAGTGTCCTGGGAATGGCCATCATCTGTGCCGAGCCTAAGGAACTTACCGTCGTGAACATTGTGGGACCTGTGGACATTGACAAACTGAGTCAGCTCGAGGGCAAGATGGGCATTCCGCGCCTCGGCGAGCAAACCGACGAGTCAGGTCAGAAGCCGGAGGGGCACCGTGCGAAACCATAGGCTGTTACTAGCCCCAGCCATCTTGAGCGTGGCGCTGCTGCAAATGCTGCCGGCTGCGGCACGAGCCGGAGACTCGGAGTTTCACTCACTCGTGGAACGGATGTCCGACTATTACCAGAAGCGCCCGGTGCGTCACATGGGCTGGTTGAACTTCTTCGCCAACCGATACACGCCCGGCGGCGTCAGCCACTTCGAGATGGCGATTTTCGACGACGTCGATGCCTCGCGCACGCATGCGATCGAGGAACTCGGGTCGTCCCTGGTAAGCCTGGTGGGACCGTCGTACCAGCCCTTCGTAAGCGTTCAAGATCTCCGCAGCGGGGAGTGGACCAGCATCTACACGCGCGAGTCCGGGAAAGAGCAAATCGAAATGCTGATTATTTCAATCGACTCGAGCGACGCGGTGTTGATGAAGATGCAGCTCAAACCTGAGGCGATGCGAAAGTGGCTGGAGGATCCCATGGAAAGAGGTCGCGACGCCCGGCGTGGGGCCGAGGACGCTCAACGTGACCGGATGTAGATTCCACCACGATAGCCCGGGCAGCGACTTTCCTTGTGGCAGGCGCTACGATCTCTTGGGCATATGCACGTAAACGTAGATACCACCCACTATCGTGAGCAGCACTCCCCACCACAGGGCGGGATGCAAATTGGCGAGCACGGTGGCTGGCGGGTTTGAGAGTTCATAGATTCCTGTTGCCAGGACGATCACGCCGTAAATCAGTAGAATTATCCCAACAAAAAACCACACGGGAATCATGCGAGGACCTTCGCGCATCGATAACCTCACCAAGCTGCCAGATTCGATTAGCTGTCAGCTTTCAGCCGTCAGCTTTCAGCAAGCCTCTGTTTCAGTGTCATTCCGAGCAGAGATTTCATGATCCCTCAGCTCACCACCCATGTTGAAAATGATTCCCCTCCTTGGTAAGTTTGGGTTAGGGGTGGTTGCCGTTCGCTGACGATACCACCCACCACCCCCCGCCCCTCCTCCTGCTGAGGAGGGGAGTCATTTTCATGGCAGCGAGGAATCTCGCACTGCGCGCCGGTCCGGACAAACCAGAGCGAGATTCCTCGCTGCGCTCGGAATGACGGCCTGATCGTACAGGCCTAATCCAAAATCCAAAATCGAAAATCCAAAACTACCAGAAGATCCACTGGAGCACCAGAAACAACGCCAGGGAGACTCCGGCCCAAAAGATGGGGCGTTTCCAAATGGGCAGATGCCCCTCGCTCGGCAGTTCCGTGCATCCGTAAACTAAGCCGGTCAGTTCTTCGACTGGCTTGGGCCGAGTCAGCAGACTGACGACGATCGTGACGGTGGCGCACACGATCCATGACCATAGCGCCCGGTACATGTTCTCAGCCATATCCTTGGCGTGGCTCGAAAGGGCTATATAGGAGAGCATGCGGGGATCCGCCTTGACGAGAGCCCACATGCCGATCGAGCTGCAGGTACCGCAGAGAAGTCCCCAGAAGCCGCCCGCAGACGTAGCGCGTTTCCACAACATGCCAATGAGCACGGTGCCCAACAGCGGTGCGATGAAGAAACTAAAAAGAGCCTGCACGTAATCCATGATGCTGCCGAATTTCATCACCAGGTAAGCCGTTCCTATGCTGATCAAAACCCCTAGGATCGTGCACCACCGGCCCATCTTCACGTAGTGGTTGTCAGAGGCGTTCTTTCTGATGAAACTCCGGTAGAGGTCGTAGGTCCAGACTGTCGCAAAGGCGCTCGTATTACCCGCCATGCCGGACATAAATCCAGCGATGAGCGCAGTGATTCCGAGTCCTAGCAACCCCGGGCCGCAGTAGCGCGCCAGCATGAGGGGGAGAACCTCGTTGTAACTGTGCTGCCCGGGTCCCACTGCACTTTCCGGCAGCAATTTGAAAGGCAGCACGGCCAATCCCAGCAAGCCCGGGAGGATCACGATGAAGGGCACAGCCATCTTGAAGTATGAGCCGATAATGGGAGCAAGCTTGGCCGCCCGCATATCCTTTGCGGCCAGGATTCTTTGCACCACCAGGAAATCCGTCGTCCAGTAGCCGAAAGAAATCACGAAACCGAGTCCGAAAACGATACCTGTCCAATGGATGCCCATAGGATTGTCGGCGAAACTGCCCATGGTTCGCCAGAGGTGAGTGTAATCGGCTCGGGGGAAATTCTGGTGAATGCGCGCCACCAGGCCGGACCAGCCGCCGGTCTCAATCAAGCCCAGAATGGGAATCAACAACGCGCCCAGCCAGATCAGGAAGAACTGCAGGACCTCGTTGAAAATGGCGGAGAACAACCCTCCTAGCGACACGTACACCGCCACGGTGAGTGACGAAACCCAAATACTGAAGTGGATGTTCCAACCTAGCACCACTTTCATCACCAGCGCCATGGCGTACATGTTGATGCCGGACATCAAGATGGTCATGAAGCTAAACATCAAGGCCGCCAGGCCGCGCGTCGATTCGCCGTAGCGCAAACGCAAATAGCCTGGGACCGAGTGCGTTTTCGAGATGTAGTAAAAGGGCATCATGACGATGCCCAGGAAGAGCATGGCAGGAATCGCGCCAATCCAGTACCAGTGCGCCGCCAGGATGCCATACTGGTAGCTCGCCGCGGCCCACCCCATCAGCTCCAGCGCGCCAAGGTTGGCAGAAACGAAGCTCAGCCCAGCCACCCAGGCTGTCATCTCGCGGCCGGCAAGGAAAAAGTCCTCGCCGCTCTTGGTGAATCGCCGCAAATAGAAACCGATGCCCAGCACCATGGCGAAGTAGATGGCGATGATAGCGATATCCGGCGCGTGAAGATAGATGAGGCGGCTGGCGCTCTGTGGTTCCACGGCCAGCAGGGCGGGCGAGCAAGCTGAGAACGTGAAGCTCATGAGATTACCTCGTTGGGCCTTGTGACCTGAGTCAAACGTTTTTAGTGAACCCTAAGACTCATGAAATCTAAGGTCCGGAGTCAAAAGTTCGTTGAAGAATTCAGCCCGCGGAACGGGCGGCAGCCTGTAGCCCACGGCGCAAGCCGTGGGTCCAGAGAGCCCACCCTCTCCCCCATCCCCTCTCCCGCCCAGCGGGAGAGGGGTGCCGAAGGCGGGGTGAGGGCCGCCTAACCCAGGGCTTGCGCCCTGGGCTACTCTATGCCGCCCCTGACGGGGCTCTGAAAAACGGTCGCGCATGAGAAAGACCTTCTTAACGAACTTCTGACTCACGACAATAGGTTCCAAGCATCAATATCACTTTTCCCTGCCCTTCCCCGGCTGGCCGTAAGTGGTGTGATAGCGATCCCACCACTTCTGAATTTCGCTCGGCGGCAGGGGTTTCGGCTTGCCCAGCAGCAAGGCCAGATGACACGTCTTGGCCACGTCTTCGACCATCACGGCGGCTTTCAGGGCGGCGCGCGGCGTAGCTCCGAAAGCAAACACTCCGTGGTGCGCCAGGAGCACCGCGGGAGCTTTCTTACCCATATACTTAACAATGGCTTTGCCAATATGATCGGCACGATTATCCACGTAAGGAAGGCAGGGTATCTCTTCGCCGAACTCATCCGCAATGGCGGTCAGATAAACTGGAAGGGGTTTTCCCAAGAGCGCAAAGCTCGTGGCATAGTTCGAGTGCGTGTGGATGACGCCCCCAATCTGCGGGCAGTGCTTGTAAATGTAAAGATGGTCGGGGAGGTCAACGGATGGGTTCCACTTGCCCTTGAGTTTGCGGCCCTCAAGGTCCGTCAGGACCATATCCTGAGGCCGCATGCGGTCGTAATCCATGCCGCTGGGCTTGATCAGCACGATGCCCCGCTCGCGATCGATGCCGCTCGCGTTGCCGCTATGCATGGTGACAAGGCCGGCACGGTAGACTCCGAGGTTTGCTTTCCAGACTGCTTCGCGCAATTGTTCAATCTTCGACATCGGTTTCAACACTCGTCAACGCAGGAACTAACCCCTCACCCGTCCCGCTCCGGCTGGTGAAAACGCCGGCGGCGGGACACCCTCTCCCCAAGGGAGAGGGCCTCGCGTTTCTACATTCCTGGGAGCGCGGGCTTCCAGCCCGCATTTCGCATCTGGCCACGCGGGCTGGAAGCCCGCGCTCCCAGGCTTTCCGGGCATGAAATGG
>JBEKLY010000143.1:0-19135 GCA_050010015.1 Terriglobia bacterium
CTTCTCTCCCTGGAAGAATGCCTCTCCGAAATCGAAGCCGGCGGCCTCTTCACCCCTTAAACATCGTTCCCACTTATCGGCGCCATCGCAATATGTCTCCTGGGTCCACCGGACGGGTACGTGCTTTCGGGTGGGCGAACTCCTTCCCGCAGCCGGAGCCCGGCCTCGCGGCGGCGGCTGCCCTCTCGCGCGACCTTGCTTCCTCTGCCGATAAGTTGACGCAACAGGGAAACACACCTTTGACTTGGGCCCCAGCGAGACCGTGGTCATTGTGGATATGATTCACGACGGCAAGTTGGACATCGTCTCCGGGGAAACTTCATTGGATTACTACACCTTGATTCGCATTCAGCGTCACGATTATTGCGCCGTCCATAATAGGAAGTGTATAAACATCCTTGTCCGCATCAATAGAAACAGTAGTCACTGTCACTGTTTGCCGGTTTTGCCATTTTTCAGGCAATTTCCACTTCTTTGAGACATACCCCTCGGTGCTGAAGGCCAGAATAGTGTGTCGTTGCCATAATACAGGCAAGAAGATATCACCTGTTTTCTGCCACAACTCGTGTTTATCTTCCGTCGCCGCATTATTTCTATAGTACCAAGGGACAAATCTCGTACAAAACGCCTTGATGAGCAACTCATAATTCTCAGGATGGTTCTTGATATCCTGCTCGGCAGGCATGGCGGTGCCTACATATAAACGTGGCGGTAGCTTGTACACGTCAAAGTCAGCCGGCTTCCCAATCCATTCCAGTCTGTTGAACACCTTTCTGTCCGAGTCTCCCTCGTCCTCAAAATGCCAACCAAAGGGCTCCAATCCGATAAAGGGATCCAGGCGAATATCCTCCATGGCCTGCTCTGCGGTCGCGTCGATACCATTCAGGCGAAAGTAACGGTAGATCTTTCGTTGCGCAATCGTCTCTTCTTCTTCGGTGGTACCGAGATAAGGGTCGACCAGATGGCTATTTGGATCTTTCTTATATATGAGCCAAGGGATGCTGTGAAAGGCATCAATATGAATAGTGCTTGCGTCCTTCAATTCGGGTAACATCTTCAACAAGCCATCGATCCTCTTCACTGCATAGCCCAGCTTCCATTCCTGCGCATAATCTACCTGATACGACTGCAGTCCTCCAAACACCTCGCCCGGTACGGGAATGCCCTGTTTATCTTTTATAATGATGTTGTTGTCGAGATACGTGTTCCACAGCGGGGAGTTCTGATAGGCATCCAGCATATTGATGTGGACGCTCACACTCGTATGATACTTTTTTGCTTCCCTGCACAGCCAATGCCAGCTTTCCAGGGCCGTTTTGTCTCCCGGCCGTTTCAGCGCTTCGTTCATAACCGAAAAGGCCGGAAAGCCTGAGTCGTGGCCGGTGGACTGCCATCCTACCAAATAAACAATCTTAGGTACGCCCAGCGTAATGCGATCAAGCTTCTTAATCTCTTCCAGCGCGTCGTCATATCGCATATAGACATGGGCCAAATTGCCATTTGCGTCTCTCTCGGCTATGAAGAATTTCATGACCAGGGTTTGTGAATAATCGTGCAGCCAGGGCCTTTCCGGCTGCATCGTTTTCTTCCAGTCGTAGTAGTCACCGGAAATCTGCTTCCAGTCCTTCACCTGGGCGAAAGCAGATAAAGCCAACAGCGATCCGGCGAGCACAAACGAGGCTCTTTTCAGAAGCATGTTTTCCTTTCCAGACGCTGAAGGAAGTCTGAAACATAGCCGTATCCTCCCGGCACGCGCGCACCAGCCACAAAATAAGGGTGGTTCGCTTGAGGAACTGTCTCGGTGTTAACCAAGTGGTTTCGCATCGATTGCGACGCCAAGCGACATTCAGCTCGCGAAACTCGCCATCTGCCTGAATATTGCCCAGTACACCGTCGCGTGACTTCAGTGCACGGTATACGTCTTGTGGGCTACGCCGATGTTCGTCAGCGTGAGCGACTTCCACTGTCGCGGTAAACGCGTGGGTACTTGCATAATGCCCGCGGGAGTGATTTCCAATCCACCGAAACCGTAGATGACCGCCTGCAAGAGAGCGCCGGCGGCGGTGGCAAAGTAGGGGTTATCGCTTGTGGTAGTTTCGGCGAGCACGCCGAAGGGGGGACGCTCGGTGGCCCGGTACCCGGTTTTGAACAAAGCGTAGGCTTGGTCGGGCATGCCCAATCTGGCATTAAGAGTAATGAAGATAGAGCCCCCCTCGCCTGGTTGTTCGCTCTCACGGGAAGCCGGCGATAGGGCCATATGCCGCTTGATCTCCTCCGGGTCGGTGAGGACATGCAGCGGATAGGCCAGGAACACAACCTCCGGCACAACCACATTGGCATCGTCGTAAGCTGAATTTGCTCGTACGATGCCATTCGGAAAGCGCAGGATCGGAATGTTGTTGCGCACGTTAGCCCAGTCCGGATTGGGCACTATCCCGAGCACTTTGGCAGCGGCCAGCGCGGCTTCCAAGTTTAATCGCGCGGCAGCGTTGGTGTACGCCTCGTTGCTGATGTTTTTCTCGCCTTCGGCGGCGCCGACAATACCGCCAATGTCGTAATGCCCAGAGCCGTTTCGCTCGACTCGGCTGGCCCAAAAATCGGCTGTCCCCTGGAGGATCGGCCATCCGCGCTGCTCCAGCCACGTCTTATCATGCGTGACCTGGTAATACTGCCAGGCGGCGATACCCACATCGGCGGTGACATGGTGCTCCATGACACCGGTGAGGCAACACATGGGGGTGTCTTCATTGCCGCTGGCCGAACTTTCCCATGGGAACATCGCGCCGCGATAACCATTCACGATTGCGTTTTGGCGGGCAGCGCCCAAGCGTTCGTAACGATATTCCAGCAACGACGCGGCAATTTCCGGGTGCATGGCCAGCAAGACCGGAAACATCCAGGTCTCGGTGTCCCAGAAAACGTGGCCATTGTAGCCGGTGCCGCTCAATCCCATCGGAGACAAAGACACTGCCCCGTCCGCTCGCGTGAACGCATAGAGGTGGTAGAGCATCGCGTGGACATCGCGCTCCATTTCATCATCGCCTTCGATGACGATGTCGCTGCTCCACAGATCGTCCCAGGCGCGATTATGCTGCGCGATCAAGCTGTCGTGGCCCGCCAGCGCCGCTCGCAGCGTGAGACGGTCGGCTTCGTTGCGCGGGTTCTCGTCCTGTGCAGAAGTGATCGTCGAACCGATTGCCGCGAAATGATACGTCACACCCGCTTCCAGATGTTTCGTGAAGGTAATGGCGTGTGCGCCTTGTTCACCCACCTCATGCCTGACCTGGGAATTCTCGGAATTGTGGTCAAATAGAATCGCATGCGAAGCAGCGAGGATTAGCCGCCCTGATGGACTCCGCGCCGTGGCGGCAACCATCGGCAGTGGAACGGGAGGTGTTCCCGCGTCCTGGAAGTCGCGGTCGATATACTCGACATGCGTGGAACCGGGAGGCGCATCGGGCGCGACCGCCGCCTTGATGTCAATCGGCCTTTGGGCGGTGACCGTCACATCGACCAGCACAGTATGTGGCAACTGCCGCAGCGCATACCAGGTGTAGCGCACTGAGGCTTTTCCCTGGTAATCAAATGTGGTGGTCAGCGTCGCGTGCCGCATGTCCAGGGTCTGGAGCATCCGGGTAACTTGTTGCGCTTGCGTGACGTCGACGCCATCGATCGCAAGCGACATGTGCGCCACGTTGAAGGTTTGCAGGATAACGTCGACGTCCCCCGGACGGCGATCGAAAACCCCCTGCATCAGCACACCGCCGGTCTGAAACGGATGCGGTGATGAAATCAGGCCCAGCATTCCGTTTGCGACCGTGTCACCAAAGTAGTGCGTAGGGTCGATGGGGCCGGACTCAATCGTCCAGACGTTGCCCGCCGCGAAAAGCGCAGGATTGTCTACCAAAACAAAAAGTGCCAGCGAGAGAATTAGAAAGAATTTCTTCATCGGTGCATATCCTCGATTCACGGCCCTAAGCCGGAATGTTCATTTTGAACTCCAAAAGCGTCCCATGGCGGAGCACCTCATGTCTTGCATACGCTTTTGCACCCCCGCAAGTCCCCAATACTTGCTTATTGGTGGCTGCAGCCCTGCTCTCCAATGGATCCGTCGGAAGGATTAAGGAAGTAAGGCTGGCGATTTCGGATGGCGAACCTGTTCACGGTCGCTGTGGGATTTGCGAGTTAGGGGGGAGAGAGATCCCTCTTGAATGAGGTACCCCTCTGCCCCTGGTTCGGACTTTCAAGTCCGCGAGGATACTGCGAACGTCAAAAGTCTAACCGCAAACCGAACTGCATTTCGCGCATTATGTCCTGTATGCTGGTTATCACACCTGCAGTGGGATCTTGAAAGGTCCCGTCAGGGGGGCCAAGGTTCGTCCTGTTAAAGAGGTTATAAGCCTCCGCCCGGAATTGCAACTTCGCTTTTTCGGTCAGACGGAAGTCCTTGTACAACGCCCAACTGGCAGAAGCGTAGCCAGGCGCACGTAGAACGTTGCGGCCAAATGTGCCCTCCCGGTACGGTCCCGGCTGAGCGAAGGCCGCGGGGTTATACCAGAGATTTCGATTCGGGTTTGATACGTGGGGATCGCCGATAATGTCGGGCCGGAGGTAATGCCAGTCGCTTGAGTTCACCGAGGCAGTACTTAGAGTCTGCACGTCGAAAGGCGGCCCGCTTATCAGATTCGTCATGCCGGAGAATTTCCAGCCTCCTACGATGCCGTTGACCACGCCCGAAGCACTAGACAAAAAGCGCTGGTTCGCACCAAACGGAAGCTCGTACACGTGGCCAAGAGTGAGTGTATTAGTACGGTCGCGGGCCGACGGACCTCTGTCAACGCGCCAGTTGTTTGCATCCGAGGCGTAATCAGCGTCATTGTCGAACCACCCGAAGTCGATGGATTTCGACCAGGTGTAGTTCGCCGTAAAGGTCAAGCCGTGGCCCACCCGTTTGATAACTTGCGCTTGAAAAGAGTTGTAATTGGAACTGCCATTACTGTCGCGCACGGTAATCCCGCCCCAACAAATCCCCAACGTGGCGCACTTAGGCCGGTTCTCGCTCTGAGGGCCGGGTCCGGGGGTCGCGGGATTCCAGGGCCAATTCCAGTACGTGTGACGAGCAAAAGTGCCCACGTAGCCCACATTGAACGATAACGTTGGAGTCAGTTGGCGCTGAACCATGAAGTTAGCGGAATCCTCGGTGGAATCCTTTCTGTTAGGCGGTTGCGCGGTGAAACCAAAGCCTTGCGGCAGTGGCATCACGCCGTTCGACGGTATCACGGGCTTGACGGGTGCCGGAAATCCCTGGCCGAGGGTCAGGACCGTCTGATAGGGCGTGAGAGATGCTACCGAGTAGCCGCCATATGCGGGCCATTGGCCGGTAATAACGTCGTCGTAAAAATTCAGCCAGAAGCTCCGGCCGAGACCGGCCCTAATCACTGTCTTCGGCGTCACCAGGTATGCCAAGCCAAGCCGCGGACCATAGTCGTTGCGAGGAGTCTTGACATTGGCACTGGAAGAGATATTGCCAAGACCCGTGATAATGATGTCGCCCGTTGTGAAATTGAAGCCTGCGCCTTTCTCTCGCTCCGTAGTATAAGGCTCCATTATCTCGTATCTCAAGCCATAGCTCAGGGTTAGCTTCGGCGTAACCTTCCACTGGTCCTGGACGAACACCGCCCCTTGGTTCTCGTGCTCCCACCCAACACCGCTACCCACCAGGGCAAAGGTACTGGAGAAACCATTTGCATCCCCCAGGAGCAGGGACGCGACGCCACTACCGGACTCAGCAACGGCCGCAGAACCCGTAATCTGTTGGGGGAAGCTGAACGAACCCCTCATGTTACCGGGGTAATCGCGCAAGTTATTCCACCGCCGCATGTCAACGCCGTATTTAATGGTATGCCTCCCCTTAATCCAAGTCATGTCCGCCTCTCCGCCGTCGTATTGCTCCTGCTCGTCAAGACCGGCGCTCGAGCCCATATTGAACGATTGGGCCGACAGAGTGGAGCCGACGGATACACTCGGGAGCCCGGCGGGATTCGCGCCAGGTATGCCCACCCCAGAGATTATGGCCGGCGCCGCGGGGGTGCCATCAAAGATACGGTACCGGTTAAAACCGAACCGGGCATATAGGAGAAGATTGGATCGAAACGTGTGAGTGAAATTCGCCGAAATATTTTGATTGCGACCATAGGCGACTTCCCCGGTGCCGCCTCCCACCGGCCCACCCCCTCCGTTACCATACAGTGATGGCGATGTGATATTGTCACTGAAATAGTCGTAGTGAGCGAAGAGACGGGTACTCTGGTTGAAGTAGTGGTCGATTCGCACGTTGGGTTGGTAGGTGTTAAATACCTCTCTGCCTGGAGCTATGTAGTTATTAACGTACGTATTTGGGAAAGTCGGAGGCGGCAAAAGAGCCAACAGCGCCTGCCCTTGACTGCTAAACTTCGACGACGGTATGACGTTGCCTTGGAACTGAACCCGCCCTTCGCCGTTTATGTCGCCGCTCGTCGGATCATAGATGGGGATGAGGTTACCACTTTGGTCGCGGTAGTTACTGAAGTCGCCGCCACGCCATGCTTCCAGAGGCACGGTGGTGCGCTCTGGCGTCCCATCGCGCTGAATCTTCCCCTGGTAACCGCCGAAGAAGAAGGTCTTATCCTTCTTGATAGGACCGCCTACCGTGAAACCGAATTGATTCCATTTGAATGGCGCAGCCGTGGTCGGTTCTGTGAACGGGTTGCGAGCGTTCGCGGCGTTGTTTCGATCAAACTCGTATGCAGAGCCATGTAAAGAGTTCGTCCCGCTCTTGGTTTCGATCTGCGTCAGGGAGCTCCCCACACGTCCGTATTCCGCGCTGAAATCCGCCGTTGTGATCTTGACCTCGGCTATTTCGTCCAAGTCCGGGTTGAGGACCGTCTGTCCCAAGACTTGCTCGTGGTCATCGACGCCGTCAACCGTTACGCCGGCAGCCCCGTTATGCACGCCGTTTGAATAATAGGTATACGCCTCCTCAGGGTTCTCGGGATTAGGGTGGTACTCAGGGGCGAGGTAGCCGACGGCCCCCGGCATGAGCAGGTCTAAGTACGCGAAATTGCGGCCTATTATGGGCATGTCCTGAATAAATTGGCTTCCGACGACGCCACTCACATCTGCTTGTTCAGTCTGAAGCACCGGCGAGGCCCCGGTCACCTGAACCTGCTCAACGTTCTGACCTACTTCAAGTTGGGCATCGACCCGGACCGCACGGTCGACGTCGACCAAGATATTGCCCCTCAAGTAGGTTTTGAACCCGCCCTTTTCAAGCTTAAAGTCGTATGTGCCGGGAGGGACCGCGAGTAACCTATAAAAGCCCGTAACGTCTGTCAGACCGCTAAAGACCACACCCCTGCTCACCTCGGTTATGGTGACCGTGGACCCCGGCACAACCGCCCCAGACGGATCGGAGACAAATCCAAGCATGCTTCCTGAATTTGCCGCTTGGCCGTAGGCATTGCCAGTGGCCACTAGGCCCAGCAGACACAGGCCGATGACCGGCACGATTAGCTTCACGATGCGCACCGCGTTGTAACTGGACACCTTCGCACCTCCTTTGTTTTTGTTGCCCAAGACCCAGCGCAGAAGAACTACATCGAAGCATGTCCTGGGTAGTGCTTCTTCCCCAGTGAAATGCCTCCGGAAAAGTGAGCAGTCGTGGCGCTACACACGCGCTTGCACTTTCAATGTGCTGGTACATTATGCCGCACGCGTGAGCACGTCAAGTTACTCTAACACCTGTAACCGTGACTTGCCTTCTGGTGGCCCCCGGACGGGCGAAGCGTTTGCAGCTCAATCACTGATCAATGCATCGGCGTTGGCTGACCCTGGAGTTTCTCGGCTGCCTCGAACTGCTCCCGTGACTCGTCCATCCGACCGGCGTCAGCGTACACTGCTGCGATGGCCATCCGGACCTGCGGCGTATCGGAAACCGCCAGAGCCGCGACCAGGTACCGGATTGCATCATCTTTCCGGCCCAGCCGCGCTGCGCCTAAACCAGCGTTGAACAGCCCGTCGCCGTAAGAAGGATCGAGTCTGGCGGCAGCCTCGAAATGTCGCTGTGCTGCCGACAGGTTGCCCGCTTTCGCCTCCAGCACGCCAAGGAGATTGCGAGTGACCGCGTCGCGGGGCGACATGGCCAGCAAATGTTCCAGTAGTCTCCTGGCTTCGGCCGTATCGCCTTTTCTCAGAAGGGCAAGGGCGAGATTCCGACCTGATCCGACATCGCCGCGGGCCTCATATACTTGCTTGAGCGCTTCGAACGCGCTTTCGTTGTCGCTCGTTGCCGTGACGAACATCGCCGACCGCTCGAGCGCATCGATCCGCGATCGCTCGCTGACGATGCCGTATTCCTCCTTTGCCCGCTCCGTGTCCCCGAGTGCACGGTACACCGCAGCGAGTTGGTAATGAACGCCAGAATGGTCTGGGCGAAGGCGACTCGCGATGATTAATTGCGCTTTTGCGGCTTCGGGATCGCCGGTCTTCAGGAGAACGGAGCCGAAATAGTAGTGCGTCGGAAAGTCATTTGGGTCCAGCGCTAGTGCCTTGCTAAGGTGCTTTCGAGCATTCTCCCAGTCCTTCAGTTGATAGTACGTCACGCCCAGATTGAACTCAGCCAGCGGGAAATTGGGCTGTAAGCGAATTACCTCGGCGTATTCTGGGACTGCCGCTTCGCGGTCTCTAAGCAGCCCGAGTGTCGTCGCATAGTTGAAGTGCAGTTCCGGACTTTCCGGGTTCGACTTGACCGCCACGCGATACGCATCTGCAGCTTCGCGCAGCTTTACCGGGTTGATGGAGTTGCCGAGATTAGCGCGCCCTTCGATAAGCAAGCAGTTGGCCAGTTGGAGCTGAGCTTCCTCGTGGCCCGGCACCAATTCAAGCAGCCGGCGAAACGCCTTCTCGGCGTTTTGCGGACTGCCGGAATTCAGAAAGGCGATGCCGAGGTGATAGTAATCCTCCGGAAATTGAGGCTTAAGACGCGTGGCATTGTGGAACTGCACCATAGCCTCGTCCGACCGGCCGACGGCGGTCAGCGCCAGTCCCAAGGTGCTGAGGACTTCCAGACTGTTCGGCTCTTGTTTACGGGCCCTTTCCAAGTAGGGCATGGCTGCAGCTGGTTTGTTTATCTCTAACTCGATCTCACCGGCCAGGTAGTTTGCGCCGCGCGCCGAGGGGTCCAATTTGAGACATCTTTGCACGGTGTCGCGGGCCTCGCCGAGCTTGCCTCCGAATCGCAGCGCGAATGCATACCCACACTGGAACGCGCTGCGCCCCGGCTCCAGTCGCACGGCGGTCGCACATTCTCTCATGGCGGTCTGGAAGTCCTGTGCTGCCAAAGCGCTGATGCCACGACGAAAAGCGTCTTCCGCCGGCGAGTCGCTGGCCCTGACCGGGTAGGCGAAAATCGTTAGACCGAGCAAGGCTAACCGTGACGCCGTGCTGGGCCAACCGTGCGAACGCATAACGTGCTTTCCGGGGTGTTCCCACATCCGGGGGAGCCCCCAAGCCACGAGTAATGTATCGAAAGACGGAGCGGGATGTCAAACCGCGCCTCTCCGGCAGTCCTGCTGCGCCGTCCGAAAGTAGGAAAGTCGCGCTAACCGTGAAGCTCATTCGAGTGGGTCGGCCAGCTCGGATGTGGAATAGTTGCCGATTCGCCGATTGGCGGAGTTCTTGGTCCCCGTAACCGCTGATGATATTCTCATGGCTTGCCGGATGGGTGCTAGCGATTCCCCGGAATGCCATCCGGTGGTGGTTCGCGCGAGCCCGGGCTCCGATTTCGGCACGAGTTCGCAGTTGAATGCTTTGGCCCGGTGCATCGGGCTGATCAGATGGCGGAGGGTGGGTATGGAAAGAAGAGATTTCTTGGCGGTTGCCGTGGGATTGGCTAGCCTTCGCTCGGATTCCATCGAACGAGCTCGGGCGGCCGAGCCCGGCGATTCACGGTCACCCGAAGAACTCGCTCGTGACGAGGATTTCTGGCGAGAAATCCAGCTCGCTTTCACGGTAGACCGCAACATCATAAACTTGAACAACGGCGGCGTCTGCCCCTCACCTCGAATCGTCCAGGACGCGATGCGCCGTTATCTGGAGTTCAGCAACCTGGCTCCAGTGTATACAATGGAGAGCGTGCTGGGCCCCGAGATCGAATCGGTCCGGCAGCGCCTGGCCGTGAGCTTCGGCTGCGATTCCGAGGAGATCGCGGTCACGCGAAACGCCTCTGAGGCCCTCGAAATCTGCCAGCTCGGCCTCGACCTGAAGCCCGGCGACGAGGTGCTGACCACCGATCAGGACTACCCGCGGATGATCACGACGTGGCGCCAGCGCGAATGGCGCCAGCGCGACATGGTGCTGAAAATGCTCTCGTTTCCCGCGCCCGTGAGCTCGATGGACGAGATTTATGATCGCTTCGAGCGAGCGATTACGCCTCGAACGCGCGTGATCCTGCTGTGCCACGTGATTTGTTTCACTGGCCAGATCCTGCCAGTAGGACGGATTTGCCAACTCGCACGCAGCCGGGGCATCGAGACCATCGTGGACGGCGCGCACGCATACGCGCACATCCCGTTCCGTCACGCGGATCTGGATTGCGATTACTACGGCACCAGTCTTCACAAGTGGCTGCTCGCCCCGCACGGCACCGGATTCCTTTACGTCCGTAAGTCGAAAATTGGTAAACTCTGGCCGCTAATGGCTGCGCCGGAAGACATGAAGGAGAACATTCGCAAGTTCGAGGAGGTTGGGACGAGACCCGCCGCCAACTACAATGCCATTTCTGAGGCGCTAACCTTCCATGAATCGATTGGCCCCGAGCGCAAGGAAGCCCGCCTGCGTTACCTGAAAAGCCTGTGGACGAAACGCCTCGGCAGACTGCCGGGCGTAACGATCTACACCAGTTCGGATCCCAAGCAGAGTTGCGGGCTGGGAACGTTCTCGGTGGAAGGCAAAAAGCCCTCGGCAATAGTGGAGGAGCTCTGGAAACGGCATCGGATTCTCTCAACTCCAATCGAGATCAGGCAGCTCTCGGGCATCCGGATTACGCCGAACGTCTACAACACTGTGGAGGAAATCAACATTTTCTGCGACGCCACGGAGAGGATTATTCGGGGCGCCTAGCTCTTGTGAAGCGGATGAGCGATTTCGATGACGACATTGGCGGCGGCATGAAGTTTTTGAAAGATCATTTCTCCGAGCTGGAGCGGCCAGATCAGAGCGCTATATAAAATCCTGTGTGAACGCGAGGGAGAGATGTCAGAGGAGGCGCGCCGCGATCTATCATCGGTGGCGTTCCGATGCGATGCCGGACGGAAGCAGTTGCTTGATGGCTTGGAACGTGCTCGAGATAAGTGCCCCCCTGAGCTGAGACGGTCGATGTTCGGCGATTAAAGTGTGTTCCAGTTGCGTTCCAGTTGGGCGCGAATTGCGAGATTCGGGCGGGTCGTGCGCCGTTAATTTTCAATAAGTTACGTGTTTTCAATAAGCCCGAATTTTCCGACTCCCCCCGCCTCCACCAGATTACTCGTGGGCTTTCAATTGCCTACGAGAAGCGATTTCGGATTGTGCGGAAATTGTGCGGTTCAGCAACGGATCGACCTTCCAAGCCCTCCGAACATCGTCCTCAAGGTTTCAAGCAATAATTGATGGCCTCGCCGTGCCCCGAGTTGGGTCCCACTCTCCTTGTGTGGAGGTGATGGCGAACCTGACGGCAGCTCTGCGGGTTCCCTTCCGCACTCCGAGATTCAGCTAACAGGCCTGATTATGTACAATCCCGCACCGTGCGGACTCACTTTCGGAGCGAACCTATCCCGGTACATTCCGACATCCGTTTTCCGCCACAAATCTCTCACCGCGCAGTTCCCGTTCAGGCCTAACTCTTTCCATTGAACCTCGACGGCGGCAGGAGAGCCATCACTGAGGTTAAAGACCGCCAGATATCTCTCGCGTGAGCCCGGAACATCCGCAGTCCAGGCAATCTGATCGCCCCTCGCAAACAATTCACGATTACCCGAGCTGTTCTGGTCAACGTTCAGGACCTCCTGATTGGTGAGCAGGGACTGGGTGAAGGAGTCCAGGGCGGGAAGGTCGCCCCCCATCATCAGCGGGGAACGGAAAATGCACCAGAGAGTCATCAACGTAGTCTGCTCGTCATGAGTGAGACGCGATTGCCGCTCAGCATCTCGGAAATCACGAATGCACAGGCGTCCGAACGGAAGCATATCGGCGTCCGGCCATTGACCGGGACCAATGTAGGGAATCCATTCCCGGCAGAGCTTGAAGTGCTCGCTTAGGTCTCTCCAATTGTCCCACATGTCATTCGAAATGCGCCAAAGGTTCGAATACCTTCTAAGATGATCGATATGATTGAGTGGAGCGGGTCCTGGGGAGAGGCTTAAAACGATCGGCCGACCGCACTTGTCGATGGCCTTGCTGAGCGCTTCGATCTCAGGCGCGTGATAAGTCTCTCCCTGAGGGTTCCTACCCATACTCATATCATCCGCCTTGATGAAATCAATTCCCCACTTGGCCAGAAGCGCCACTAGCGAGTCGTAATAAGCCTGCCCAGCCAGCTTGGATGTATCCACACCGTACATCAAGGTTGACCATTCACAAGTGTTCCTTTGGTTGGCAATGTCTTGGGCGTGCGCCGTAGTGCCGAAAATAGGGAGGTTCTTCCTAACTGCGGCCCTGGGGATGCCCCGCATTATGTGAACGCCGAATTTCAGTCCTTTGCTGTGGATATAGTCAGCCAGCGGCTTGAGACCATGGCCTCCGGCGGAGGAAGGAAAGCGGTTGGGTGCTGGCAACAAGCGACAGTAGCCATCCATTGTTATTTCCCATTTTTCCTGGGTCTCGTCGGTTTTAGGATGAGGGAAATACCAGTCGGCGTCCATCACGATGTATTCCCAGCCGTATTTGTGCAGATGTGCGGCCATGTAGTCAGCGTTGGCTTTGACCTCTGCCTCCGTTACGTCTCCGGAGTAAGCATCGTAGCTGTTCCAGCCCAGCGGAGGGGTAGGCGTGAGGCTGCTTCTCACGCCGGGAGCGGCCGCAGCAGTCACCGTACCTTTCCCGCAAAAATACCCTGCAAAAGCAAGTGCGACAAAGCCACTACAAAGGACAATGACTAGTTTCTGTGCCAGACGCATTCTCTCCTCCTAGCCCCGGGGACGTTACTACTTCTCTTTGCACACGTCAAGGGAAGTGTAGCGGCCCCAATCCGTCGATAACGACGGACAAGGATGAAAGGGGAGCACGGCCATGACTGCTACGCCCCATCCGGCTGGACCCGAGCGGTGTAGGGGTAGGGCTGTCCAAATTAGCTGCCCGGAAAACGGCTTTGCCGCCCTGACTTGCGGAACGCCTCCGAAGCTGTGAAAAAATCAGCCACCTGTCATCCTGAGCAAAGCGAAGGATCTCCGCAGTTTCCGATCGCAATTTGGACAAGCTTGGGGCTTGCCCTACCCTCGTCGGGGCCAGCAGAAATGCGGGGACGGCAAGCCGCCCCCCTACGTCGGGGCGGTTATCGACGGATTGAGGAGCGCCACCCGCAAGTTGCCACCTGAGTCAGAACACGCTGAGCTTGAAATTCAGTGCGAGGGGGTTGAAGATAACTCAAGGGCGGTTGACTGATTGAATCGGGCTAGCCCTTGATGTGAGGGTCGGTCAAGATGAAATTATCAAACCCTCGTGGGCTTGCGGTGCCTGCCGGCGAGGCTTGGCATGCTTTACACCTCGAGGGGCGGCCGAGATTGCCGTGCGCAGCGTCTGTCTGCCTGGTTGTCACAATTCTATTATGTTTCGCGCCCAGTGCTGCTTTTGCCGAAGGGCCCCGTCTCGCCTCAGTCATCCTCATTTCTGTTGACACCCTGCGCGCCGACCATCTCGGCTGCTACGGTTATCGTGCGCTGCCCACGCCGCACATCGACGCGATGGCGGAGGGGGCCACCCAGTTTCTTAAGGTCAACTCTCAAGTCCCGCTGACATTGCCTTCGCACGCTTCTTTGTTCACCTCGACCTACCCTTTTGCGGATGGCGTGGAAGACAACGGGGATGTTCTGGCTCGGGGAGCGGTAACACTGGCGGGCCTTCTGAGATCTCGAGGATACCGAACGGCGGCGTTCATCGGGGGTTTCCCGCTTGACCACAGGTTCGGATTGAACCAGGGTTTCGATTACTACGATAGCCCTTTCGATTTGAGCAGCCGGCAAGACATCGACCAGCTCGAGCTTAAGCGTCCGGCCGGGGAGGTGTCACAGGCTGCGCGCCACTGGTTGGAGCACAACTCAGACCATCCCTTTTTCCTTTTCCTGCACCTGTACGACCTCCACAAACCTTACGGTCTCACCCCGGAGATGCGCGCTCGATTCCGCGACCATGAATATGATGGCGTGCTGAGCTATGTTGATGCGACGCTCGGGGAGTTCTGGAAGTTTCTCGCCGCCAAGGGTCTGGTGGATAACAGTCTTGTCATCTTCCTCTCCGACCACGGCGAAAGTCTGGGCGACCACGGCGAGCGAACGCACGGCTACTTCATTTACGAAAGCACGGTTCGAGTACCGCTGATCATTCATTGGCCGCGTGGCGCCGGCCACTTGCCCTCCCGCATCGAGATTCCGACAGCCTTAATGGATGTTGCGCCGACGATCCTGCAGTTCCTGGGCGTTCCGGTGCCGCCTCAATTCCAAGGCCGGAGTCTTTTGGAAATGCTCGATGGGAATATGCCGCCATCGCCTCGCGAGGTTTACAGCGAAAGTCTGTATGCGCATTACCATTACGGCTGCGCGGCTTTGCGCAGTTTGCGAGTGGGGGAATACAAATACATCGACGCGCCCAACCCGGAATTATACGATTTGGCCAGCGATCCTGGTGAACGGAGCAACGTCTATTCGCGAACGAACTCCCTCGCTCTCGCCTACCGTGAGCGACTGCAGCGTCTGCGCTCACGGTTTGCCACCACCAACCGGGCCGAACCCAGCGCGGTCAGTCCGGATGTCGCCCGCGCCCTCAGATCTCTTGGCTACGTGGCCGGCACCACCGGACATGCTGCCGGCGTCGATTCGGGGCCTGACCCAAAGGCAAGGCTTGATGATTATCTGAAGACCGAGGAGGCAGTAACGCTGTCGTTCGCAGGGAAATTGGCGCAATCGACGGGGTTGCTCAAAGAGGTTCTGGCCAGGGACCCCGACCTGATCGACACGCGGAATCTATTGGCACTGTTCGAACAGAAGCTGAACCGCACCCAGGAGGCGGCCGAAGATTTCCGCAAGGTCCTGGAGCGCGACCCCGCCAACCTCCTTGCCCATTACAACCTGGGGCTCCAATACTTCCAGCTTCATCAGCTTGACGATTCCGTACGCGAGCTCGAAGCGACCCTCACAATCGGCCTGCCTCGAGGAGAGTCTGTCGAGCAGCTCACCCAACCCTCCGAGGAGATGCTGGGGAAAATCTGGCTGGAAAAAGGGGATTCGGCTCGCGCCCGCGAGCAATATAACCATCTGTTGACTGTCTTCCCACGGGATTTCGCAGCACATTACAACCTGGGATGGATTGCCTCCGAAGAGAGAAACTGGGCGGAGGCTACGCGACAGCTCCGCGCCGCCCTGGAAATTGAGCCGAACAATGCTAGTGCCCATAATGCGCTTGGAACAGTTTATCTCCAAGCAGGGAATCTCACGGAAGCACGCGCCCAGTTCGACGCCGCCATCAAGCTTGATTCAAATTTACCGCAGGTCCATTACGATCTCGGCTTGGTGCTGAGCAAAATGAACAAGAGGAATGAAGCCGCTCGCGAGTTCAAAAAAGCGCTGGAGATTGACCCTAAGTTCCTCCCGGCCCAAAAGGCCTTGGACGAATTGCGGCACGGCGGTTAAGGCCCCCGCTATCGAGCTTGGCACATTAGGGGAGAGGTACCCAAAAGCACCGGTCATGCTAACCCTGCACTTCGAGATTTGTGCTACTATTGAACCGGGTCCGAGGGCTTTTGAGTCTTTGAAATTGCGATGAATCCGATGTTGGATCGAAAGAGCTGTCCAGTTCCGGCGATTGAGCGTGCGCTCACGGTGCTCGAGTTTCTCGCTAAGTCCAAGTCTGGTTTCTCAAGTTCAGAAATAAGCCGCAGGCTGGGTCTTCCCAAGAGTTCTACCTATTTGATTGTAGATACCCTTGAACGGCGGGGATTTTTGCAAAAGAATCGGCAGAATGGCAGATACTTTTTTGGATTGAAGCTAATTAACCTAAGCCGTCATGCCATCGAGAACCTAAACCTGCGGGAGGCAGCCAAACCGTTCTTGCGTTCGCTCATGCAACAAACCGTGCTCATTGCCCATATGGCCGTCCTCGATGGCACTGAGGCAATGATCATCGAAAAAGTGGAGGCGCCTGGAACTGGGCGGCAGACTTCTTTTGTTGGCCGCCGACTGGACGTTCACAGCACCGCCGTCGGCAAGGCGTTGGTCGCCTACATAAGCGATGAAGCACTCGAGATGATCGCAAAACTCAAAGGCTTTCCGAGGCGCAACGAAAATACGATTACCTCCCTCATGGCCTTAAAGCGCGAACTCGCCCAAGTAAAGTCATTGGGGTATTCCGTGGACGATGAGGAAGACGAAATCGGAGACCGTTGCGTTGGAGCACCCGTTTTTGATCCCAACTTCTCGATTGTCGCCGCGATTAGCGTGGCAGGAACTGTAGCTCAGATCCCTGATGAACGTATCGCGGACTTGGCAAGCTTGGTAAAGCAAACAGCAGAGCAAGTTTCCTCACGCTTGGGCAGCATTGGGAAACGTTCAAGTGCGGAAGCCGCCGCGGTGCATGATGCACCCGCTGATATTCTAAGCTCCTCATAAAACGAACCAGAATTGCAGCCTCCTCCTTCAAAGGAGGGGAGGTGAGAGCGGTGGGTACGTGCGGCAAACCACTCCTGGGCCCCCCTTAACAAGGAGGAGGAAACACAAATCAGATATTGCATTTCTGCGCGCCGCCTACAATTTTTCTAACCTGTTGGACTCGTCGGGCGATACCTGGCTTGCCACGCTTGACATTCAGATGGTCCCTGCCTATCGTGCGATGATGTAGGTTGGGGGACCGGGTATTGTGACGCCCGCGTGAGCTTTCGGTGTCGTTGTTTTTCGGCGAATATCGCGTGCCGTATGACCTCGTTCAAAGTTCGAGGAACCTGTGCAAGTGGCGCTCGGGCAGTTCGCTCGAGGCATAGCTTCGAAGTACTCCGGAGGTGAAGTGATGGTCATGAAGGGTATGTGGATTTCGGTGTTTTTTTCGATATGTCTGGCCGCACCAGTTGGGCTGTACGGTCAGGAAATCAGAGGTTCGATTGTCGGAAATGTCACCGATGCGACCGGCGCGGCGGTGCCCGGCACTCGGATCACAGTCAAGAACGAGGGTACGGGGATCGAATACCGAACCACCACGGACACTTCCGGAACATTTACGGTGCCTGACCTGCTGGCGGGAACGTACACGGTGATCGCCGTCAAAGAGGGCTTCAAAACCTTCGAAGCTACGGCCGTTCAGCTCCTCTCCTCCCAGACGGCCCGGCAGGATGTGGTGTTGCAGGTCGGGGCAGTGGTTCAGACATTAGAGGTCGCGGGGCGCGCTCAGCTTGTGCAGACAGACTCACCTACAGTGGGTGGCACGCTTCAAACCCGCGAGCTGGCAGACCTGCCCTTTCAGACTACGTCGACTGACGGGTTGATGAATCTGGTCCCCGGGATGTCGCAAGGCATCACCAATGGAAACTCCAATCCGGACATTGGCGGGGCGGCATACGTCGGCATGAGCAACTGGACCGTGAACGGAATCAGCACCAACAACCCGGGCCAAGGCGGGGGAGGAAACGTCACCTACATCGGCACGTCCGAAATGATAGCCCAGGCCAATCTACCCGCCATCGGAACCTTGCAGGAATTCAAGGTCGACAGCTCCATGAACGGCGCGGAGTATCGCTCCCAAACCGCGATTACCATGGTGACAAAGCAGGGCACCAACAAGTTTCACGGGAACGTCTACGAGTACAACGAAAACAAAACGATCAGCGCCAACAGCTTCGATCTCAATAAATACAACCAGGTTGGCAATCCCTTCATTCGCAATCAATTCGGCGCCAACGTGGGCGGGCCCATCCTGAAGGATAAACTGTTCTTCTTCGTCAACTACGATGGCATTCGGGAGATTCACCCGCAGCCATTGCAATACAATTTCCCCACCCTGGCCATGCGCCAAGGGGATTTCTCGAACCTGTGCGACGCCTGGGCCCAGGGCCTTTGCACCGATCCGACCAACGGCCAGCAGTTGTACAATCCCTTCACCGGGCAGCCGTTTCTGAACAACCAGATTCCCAAGTCGATGATTGCGTCGCAAGCCACCGTGCTTTCCGGTTACATGCCCGTGCCTAATGTCAATCTTACGCCGACTCAGGGGTCGCCTTTTCTGCCTGGATCGCCCTACGCCATGTACGATTGGGACGGCGCTCTTCCGCTCCGCTTTGGAACCAACAACGCCCAGATCCGTTTGGATGGACAGCTCGGGAGCAGGGACTCGATCGTACTTTTCGCCACAGCCTCAAAAGGCGCGCCATGGTTCTATGGCTACGCCTGCTGTGCGACTTACGGTAGTTGGTCCGACCACGGATACAACTGGTACAACGGAAGTGGAACGGAGACGCATACCTTCGGCCCCGGCACGATCAACGAGTTTCGGCTCGGATGGGTGGGCACAGCAATCCGCTCCTTCGGGCAAGACCTGGGTTTCGAGCCTTGGAGCCTTTTCCCGCAAATGCCGGCGAATTCCGATCGCGGCCTGCCGGCGATGACCATAAGTGGTTATGGAGGAACGAACCTCGGGGGCACACTGGGTGACGTGGGCAATGCCCACGGCTTGCAGGGCACGGCCGATTGGGTTGATAACCTCACCATGGTGCGCGGGCGGCACACCATAAAGGTCGGTTTCGAGGAGAGCGGCTACAAGGAGAATGACTTCTGCTTCTTCAACTGCAACGCTCCCTTGGGAAGTTTCAGCTCCTCAGGACAGTGGACAGGTAACCGCGGATGGAACATTCCGGGAAGCAATTACGGCCAGT
>JBEKLY010000144.1:0-19122 GCA_050010015.1 Terriglobia bacterium
ACGTGGGAACAGATTCTCCGCACGATCCAGCCTTGGCTGGTGAGATGGAGCGGACTCTGTCCCTGCTGCGGAACGAAGTTCAATCGAATTTTTGAGGACACGACTTAACATAGTAATACTAGAACTCTACATAGACCGGCACCATACTCGGGGCCGCCTGGTTCCAGTCCACCGGCATACGCTCGAAGCTGATCCGGATGGCCTTGCTTTCGCCAGGCTTCAGGGGTTGCGTGCGCGGGGTTACAGGATGCGCGCGCTCGCGCAGGACCACTTGGTTGAGCGTGTCAACGAAGGTCAGATCCACGTCCAGCCTGCGCACCGTCTTCATACCCTTATTGGTAACGCGCGCGTCCAGGTAAGTCACGCTGTCCCCCAGGAAATTCTGCGCAGCGCTCATGTGCGCGTCCGTGAATTCGAGTTGAGGTAAGTAGGCCTTTTGCTCTCCGGTCAGGATCGTGCCGCCCCCGGCGGACTGCACGGCAACTCCGTGGGAGTGCCAGAAAAACACCAGAACGCCAAGCACCACCGCCATTCCCGCCGCAACAGTCAGGATGATATGAAGGGTTGAAATGCCTCTGTCGTTGGGTTGCATAGCAGAATTGTGCGTAGGAAAAGGCGAGAAGTCAAGATGTCAAGCCGCGCCACCGCAGGGGATTGCGGAATTGAGTGACGTCACCCCCTCACCCCCAACCCCTCACCCCCAAGGGGGCGAGGGGAGTAATAATCCAAATTTATGCCCTCGCCCCCTTGGGGGAGAGGGTGGCGCGCCGCGCCGGGTGAGGGGGTTGGCCCGTTACGATATTTGGTAGCCGACTTCCCTTTCGCTTTCGACTCTCGACTGCTCTACGTCCCCGCCACCGTCATCCCGGAAATCAACAAAGTCGGCGAGGCCAGGGCGCTGCGGAACTCCAGGTCGGAGCCCACCATTTCGACATGTTGCAGCATCTCGGCGAGGTTTCCCGCAATGGTTACCTCTTCCACCGGATACGTAAGCTCCCCATTTTCGATCCACAGCCCGCCGGCGCCGCGCGAATAATCGCCCGTCACGGTGTTCACGCCGAAGCCGATCAACTCGGTGACGTAAAACCCGTTCTGCACGGAGCGCAGGATTTCTTCCGGGGAATAAGGGCCGGGCGGCAAGTAAAAGTTCTTGAATCCCACGCCGGGCGGGCCGGCGATCCCGCGCGCCGCATTGCCGGTGGTCTGCATAGCCAGTTTCCTGGCCGTGTAACAATTGAGCAAGTAATTCTGAAGGACGCCTTTTTCGATGACCTGGGTAATCGAGGAAGGAATACCTTCACCGTCAAAGGGACGCGAACCGAAGCCGCCGCGGCGAAACCCGTCATCCAGGATAGTGACATTGTCGTTCGCGATCTTCTCATGCAGCTTACCGGCCAGAAATGACGCGCTGCGATATATCGCGTCCCCGCGAACCGCCTCGAAAACATGACCGAGCAGGGAGCGGGCCGTCTCCGGATCAAAGACAATCGGCACCCGGCAGGTTGAGACCTTGCGCGCCCCGAGCTTGCGCAAGGTGCGCTGCGCGGCCTTCAGCCCCACCGCTTCCGGGGCCTCAAGCGCCGCCGCCCGACGCGCCACGGTGTACCAGTAATCTCGCTGCATGCTGCCGTTCTGTTGCGCAATCGGTGACACAGAGAGAGCGCAATAGGACGAACGGTAACTTCCTGCGAAGCCCAGCGAGTTGGCGTAGGCCGTCGTCCCCTGACTCGCCTCGAACCCTGCTCCCTCGGAGTTTTGAATCCTTGGGTCGGCGCCTAGCGCCGCCTCCTCAGCGCGGCGCGCCAATTCGATCCGATCTCCCGTCGAAAGCGACTCGACATCGTCTGAATAGAGGTCCAGGTCGCCCGCATAGCGTCCCAGTTGGGCCGGTTCGGGAAGACCGCTGGCCGGATCCTCGGAAGTGACCTTAGCCATGGCCACAGTCCTGTCCACCAGCCGCGCCAGCGACTGCTCCGAGAAATCGCTCGAAAAAGAGGTGGCAGTCCGAATTCCGAGCAGCACGCGCAATCCCAAGGCCTTGGAAGCCGCCTCCTTCAGGCTCTCGATCTTCCCCGTTCGCAAGTTGGCAGAGAACTCGTCGGCTTCCCTAACCACGACATCGGCGCCGGTAGCCCCCGCGCGCTTGGCGCGTTCGATAAGATCAACGGCAATCTTTTCGAGTGAGCTCATAATTCATCGAGGTAGCGCGGCCCCCAGGTTTCGGGGTCCGCAGTTCGTCCAAGGACCATGAAAAAGCCACGGACCCCATAACCGGGGGTCCGCGCTACTCCTATTGAAACACTTGCAATCTCCCGAGGGACGTCCCGCCCACGGTCATCCGGTTCACTTTGATGGTGGGAATCCCAACCCCCACCGGCACGCTCTGGCCGTCTTTCCCGCAGGTGCCGATGCCGGGATCGAGCTTAAGGTCGTTTCCGACCGCGGTCACCCGAGTGAGGACTGTCGGCCCGTCGCCAATCAACGTTGCGCCCTTCACCGGGGCCGAAACTTTGCCGTCTTCAATCAGGTACGCTTCGGAAGCCGAAAAGACGAATTTCCCGTTGGTAATGTCAACCTGACCTCCGCCGAAAGAGACCGCGTAAAGGCCACGTTTGACGGAGCGAATGATCTCCTCGGGGTCGTCGTTTCCGGCCAGCATGTAAGTGTTGGTCATGCGGGGCATGGGTATGTGCTCGTAACTTTCGCGCCTGCCGTTGCCGGTCCTGGTGGTTTTCAGAATTCCGGCGCTCAGTTTGTCTTCGAGGTAGCAACGCAGAATTCCGTTTTCAATCAGCACGGTCTTCTGTGTGGGTTCGCCTTCATCATCCACATTCAGAGAGCCGCGCCGCCCGGGAATGGTCCCGTCATCGACCACGGTACAAAGCTCGGAGGCGACGCGCTGGCCCAGGCGGCCGCTGAAGGCGGAAATCCCTTTGCGATTGAAGTCCGCTTCGAGACCGTGCCCAACCGCCTCGTGCAACAGGATGCCCGGCCAGCCGGGCCCCAGCACCACCTCCATTTCACCCGCAGGCGCTTCGAGGGCCTCGAGCTGAACGATGGCCTGCCGCGCCGCCTCGCCGGCGAAATATTCCGGAGAATGTCCATTCTGGAAAAACTCCAGGCCCACCCGGCCCCCGCCGCCACTGGTGCCGGATTGCAGCTTACCGTCGTCCTTGGCAATGGTGAACACGCCCAGCCGCGTCAGGGGCTGGATGTCGGTCACCACGCGGCCATCCGAGCCGGCGATCAGCACGTGGCGAATTTGATCACCAAAGTTCACACGAACCTGCTTGATGCGCGAGTCGTAAGCGCGCGCCGCGCGGTCCGCCCTGAACACCAGTTCCAGCTTTTCAGTAAGTTCGCGCTCGGTCGCGGGCGACGCCACCGGATAGAAATCGTGAGTGGTCGCAATCGTACTGAGCCCCACGCTGGATAGCTGCGCCGGTCCGCTGGCAATACGCGCCGCGATCTTCGCCGCCTTCAGAATGCGCTCCGGCTCGAGGTCATCCGTATAGCCGTAGCCCGTCTGCTCGCCGGACAGCACGCGGATGCCGCACCCCATGGATATGCCTTCGGTGGCGGTCTTCACCAGCGATTCGTCAAGAAGGATTGAGGATGTCGTGGTGTGCTCAAAATAGAGGTCGGCGTAGTCTCCGCCCTCCGAAAGCGCCGCCTCGAGATAGCGCGAGAGGCCGGCTTCCGTCAGCCCGTAGTGCTCGAAAAAGAAGCGTTCAGTATTCGCCATGTTGCGTTGTAGCGCCAAACCCTATTGGCGCCATTTGCCCCGAGATTAGAGCTAACTCGTATTACCGCGGCGTCAAAGAGTAACCCAATCTTCAACCTAACATATGCACCCAGGTGTGTCAATTTCAGGCGATGTCGCGGCATTAGAGCGCAACCCATCCGGCGCCGCCCCAACCGGGCTCTCCTGGCCCTCGCGCCTCCACGACCTCAACATGGAGCACACGGAGGGTTCGCGTGGCCTTTGTACTTCTAAGGGCGAGGTTCTTCGCGGCGAGCGAAGAGAAGCAGATCCTTCGCGCAGTTTACCCTGAGCGAAGCGAACGGGCTAAGGATGACATGTCATTCTGAGCGAAGCGAAGAATCTGTATTTGGTGGCTGCTTTGCCGCGTTATATTTCACATTTCCGCGGCCACGGAGAAACGAATCTTGCACCATAAATCGTCGTCGGGCAAACCCAACCCGGATTTAAGTTTCTGCGTCAAACGAACGAAGGGGTGATTGAGGTCGGCATGCGCTGGGAACGGAAGAGTTTCGTGTCGCCACGCCTGGAGAGTTTAAGGAGGAGGATCACAATGCGCTTTAGAACTCTTTCAATTTTGGCAGCTATAATTGCGCTGGCCGCGGTCGTTCAGAGCGCACACGCAGGGGCCATACGATTCGCCGCGAAACAACTGCACAAAGGCTCTATCACGGCAATTCAAAAGACATCAGACGCCAAGGGAACGGCCGTGGGAAGCGTGGAGGATGCGGGCAGGACAGCGCACACGGCCTTGAAGAATGAGTCGGGGGTAGTGCGGAACGACGTGGTCTCGGCGCCGGGCGCTGCAGTTAGAGGAACGAAAACAGCAGTCAGCATGGTCTGGAAAGCCGTCTGGTAAAATCGGGAGATCGGGTGATTGGGAGATCGGGTGAACAAAGGACTGTCCCTCCCATTATCAGAAGGCACGATCCTCGCATGATCCCTTCAACAGACAGCATCAAGCGATTCATCCGATTTCCAATTCAACCGACTTCCTGATGGCTGTCCGCCGTTCTTTGTTCATCCGATCTCCCGATCACCGGATCACCCGATTAGACTGTTCGCCCGATCTCCCAGTTACTTGATCGCCCGATCACCGGATCAACCGAATTCCTAATCTGCCTTCGCTTGCTTGACCACTTGCTGCCGTGGCCGCTAAAATAACTCATTTAAACTTTGAGCGCGGAAGCGAGAAGGGGACCATATGCTTGACGGACATATCCCGGACGGGCTCACTTTCGATGATGTATTACTCCTGCCCGCCCTTTCCTCGGTACTGCCCACCGAAGTGGATACGCATACCAAACTGACACGGAACATTGCTTTGAACCTGCCCATCGTGAGCGCCGCGATGGACACTGTAACGGAATCACGGCTCGCCATTGCACTGGCTCAGCAGGGCGGACTCGGCATTATTCACCGCAGCATGCCTGTGGATGCGCAAGCGCTCGAGGTGGACAAGGTCAAGCGTTCCGAGAGCGGCATGATTGTTGATCCGGTCACGGTGAGTCCGGAGAGCAAGATCTTCGAGGCTCAGGAAATCATGAAGAAGTACAAGATTTCAGGCGTTCCCGTGACTCGCCACGGCAAGTTGATGGGCATCCTCACCAACCGCGACCTGCGATTTGAAAACCGTTTCGACCTGCCCGTCGAACAGGTGATGACCAAAGAGAATCTCATCACGGTCCCGGAAGGTACAACGCTCGAGGATGCGGAGGCGATTCTCCACAAACATAGGGTGGAGAAACTCCTGGTGGTGGATGATAAATTCAATCTCAAGGGCCTGATCACTGTAAAAGACATCCAGAAGCGATTGAAATACCCGAATGCCTGCAAGGACTCACAGGGCCGCCTCAGAGTAGGCGCGGGGCTTGGCGCTACAGGGGATTTTCTGGAGCGTGCGGCGGAACTGGTGAAAGCCAAGGTTGATGTGCTGGCGATCGATACCGCTCACGGCCACACGGCGCGAGTGATGGAGGCGGTTCGCCGCGTCAAGCAGAGTTTTCCCGAGATCGACCTGATCGCAGGGAACGTCGCGACTTTCCAGGGGGCGGCCGACCTGATCCGCTTGGGAGTGGATGGAGTGAAGGTGGGCATCGGCCCTGGGTCCATCTGCACCACGCGCGTGGTGACCGGAGCGGGGGTGCCGCAGATCACGGCCATCGCGGAGTGCGCTCGCGCGGCGCAAGAATCGGGAGTGCCGCTCATCGCCGACGGCGGCATCAAGTATTCTGGCGATGTCTCGAAGGCCATCGCCGCGGGCGCCAGTTGCGTCATGATCGGCAGCCTCTTTGCCGGAACCGAAGAGAGCCCGGGCGAGTCGATTCTTTTCCAGGGGCGCAGTTTCAAGTCGTACCGCGGAATGGGGTCCATCGCCGCCATGGCGGCCGGCTCCGGAGACCGTTACGCCCAGGAAACAACCGTAGCGCGCGGGGAAGTGACCAAGCTGGTGCCGGAAGGTATTGAAGGCCGCGTGCCCTACAAGGGCCTCCTGGCAGACCTGGTCGCGCAACTCGTGGGAGGACTGCGCTCCGGCATGGGCTACTGCGGATGTGCCACGGTCGAAGAACTCCAGAGTAAGGGGCGCTTCATACGGATCACTGCCGCCGGCTTGAGGGAGAGCCACGTTCACGATGTCATCATCACCAAGGAAGCCCCCAATTACTGGCTCGACTGAGGTTCGCGAGCGGCAGTCCCCGGTTTATTTGCAGCCCCGCGTGATTGTTACCTGGGCTATCACGGTTGCCTGGGCGGGCTTGATCACCTTTCTTTCCACGGGTTCTTACGGCGCCTCGGTCACAGGTTTGCTTCTCGAGGATTTGCTCTCTTCGCTGCACATTCACCTGGCGCACCCGACTTTCCTGGTCGTTCACTTTTTGATTCGCAAGCTCGCGCATTCGACCGAGTACGGGATGTTCGGGCTGTTTCTCTATCATTCCTTCACCTTCCGGCAGCCTGAGAGTTGGAACACCCGCTGCGCCGTCAGCGCGGTGATCGTCGCCGGCCTGTTTTCTTTGACCGACGAATACCATCAGAGTTTCGTGCCCGGCAGGACCGCTTCCATTGTGGACTGCGGCATCGATACCTTCGGTGCGCTTGTAGGGATGCTTTTGCTTTATGCCGGCAGGAGGGTTCAGGGCTTTCTTTCGAAAAGCCAGCCCGCGAAGCGGGCGTAAGCGAGTAGCCCACGGCATTAGCCGTGGGTTCAAATGGCCTTCCCTCACCCCCCCTTCCCCCTCTCCCGCTGGGCGGGAGAGGGGGATTAAAGGGGAGAGGGCTCCCGCTTCCCCAGGGCTTGCGCCCTGGGCTACTCTCTTTCGCCACTACGGGGCTAGGGTCTTTCCCCTTTGCGCGGCTTTGCGTACTTTGCGCCTTTGCGTGAACAGCTTTTGGTTGTTTCGTTCAGGCGAACAGCAGTATTACGGCGGCAATGAACGAGAGCACGGCGGAAAGGAAGAAAGGCGTCGAGGGTTAAAAGTGCCGCCACAGCCATCCGGCCGCCAGGCTGGCAGGAAACGCTGCCACTCCAGCCAGCCAGTTGAAAACTCCGTAGACTGACCCTCGAGAGGCGCTGGGCACAAGATCGGCAATCCAGGCGCGAAGCACCCCCTCCGTCAGCGCGTAGTACGTTCCATACACCGCAAACAAAATCCATACCAAGCGCGAATCCCTGGACAGCGAAAACCCCAGGGACACCGCCGCGTAGATGAAGTAACCAAGCGCTACCAGAATGCGCCGAGACACGCGATCGGAGAGTTTGCCCGCCGGCCAGCTCAGCGACGTGTACACCAGGTTGAACAACAAGCCCAAGGCGGGCGCGAGCGCGGCGCGAACTCCCAGGTTCTGGGCCCGGAGGATCAGAAACAAGTCCGACGAATTGCCGAGTGAAAACAAGCCCACAGCGGCCAGCATCACAGTCAGATGTTTATTCCAGACGCCGTGTAGGGGCGGTTCGCGATCCGCCCCTACGTCCTGCCGGTCAACCTGCAGGGGCAGTTCGCGATCCGCCCTCACCGGCCGGACTTCCGAAACCACCACCCACACGAGGAGGATTGCCACAGCACCAGGAATCGCTGCCAGCCAAAACACCGCGCGCACTTTGCCGGAAAACAAAGGCAGCAGGGCGAGCGCCGCCAGCGGCCCAAGCAACGCTCCCGCCGTGTCCATGGCCTGGCGCAGACCAAATGCCGCGCCACGATTTGATGGAGAGACGGAATCCGCAAGCAACGCGTCGCGGGGCGCTCCTCGAAAACCTTTTGCCGCGCGGTCCGTGAAGCGAATGCAAAAGACCTGCCCCCAGGAAGTTGCGACCGCCAGGAAGGGCTTGACGATATTGGCGGCCGTGTAGCCGGCGGCAACCAGCGGCTTCCGCGCGCCAAGTCGGTCTGAAAGCCAGCCCGACAGTAGCCGCGCAAAACTGGACACCGTCTCGGCAGCGCCTTCGATCAGGCCAAAGACCATCGGCCCGGCGCCCAGGACGCCGACCAGGAATTGGGGCAGAAGCCAGTAGCTCATTTCCGTGGACGTGTCGTTAAAGAACGACACCCAGGAAAGCGCCCAGACGTTGCGGGGCAAGCGGCCAGGACGCGTGATCTCATCGTGTGATGGGTTGACGATGCTCATCGTCCGTATCTTCGGTGGGGAATGGGGGGTGAAGTCAAGTGGTCCAGAAAGCGGAGGCGAAAGGCGGTAGGGGCAGTTCGCGAACCGCCCCTACGCTGCGGGTGGCACACTCACGGAGGGGACGGCAAGCCGTCCCCCGACAGGCGCAGGGGTAGGGCCTTGCCCTACCCGCTACTTCTTCTCGTCCTCGTCGCCTTCAGGAGGCGGGGCTTGCTTTTCTTCCTCGGCTTTGGCCTTCTCGGCGGCCTTTTGTTTGGCTTCCGCACGCTTGGCGCGCTTCTCGGCCAATTTCTGCAGGACATCGGAGCCGACCAACTCGAGGACGGCCAAGTCGGCGCCATCGCCTTTTCGCCAACCGGTACGCACAATGCGGGTGAAGCCGCCCTTGCGGTCGGCGTAACGCTGGGCAAAGTTTCCAAAGAGCAGCTTGAGGGCCGCAGGGTTGAGCAGGTAGCTCGCTGCCAGCCGGCGGGAATGCAGGTCACCTTGTTTACCCAGAGCGATCATGTGCTCGACGACGGGGCGCGCCGCCTTGGCTTTCGCCACCGTCGTCTCGATCCGCTCAGTGAGAATCAACGAGGTGACCAGATTGCGCAGCAGCGCCCTGCGGTGCTCGGTCTTCCGGCTTAGTTTTCTTCCGTAGTTACGATGTCGCATCTTCCCAATCCTGTCCCTTGTCTGGCTGCGGGGGTTGTGGCGCCGGAGGCTGCGCGGGCGGCATCAGCGGGTTACCTTTCTCGTCCGTCTTCATGCCCAGGCTAAGGCCCATGGCGCTAAGAATTTCCTTGATCTCGTTCAAGGATTTCCGCCCGAAGTTCTTCGTCTTCAGCATCTCCTGCTCACTCTTCTGGACCAGTTCCCGGATAGTCGTGATGTTGGCGTTCTTGAGGCAATTGTAAGACCGCACCGAAAGCTCCAACTCCTCAACCGAGCGATCCAGGTTTTCGTTGTAAACCGGGGCCGCCTTCTCCGTGGGAGCCTGTTCCAGTTCAGGCTCTTCCTCGATATTGATGAAAGTGGCCATGTGGTCTTTGATCAGCTTGGCAGCCAACCCGATCGCATCTTGCGGCGTGACCGCGCCGTTCGTCCAGACATCAATCGTCAGTTTATCGTAGTCGGTCATCTGCCCCAGCCGAGCGGCCTCCACGGTGTAGTTCACCTTGCGAATGGGTGAATGGACCGAGTCGACTGGGATGTAGCCTATGGGAAGGTCTTCGTCGAAATTCTTCTCCGCGGACACATACCCCCGGCCAATCTTCACACGCATATCGATGTGCAGGCTGCCGCCTTCGCTGATGGTGGCGATGTAAACGTCCTTATCGAGAATCTCTATGTCCGCGTCTTCCTGAATCATCCGCGAGGTTATTTCCCCTTGCTTGTCTACATTCAGATACAACGTCTTGGGGCCTTCCACGTGCATCTTCAGTGGGATCTGCTTGAGATTCAGGATGATGTCCGTCGCGTCTTCCACCACGCCCGGGATGGAAGAAAACTCGTGCATGACGCCCTCGATCTTCACGGCGGTGATGGCGCCTCCCTCGATCGAGGAAAGCAGCACTCGCCGAAGGGCGTTCCCAATGGTGGTCCCAAACCCGCGCTCAAAGGGTTGGGCTGAGAACTGACCATACTTGTCGGTCAGCGTATCCGTGTTGCAAACCAATCGCTTGGGCTTCTGAAAACCTTTCCAGAGCATAGCGTTCGTACCTCCTGTGGCGCGAGCACTCTTGCCTGCGCCCTCCTTGGGCAGTCGCGCCGACCTTCAGGTCGGCAAATGCCGGCCTAAAGGCCAGCGCTACCCCGCTCACTTCGAATAGAGTTCCACAATCATCTGTTCCTGGATGGGGAAGTTCACATCTTCCCGCTTGGGCATCGAGATCACCCTTCCCCGCAGCGCTTCCCTGTTGAACTCTAGCCAAGGGGGAACCGCCTTGTTGCCGGTCAACTCCAGCGCCTGGAGTATGGCGGGCATTTGACGGCTCTTCTCCCGGACCGCGATCTCCTGGCCGGGCACGACCTCGAAGGCCGGAATGTTTACTTTGCGCCCTGCAACTTCAATGTGGCCATGCCGAACCAGTTGCCGAGCCTGCGCGCGTGAAGAGGCAAGGCCCAGGCGGTAGGCGACGTTGTCCAGACGCCGCTCCAGCATGAGCAGCAAGGTCTCACCTGTTACGCCCCTCGTGGCTGCCGCCTTCTCAAAGTAGGAGCGAAACTGGTCTTCCAGAATGCCATAAAGACGGCGGACCTTCTGCTTTTCCCGGAGCTGAAGTCCGTAGCCGATCAATTTGGGCCGGCGCGATTTGCCGTGCTGGCCCGGCTGAAAGTTGCGCTTCTCAATGGCGCACTTGTCGGTGAGGCAGCGCCGCCCTTTGAGGAACAACTTCGTCCCCTCTCGCCGACAAAGCCTGCAAACTGCATCTCTGTACCTCGCCAAATCAAACCTCCTTAAGGCAGTGACGAGTGACGAGTGAGAAGTGACGAGCCGGAACGAAGCACGACACGCGATGCGCCGCAAGTAATGAGCAGGAAGACGCCGTAGTTCGCTGTACCTCCGGCTTGTCCTCGCCAACTCGTCACTGGAATCTCCACTAACTCTTGCTTGTCACTCGTCACTTGTCACTCGTCACTGCTCTTACTACACCCGCCGCCGCTTGGGTGGGCGGCACCCGTTGTGGGGTATGGGTGTCACATCTTTGATGGTGCGAACTTCCAGCCCCGCGGTCGCCAGAGCGCGAATGGCAGATTCCCGGCCCGCCCCAGGCCCCTTCACCCGCACTTCCACGCTTCGCATGCCATGATCGCGCGCCGCATTGGCCACGCGCATTGCCGCTTGCTGGGCGGCGAAAGGCGTCCCTTTACGCGAACCCTTGAACCCCAGCGAACCCGCGCTGGACCAGCAAATCAGCTTGCCGTCCCCGTCTGTGATGCTCACCAGGGTGTTGTTGAACGACGCCTGAACGTGAACGATTCCGGTCGGGACAATTCTCTTTTCCTTCTTTTTGAAGACCTTTTTCTTTCCGGGCTTTGCTGCCGCTTTCGCCATGTATCCTCGTTTGCGTTTCGCGTAGGGGCGGTTCGCGAACCGCCCCTACAAAGATAAGCTGCCGCTACGTCTTTGCCGTGGCGCGCTTCTTGTTCGCGATCGTGCCCTTGCGCGGGCCCTTGCGGGTTCGCGCGTTGGTATGGGTGCGCTGCCCGCGCACCGGAAGACTGCGCCGATGGCGCATGCCGCGGTAGGAGCCGATTTCGATCAGCCTGCGCACATTCATCGCCAACTCTTTACGCAGGTCGCCCTCGACGCCCCCCTCTTCTTCGATGATCTGGCGGATGCGCGTAACCTCGTCTTCCGTCAAGTCCTTGACCTTTTTGTCGGGATCCACTCCGGCGCGCACCAGAATGGACATGGAGCGCGCACGGCCGATTCCGTAAATGTAGGTCAATCCAATTTCTGCACGCTTCTTCGGCGGCAAGTCAATCCCTGAAATACGAGCCATTGATCACCTCAGAGCCCAAAATCGAAACTCGAAAATGGACCCCCGCTTTCGCGGGGGCGACGTCGCTCAGCGCGATTTTCGATTTTCCAGTTTCCATTTTCGATTTTCCAGTTTCCAGCGTCATCCCTGCCGCTGCTTGTGCTTCGGGTTCTCGCAGATCACCCTCACCACGCCGGCACGGCGTACGATCTTGCACTTCGAACAGATCTTTTTCACCGACGAACGGACCTTCATTTCTTCCTCGCACCCTCTCGAAAATCGAATCTCGAAACGCTGGTGGATTTCAAACCCAAAAATCCAGATTTCAAATTCCAAGCCAGAAGTTCCGAATTTTCGAATTTCGAATTCCGATTTTCGAAACCCGAGTTTCGTTTCGTTCTTCACCGGAACCGGAACACGATCCGGCCACGGGTCAGGTCGTACGGAGAAAGCTCGACCGCGACCTTATCCCCGGGAAGGATTCGGATGAAGTTCTTCCGCATCTTGCCCGAGATATGCGCCAGCACCTGGTGCTTATTATCCAACTCCACCCGGAACATCGCATTCGGCAGAGCTTCCAGCACCGTCGCCGTAACTTCGATTGCGTCTTCCTTCGCCATAAGTGCAATCCAGTAGGGGCAGGCCTTGTGCCTGCCCAGGACGGCCACGAGTGCCGCCCCTACAATGTCTGCGTTAAAATATCCGGACCGTTACGCGTGACCGCCACCATGTGCTCGAAGTGGGCAGACAAAGTCCCGTCCGCGGTCACCGCAGTCCAATTATCGTCCAGGACTCGAACTCCCGGCCCACCTTCGTTGACCATGGGCTCGATCGCCAGAACCATCCCCTGCTTGAGCACCGGTCCGTGTCCGGGCTGCCCGAAGTTGGGAACCTGCGGCTCCTCGTGAAGCTCCCGCCCGATTCCATGGCCGACGAACTCCCGCACCACCGAGTAGCCGTGTTCTTCCACATGCCGCTGCACGCTTGCGGAAACATCACCCAGGCGGTTTCCCAAACGGACTTGCTCGATGGCAAGCTGCAACGCCTCCTGGGTAACCCGCAGCAGCCGTTCGGTGGACTCCGGGATTTCGCCCACGGGCACGGTTATCGCCGAGTCCCCGTAGAAGCCGTCGACGATCACGCCCAAGTCCAAGCTCAGTATATCGCCAAGTTTGAGAGGGCGGTCGGAGGGAATCCCGTGGATGACCTCGTCGTTCACAGAAGCGCACAAGCAGCACGGGTAACCTCTGTGGCCCTTAAACGCCGGCCGCGCCCCTAATTGGGCAATGCGCTTGTCGATGTATTTCTCGAGGTCCATCGTGCTGATTCCAGGCTCGGCGCGCTGCCGCAACTCTTCAAGCAGTCCTCTTACCATCCCGCCGCTGCGCCGGAGCCTTTCAACCTCCGCCGGTGACTTGCAAATAATCATGCCTTCCCCAAAAACCGACACCGTCCTGGTTTGGGCGTAGCGCCGACCTTCAGGTCGGCAAATGCTGGCCTAAAGGCCAGCGCTACGCTGAAATCAGGACACCACCAAAAACTCGATCAGTTCCGCTGCAATCAGTTCCGGCTTGCGGTTGCCATCCACCTCGTGCAGGAAGCCCTTGGCCCGGTAATACTCGATCAGCGGGCTGGTCTGCTCCTCGTATGCCACAAGTCGTTGGCGAATTGTTTCCTCGCTGTCATCGGCACGCTGCAAGAGCTTGCCGCCGTCATTGTCGCAGATGCCCTCGACGCGCGGGGGTTTGAGGCAAACATTGTAAATCTCGCCACACTTCGAGCACGTGCGCCGACAGGTCAACCGTTTCAAAAGCACATCGTGATCTACGTCGATGTCGATGACGAGGGGGCTTCCCTTCCCCTTCGCGAGCAGCATTCGGTCCACGAACTCGGCCTGCGAGATAGTGCGGGGAAACCCATCCAGGATGAATCCCCTTTGGCAGTCGGGCTGGTCCGTTCTCTCCTCGACAATCCCGCACACCACCTCGTCAGGAACCAGCTCCCCAGCTTCCATTTTAACCTTGGCGGCAAGTCCCAGGGGAGTCCCATTTCTCGCCGCCTCGCGCAAGATGTCTCCCGTGGAAATCTGGGGAATCGAAAAGTGCTGCGATACTTCGCGCGCCTGGGTCCCCTTCCCCGCTCCAGGAGCACCTAGGAATATCAGAGCCTGCGACTTCATCAATCTCCTCTGCGTCAGGCTCCCCTCCTCAGTTGAGGAGGGGTAGGGGGTGGTGGGCGGCCGGCTGCTCGCAGTATGTCCGCCAACCACCCCCTAACCCCCTCCTTAGCCAAGGAGGGGGAAAATCTTCAGTACGCTCTCCGTCCTCGCACGCGGCCTTTTTTCAGGAAGCCTTCGTAGTGGCGCATGATCAATTGCGCTTCGACCTGCTGGACGGTGTCCATGGCCACGCCAACCACAATCAATAAGGACGTTCCGCCGAAATAGAAATTCACATTCAGGCCGTGCAACAGCCAGGAGGGAAGGTTGGCGTCAAACCACGCTCCCCCCAACCAAACCGGCAAGTGATTGATGCGCAGGCCGGCGAGCATGATTTCCGGAATCAATGCCACCAGGGCCAGGTAGAGTCCGCCCACCCAGGTAATTTTGGTCAGAACATCGTCCAGATGGTCCGCGGTACGCTTACCGGGGCGAATGCCGGGAATAAAGCCACCTTGCTTGCGAACGTTATCGGCGACCTCATCCGGGTTATAAACTATCGAAAGATAGAAGTGAGCAAAAAACATGATCAAGAGCACGTAGCTGAGCGTATAAAGCGGCTCGCCCCAGGCAAACAAAGTGACGAACTTTGTGATCAGCTTCCCCACCAAACTGCTTTTCGCCATGAACAACCCAATGGTTTGTGGGAAGGTCAGAATCGAGACGGCAAAGATGATCGGCATCACGCCGCCGCTGTTCACCTTAAGCGGGAGATGCGTGGATACGCCCCCCATCACCTTTCGCCCCACGATGCGCTTCGCGTATTGGATCGGCACGCGCCGTTCGCCACGTTCCACAAGGACAATAAAGGCAACAATCACCACCATGAACACCAGTAAGAAGAGGAGGGCCAGCGGACTCCAAACGCGCGTAACGAAAACTTTTTCGTAAAGGTCGGCGACGCCCCGCGGCAGGCCCGCCACGATCCCGGCGAAGATCAGCAGCGACATGCCGTTGCCGATTCCGCGGGAAGTGATCTGCTCGCCCAGAAACATGATGAAAACCGCGCCCGTGGTGAGCGTCAGGACCGTGGCAAGAATGAAGCCCGGTCCCGGGTTGGCCACCAACTGGGAGCCCTGGCGTTGCAAAGCTGCCGCAATGCCGAAAGCCTGAAACGCGCTCAGCCCCACGGTGAGCCAGCGCGTGTATTCCGTAATCTTCTTCCTGCCCAACTCGCCTTCCTTGCGCAACTTCTCCAAGGTCGGCCAGACCACGCCCAACAACTGAAGGATAATTGAGGCCGTAATATAAGGCATGATCCCCAGAGCGAAAACCGTCATGCGTTTCAAGCTGCCGCCGGAGAACATGGCCAGCAATCCGAAAAGGCCACCGCCCAACGACTGATTGAACAATTGCTCGAAAGCCTCGGCATTGATACCGGGGGTGGGGATGACGGCGCCCAGGCGGTACACCGCCAGCATGCCGAGAGTAAAAAGGATACGCCGGCGCAGATCCGGAATCTCAGTAATACTTTTGAGGGACTCCATCATGCGGGAATAACCTCCGCCGTACCCCCCGCCTTTTGGATCTTTTCCAGTGCGGTCTTGGAAAAGTGGTGGGCCGTAATCTGCAAAGCGATTTTAAGTTCGCCGTCGCCCAGGACCTTCAAACCGTCGCCAAGCTCCTTGATGTAGCCGCGTTCGATGAGCAGTTCGGGAGTGATCTTATCCTCCGGGGCGAAGTCGTTCAGGTCCTTCAAGTTCACAAGCGCAAAATGCTTCTTGAAGATGTTCGTGAAGCCGCGCTTAGGCAGGCGCCGTTGCAGCGGCATCTGCCCGCCCTCAAACCCCGGGCGAAACCTCGCGCCGGTCCTTGACCGCTGCCCCTTAGAGCCGCGGGTGGCGGTTTTGCCGTGTCCGGAGCCCATCCCCTGGCCGATCCGCTTGCGGCGGTGATGCGCGCCGCGAGGCGGGTGAAGTGTTCCGATATGCGTTGCCATAATGTTGTTGCCTGCTTCGTTCATGTTTACAGAATCTGACATAACTCAGTGACGAATGGACGCCGCCGCGCATCCCTCGGCTGACGGAAACCCAGTGCCCCAAGGGGGAGAGGGCATCCGTTCAAGGCTCGCCGCCCCCTCCACTAGGGTCTGCCGGCTTGCTGTCCTCTGGCGCAGGGCTGGCGATCTCCGCATGGCGCTCGATTCCAGACTTCGCCTCCGTCGCGTCTTCTGCCGCGTCCCCGGGTTCCTCTGCCGGGCTGGCAGCTGGAGCAACCGGAAGAGCGGGGGCCTCGATCTCCTGGGCCTCAACCGCCGGCGACTCGCCGGCCGTTTCCGCCGGCTTCGCGGGTGCGGCGGCTGGTCGGTGAATGGTGTATTCCGGGACCAGTTTCCAAGCGGGTGTCTTGGGCGCATCCACAATTGTCACGAGGTGCGGGATCTTCGCCACCAAGCCGCGAATCTGCGGAGTATCCGGCCTTTCAACTTCGTGATTCAGTTTCGTCAATCCCAGGCTTCGAACCATCCGCTTCTGGTAATGGGTGAATCCTATCCCGCTGCGAATCCATTTGATTCGGACCGTCTTTTGAGTCTTGTCTGACACAGTTGCTGGACCTCTGTAGGGGTAGGGCTCGCCCTACCCAGTCGTTGAACTCCCAATCGCCCGGCGGAACGGCAAGCCGTCCCCCTACCAAGCCTAAAGTTCTTCTGCGGTCTTGCCGCGCATGGCCGCCACTTCTTCCGCCCCACGAAGCTGCAGAAGGCCATCCATGGTTGCCTTCACCACATTATAGGGATTCGTCGTGCCGAGCGATTTCGTCAGCACGTTCTGAATCCCTGCGGCCTCCACTACGGCGCGCACGGCCCCGCCGGCAATAACGCCGGTCCCGGCCGCGGCGGGCTTGAGCAGCACCCTGCCCGCACCGTAATGTCCAATCACCGTATGTGGTATCGAGATGGCTGTGGTGTGAATCTTGACCAGCGCCTTCTTGGCGGCTTCGATGCCCTTGCGAATGGCCGCCGGGACCTCGCGAGCTTTGCCCGAGCCGTATCCCACGGTGCCCGCTCCGTCGCCCACCACTACCAAGGCTGAAAAGCTCAGGTTTTTGCCACCCTTGACCACCTTGGTGACACGGTTTATCGCCACCACTTGATCCTTGAGTTGCAACGAATTTGGATCAATCCGATTTCCCAACGCTTCCTCCCTATCGCCGCTCTGTAGCGCGGGCGTCTCGCCCGCTGTCGTGGGGGGCGTCTCGCCCCCGCGGCGTTTCGCGGGCTCGATGCCCGCGCGCCAGCGGGCGGGACGCCCGCACCCCAACTAAAACTTCAAACCCGCTTCTCGCGCTGCATCCGCCAGGGCCTTCACCCGCCCGTGGTAGGCATAGCCTCCGCGGTCAAACACCACGCGCGCGATTCCGGCGGCGGTGGCGCGTTTGGCCAGCGCCTGTCCAACCACTTTCGCGGCCGCAACATTCCCGCCCGTCTTCAGCGTGGTCCGAACTTCCTTGTCTCGCGTCGACGCGGACACCAGCGTCTGGCCCCGCGTATCGTCCACGATCTGCGCGTAGATATGATTAATGGAGCGGTAAACGCTCAGCCGGGGCATCTGCGTTCGGCCGGACAATCGCGTTCGGAGTCGAATGTGAACCCGCCGCCGCGCCGAGTCCTTGGATAACATTTGCAACATTTTGCGTTCTCTCCAGAGACTTCAAAACACTGTGTCATTCCGAGCGGAGCGAGGAATGACGGCAACTGTCGGCCTGTCATTCTGAGCGAAGCGAGGAATCTCTGCAGTTGCTCATTTCAGGACTGCCCCGATTCTTCGCTTCGCTCAGAATGACAGAGGCCGGCGTCCCGCAGGCTAGCCTGTCTTGGCCGCTCCGCCGCCTCCAGCCGCCGCCGCGGCCTTGCCCACCTTCTTCTTCAGCCGCTCGCCGGTGTAGCGCACACCCTTGTTCTTATACGGGTCCGGAGGCCGCAAGCCGCGAATCTCCGCCGCCAACTGTCCCACGCGCTGCTTGTCGGGTCCCTTGACCACGAGATGGGTCTGCTTCTCAACGGTGATCGCCATTCCTTCCGGAATCGGCACGTTGATGGGGTGCGAATAACCTAGAGTAAATACTACGGAGGGGCCTTTGACTTCCGCCCGATATCCGATTCCCACAATGTCCAAGTGCCTTTCGAAGCCCTGGGCAACACCCCGCACCGCGTTGGCCAAGAGGCTGCGAGTCAAGCCGTGTAATGCAGCCTGCTCCTGGGCCTCCCGTTTCACCACGTATTGGCCGTTCTGTTTCTCGACCTGGCAGCCCGGCGGCACCGGTACGCGGAGCGTCCCTTTCGGCCCCTTCACCACCATCGCTTCCCCCTCCGCTTCGACCGTCACTCCTGAGGGGATCTGAACTGGCTTGGTTCCTATTCTCGACATATCGTTTGTTCCACCGGTAGGGGCGGTTCGCGAACCCCCCTACGATCATTGTAAAACGTTCGCGAAGGGGCGGTTCGCGAACCGCCTCTACCACAATCAGGATATGACGCCTAGAATCTCACCGCCGATGCCGGCACGGCGAGCTTGTTTACCCGTCATCACCCCGCGCGGGGTCGTGACGATGTTCACTCCCAGCCCCCCCTGCACCTTGGGGATCTCCTTCGCCCCGCTGTAGACGCGCCGTCCGGGCCTCGAAACGCGATCAATCGTGGAGATGACGTTCTGACCGTCGGCCCCGTAACGGAGAACGATTCGCAGCACCTTCTTTTTGCCTTCCTCGTTCACTTTGTAGCTGCTGATATAACCCTCGTCCTTCAGGATGCGCGCCACTTCAGCCTTCAATTTCGAGGAGGGCATGTCCACCCGCTGGTGCCGGGCCTGAATCCCATTCCGAATGCGCGTAAACATGTCCGCTATAGAATCTGTGACCGCTGCCATAAAACTCCTGCCACCCGAATTTGCTTTTCAATTTCTCCGCTGTCATTCTGAGCGCAGCGAAGAATCTCTGCAGTTGGTTGTTTCGAGACTACCGGGATTCTTCGCTTCGCTCAGAATGACGCCTGCCGCACGCCGGTCACCAGCTCGACTTCACCACTCCCGGGATCTCGCCCTTGAGCGCCA
>JBEKLY010000145.1:0-19060 GCA_050010015.1 Terriglobia bacterium
ACTGGCCAACACCATCGGCCATTGGCAGGAGATCGCCCGGCAACTGGCAGATTCAAAGAGAAAACGAAAAAGGCACGTTCTTAAGTAAACGCTTATGGGGCGTTGCCCCCGGCTACTCATGTCCACCCCCTGCGGGGCTGAGGGCTCGAGCGGTGGCCGGGGATCCTGGGCAGCATTCAGTAATCTCTCCTCTGCCGTGCCGTTTTGAAACAGCCTCTAGAAATACATTGATTTGGTGGAATTAGCTGTTCATGCAAAGTTCAGCGACAGTTCATCGCCCGTCCATTGATGTTGCGGCGGAGCAATGCGAAAGTGGTTGCATAAGACAGGGCTCGATGAGCGAGACGGCATAGGTCGATGGACGTGGCGGCCGGAAGACCGGCTGAGACCGCATCGGATGACGCGTTCGGTCGGAAGCAGCCAGGGCTGCATCGCAAAAAACTGAATTAAAAATGGAGAGGAGAACAAAGATGAACTTCACAAAGTATCTCGGAACGTCGGTTCTGTCGGTGGCGCTGATTCTGGCCGCCGGGGTTTCGTGTTTAGCTAAGAACTCGGAGGGTGTTACCTTTAATCATGATGTAGTTGTGAATGGGACCACTCTTCCGGCCGGACACTATACGGTTCAATGGAATGCTCACAGCCCTGCGGCAACGGTGGAGTTTTCGCAGCACCGCAAGGTTGTCCTCTCCACGGATGGCACGGTTCTGACTCGCAAGGGAAATTATCGCAGCATGACGCTGGCAACCCAAGACAGGGCGTCTGAGGGAGCCAACGTCTCCGACCCCCTCACAGTGGTCTATGACAGGGCCCCGGATGGAACGATGTCGCTGGTCGAGATTCGTCTTGCCGCCTCGAACAAAGTTCTGGTTTTCAATAAGTAATACATCAGGCTGATTCTCTCCGCTGAAGGTTGGCGACTGACTTGGCGGGCCGTTCGTGCGGCCCGCCAAGCGCCTCGATGCGCCGCCCTGAGAGCCCGCCCGGATTCGTCCCATCATCTCTCCACCAGTCTCAAAGTCAGTTCGACTTAGATCAAGGCACGGCGTAGAATTCGCTCGACCGGAACTTCTGGGGCGTGCTAGCATGTGCTTCGAGATTCGCCGGGCAATGGCATGCCAGCAGTGCCGGCCGGCATGAGCGGGTCCGCATCATTCGAGACGAGGACAGCTCCGGCCGATAGTTCAGTGTTTCAGCAGAGAGGGCAAGATGCACGAAATCATTTCGGTTCTCGGCAGCAACGGTATGTGGGTGATGATCATCGCGGTGGTGGCGATTGGTGGTTGGTTTAAGTTTCGTGAACATGAACTCCGGCTCCAACAAGAGATGCGCTCCAGAGAGATGGCCCATCAAGAAAAGATGAAGGAAATGGAACTGGAGTTGGAAAAGACGAAAGCGAAGCAGACAACTTAGCCTCCTGGCGTACTTTCCGTTTCCGCAAGCCACGACTTTGCCTTTTGCCATTTGAACTGCTTTTCTTATGGTACCCCTCCCCCTCACCGACCACATCCGGCGGCGGAGTTTCTGGACCGTCACTCTTGCGCTCATCATCTCGAATGTGTCGGTCTTCTTGTTCGAACTGGCGCAGGGCCGGGGCATTAACCGCCTGGTTTTCGTCTACGGAATTGTCCCGGCGCGATACGTCGGTCTTCATGGGTTCAAGAACCTGACCCCGGACGGCTTTTTTGTTCCCGTGCTGGTCTCTATGTTTCTGCACGGAGGGTGGCTGCACCTACTCGGGAACATGCTTTTCCTGTTTGTTTTCGGCCGTAGCGTGGAAGACCGCTATGGCCACGTTAAATTCTTGTTTCTTTACTTCCTCTCCGGCTTCGCAGGCGCAGCCTTGCATATTGTCCTCAATGCGGGGTCGCGTCTGCCGAGCATTGGTGCGAGCGGCGCGATCGCAGGAGTGCTCGGCGCCTACTTCATCTGCTTTCCCCGCGCTCGAATCACCACGCTCTTCTTCCTGATCTTCTTCTTTTGGAGAGTCGAGCTGCCGGCCGTCCTTGTCCTCGGCTACTGGTTCCTGATTCAGTTCGTGACGGGCTACGCGATGCTGTCAATTCAATCCGCGACCGGTGGCGGGGTGGCTTGGTGGGCTCATGTGGGAGGTTTCCTGACAGGGTTGGTCCTGGCGCTGATACTCGAACCTGCCCACAGAGGCGCAGTAGTCGAAATGCAGTAGGCAGTATGCAGTAGGCAGTCGACGGATCGTGTCGACTCACGAGTGTGTGGGAAAACTTCCTATCGACTGTCATTCCGAGCGCAGCGAGGAATCTCGCTCTGAGTGTTTTCAACCCACTGCGAGATTCCTCGTCGCCTGCCTGCGGGCCGAAGCCCTTCGGTAGGCGTAGGCCTGGGACTCCTCGGAATGACAGCAAGAGCGAGTTCTCGCACAGACTCTCAAGCCCCCCAAAAGCACGACATCCCCTATGCGTTCCGCAGCAAATGCCGCAGTGCTCCTTCGAGTAGCGGAAAGCGGAACTGATATCCCGCGCTCAGGAGTCGTGCAGGTTCCATGCGAGTGCTCGCGAGAAGCAGTTCCTCCCCCATCTCGCCGAATGCCAGGCGAACCGCGAAGGCGGGCATGGGGATGACGGTGGGGCGCCCGAGAACCCGGCCCAGCGTTTTGGTGAATTCCAAATTCCTGGCCGGATTGGGAGCCGCTGCGTTCGCCGGGCCGCTCAGTGTCTCGGTAGTGGCCGCGAACAGAATGATCTGGACCAGGTCATCGATGTCAATCCAGCTCATGTACTGCTTTCCCGATCCGATTTTCCCGCCGACGCCCATCGTGAAAGCGGGAAGCATCTTCGCCAGCCCTCCACCGGCGCGACTCAGGACGAAGCCGGTCCTGAGGTTCACGACCCGAATCCCGCGCTCAACAGCCGGCTTCGTCGCCGCTTCCCATTCCTGGCACACCTGAGATAAAAACGAGGTTCCTGCGGAACTGTCTTCTCTCAGCACCTCATCGCCGCGATCTCCATAGTAACCGCTGGCTGACGCTGCCACCAGCACGCGAGGCCCTTGGGAAAGCGTTGCGAGTGCTTCGCACAGGAGCCGTGTGCCTTGCACTCTGCTCTGGCGGATCGCCTGCTTTTTGGCGGGAGTCCATCGGCCGGAGACTGATTCCCCCGCCAGGTGGACGACCGCGTCGAATCTTTCCAGCCGCGAGCGGTCGACTTCGCCACCCGCCGGGTTCCAGTACACCAGGGGCGCCCCCGGTTGCGGCTTGAATCTCACTAAAGAAACCACACTATGCCCGCCGCTCTTCAGTGATGGAATGAGCGCCTGCCCAATCAGCCCGCTGGAGCCGGTGATGAGGAGGTTCATGTGACGCGAATCCGCTTCAACTCCGCCTCGGATCGGCCTTCCTTGCGAAGCCATTCGATGGTTTCATCGAGAAGCACGCGCATGGCCTCCAGGAATTCAATCGCGGCGTTGCGCAGGTGCTTTGCCGACCGTGTGCGCGGCGGTTTGAGCCGGCTCAGGATCGGGCCGAGTTCTCGCAACATCCAAACGGCGCAGGTTGGAATCCCCGTGCTTTCCGGTTCACGCCGGCTGCGGGTTCTGCGATTTCGTTTCGCGTTCGGCATTGTTCCTCCCCAGGACCACCACCAGCTCACCGTCCTGGACGCGGGCGCTCAAAGGTTCGCAGTGGGCGATCCTCTGCGGCAACGACACATGCCGCTTCACTCCGCCCACCCGGATGATGAGCTCGTCCAGTTTCTTATGAAGATTGATATCGTCGCTCGATACGAAAGGCAATTTGAGATGAAGCTCATAATTGCCGTCCACTTTGCGAAAGCGGTAAGGCGACTCATTATAGAACCGCTTCGAGGGGTCCATATCGCCGTAGAGCGCCGTGCCCAGCTTTTGCAAGCGTTCGACTCCCAGAACCTCGTCCTCAAACAGCGGCACTCGCCAAACCGGCACCGGCGCGAAAAACTCCTCGATAGACTGTGTCCAGCGTTCCTGGGTGTCCCTCCAGGAACTAAAAAAAACGTCGCGTACTTTATCGGGCAGAATCCGGTTCACGATCACGGCATCGATCGTCAAGCCGAACAAGCAGAAATAGGTGAAAGCCCGCTGCGTTTCCTTCAGCACCACCTTCTCCGGGTTGGTCACCAGGCGCACCGTGGTCACCTTCGGATCGGCCAGGAGTTGGTCGATGCCGGCCAGCTTGCTGTGGAGCGACTCGAGGTTCTCAAAATACTCCTCCTGCGGCAGAGGTACGCCTGCCACCGAGCCGAGCATGGGGCGCATTACTTTCATCACCCGCCGCTCGAGCTTGAAGAGTTTGGACATGTACCACTCGAGCGTGGTCGGGATGCTCACGAAGCGTAACGATTCGCCGGTGGGCGCGCAGTCCAGCAACATCACGTCGAACTGCTTCTCGCGCACGTACTGATTCACGTATAAGAGCGAGCTGACTTCTTCCATACCCGGAAAAATGGCAAGCTCTTCCGCGAGCGTCTGCTCGAGCCCGGAAACATTCAGCAGGCCTGAAACATAAGCATAGACAGACTCCCAGTGCCGCGAAATCTCCTCCTGGACGTCCACCTCCTGAATCCAGAGGTTCTTCGAGATGTTCACCAGTTTTCCGGCCTCGTGATCCATCAAACGTTTTTCCAGGTCGAACGCGTCGCTTAATGAATGGGCCGGGTCGATGGACATGACGAGGGTGCGATAACCGCGCCGGGCGAGTTCGAGACCCGTGGCCGCAGAGATGCTGGTCTTCCCTACCCCGCCCTTTCCCGTGTATAAAATGATGCGCATTCCCCCGCCTCTCTGCTTGCCGCCCCCATTATTCAGATTAGCATAACGGCAGGATTCTGGATTCGGGATTCAAAAGGCAGGATTCGGGATTCAGGATTCGGGATTCAGGGGCCGCTCAATCTCCACCTTGTACCGTCATTGCGAAGAACCCCTCACCCGGCCCCTGGAAACCTGAATCCCGAATCCTGAATCCTGAATCCTGTCTTCTGACTCCTGAATCCTCGTATAATTAGCTCGTGGCTCAAGTCTTTCTGGCCGGCAAGGACTGGCAAGCTCGCGCCCTGCTTCGAGCGCAGTTGCTCGAGGAAGGCGTTGGCGTCGAAGCTTTCGAGACCGTTCGAGAGGCCCTGGCGCAGCTCGAGTTTTACGCCGTTCGTCCGGCGCTTCTCGTCGCAGACATTGCCGCCAGCGATCACCCCTCCGCAGATGTCGAGTCCTTGGCGAGCTGGGCCAAGCGCATTCCGATTTGGATCATCGCCAGCCACACTTCAAGCGTGCCGGGCGGCCTCGACGGCCGCGGCTTCGAGAGGCTACTCTTCCGCCCTATCGACCTTGGGAAACTGGTCGAGCAGGTCCGGCAACGCGTCGGAAGGCGGTAGGCAGGAGGACAGGTAGGCAGACGGGACCCAAACCTTCTCCCCCTTGGGGGAGAGGGTGGACCGCGCTGGCGTTTCTTTCAGCCGAAGCGGGCCGGGTGAGGGGGGCGTGAGTTTGCGCCTCTCTTTCGCGTTCTTTCTTCACTCCTCTTTGCGCCAGGTTTTCTCATCCAAGAATCGCTGAGTTATTCCCGCATAAGCGTCGATGCGCCGGTCGCGGAAAAAGGGCCAGTTGCGGCGTACTTCTTCGATGCGCTCGAGGTCCACTTCCGCGAGTACCAATTCTTCCCGATCCGTCGCAGCTTCTTTAATCACCACCCCGAACGGATCGGCGACGAACGACGTTCCCCAGAATTCCAGTCCGGCGTCCTGCGTATCGGCCGGCTTCTCGAGGCCAACGCGATTCACCGCTGCTACGTACACCCCGTTGGCGATGGCGTGGCTGCGTTGGATGGTCCGCCAGGCATCGCGTTGTGAGTCGCCGTATTGCGCCTTCTCGTGCGGGTGCCAGCCGATTGCCGTGGGATAGAACAAAACACTTGCGCCCTGAAGCGCCGCCAGACGCGCGCCTTCCGGATACCACTGGTCCCAGCAGATCAGTGCGGCGATGCGGCCTGGCCGCGTGTCGAAGACGCGAAAGCCCAGATCGCCGGGGGCGAAATAAAACTTCTCGTAATACGCCGGATCGTCCGGGATGTGCATCTTCCGGTAGATGCCGGCTACTTCACCCGTCGCATCAATGATGGCAGCGCTGTTGTGATAAACCCCCGCCGCACGCCGCTCGAAAACCGGCGAGATGACCACAACTTGTTTTTCTTTGGCGATCTTTCCCAGCGCCTGCGTGCTTGGCCCCGGTACAGGTTCAGCGAGGTCGAAAAGCGCCACGTCTTCCCGCTGGCAGAAATACTGTGAGCGGAAAAGCTCCGGCAGGCAAATAACCTCGGCGCCTTCTTCTGCGGCCGCCGCCACCCGCGACTCCGCTCGGCGCAGATTCTCCTCCGGGTCAGGCGTGCACGCCATCTGAATCAGGCCAATGGTGAATTTCCGCTGCATTGAGATGAGCGTACACAACTCCGTGTGATTTGCCAAGAAGCAGAAGGAATTATGAATTGTGAATTCTGAATTCTGAAATTCGACCATTTGCAATTGGGGACCAGCGGAACAAAACCAAGCCCTCTCCCCCTTGGGCGAGAGGGTGGCACGCATTGGCGTTTTCATCAGCCGATGCGGGCCGGGTGAGGGGGTCCTTTGCCCAACGGCACGTCGAGTTGACCGGACGTGGCGCATACATCCCGGCAAAGAACGCCGCGACGTATGCGCCACCCACCGAATGGTGAATTGTGAGTAGAATAGCTGTGTGCCGATTCCCTTTTCAGAATACTTTGCTCGAGTCCAGGAGTGCCTGGAGCGTACCTATGGCATTCGGGTCAAGATGCGAGGTATCCCCGAGCCTCTTATCGGTGACTTGGACGGCTTAGAGATTCACATCGACCCAGCCTGTAACTCCGAACAGCGGCTCTTCCTGGCGGCCCACTTATTCGGCCACACTGCGCAATGGAACGTGAACCCGGGCGCCTTCGAGTTGGGAGGTCGCTATCGGCCGCCTGTCGAGAACAGCGATATTCCCGCGATCCTCGATTACGAGCGCGAGGCGGCGGCCTTTGCACTCGAGATGCTCCACGAGGCCGGCATCAAGGACATCGACCAGTGGTTTTCCGACTACGCAGCGTGCGACGAGACTTACCTCCTCCATTACTACCGCACCGGAGAAAAGGGCGAATTCCACAGCTTCTGGCACGACAACGTCCCGCTGGTTCAACCCAAGCCTGTCCCTCGATTCACTCCCACCCGGCGGCGCTTCCGAATGGAAGGAGTGGTGATCTGACTCGTTGAGGTGGTCTATGAGAAACATCAGAGTAGCCGCAGTCCAATTCGAGCACGCGCCGGGCGACAAGAAGAAGAACCTGGCAAAGATACAGGGCTTTGTCGAGGCTGCCGCCGGACGAAAGGTGGAAATCATCGCCTTTCCGGAGTGCTGTATCGTCGGCTACTGGTTCCTGCGCAATCTCTCGCACCAGCAACTGCATGAACTGGCCGAACCCGTGCCGGAGGGTCCGTCTTCCCAGTCGCTCCTCGCTCTGGCCCGGCAGTCTGGGCTGACCATCGGCGCCGGCTTGCTGGAGGTGGACGCCGCCGGGAGACTTCACAATTCCTACGTGGTGGCGATGCCCACGGGCGAGTGGAGGCTTCACCGGAAGATTCACGCCTTTGAACACGATGAGATCATCCCCGGGTCAGAATTTACGGTGTTCGACGATCCGCACGGCTGCCGCGTGGGCGTGTTGATCTGCTACGACGTCAACATCAATGAGAACGTCCGCATCGTGGCGCTCGAGGGGGCCGAGGTTTTGCTGGCGCCTCATCAGACGGGCGGCGTAACCTCGAAGAATCCACATCTCATGGGACGGATCGATCACAAGCTCTGGGAGAATCGCCACGCTGACCCCGCCGCGATCGAGGCTGAACTCCGCGGCGATAAGGGACGCGCCTGGCTGATGCGCTGGCTTCCCTCACGCGCGCACGACAACGGACTCTTCCTTGTGTTCAGCAACGGCGTGGGCATTGATGACGACGAGGTGCGTACGGGCAACGCCATGATCCTGGACCCCTACGGACGAATTCTGGCTGAAACGTGGAAGGCCGATGACGATATGGTGGTGGCTGATCTCGACGCTTCCCTGCTCGACGAGAGCACCGGCCGGCGATGGATCAAGACCCGCCGCCCGGAACTCTACAAGCCGCTGACCGTGCCGACTGGAAAGGAGCAAGACACTCGATCAGTGAGATTCGATGAGGTCGGAGGATAAGAGCGGGACAGCAGGCAGAGGGCTGTAGGCAGTGGGAAGTGGCCAGGGTGTCATCCTGGGCGCAGACTTCATGAGCCCTCGGCTCGCCATTTGTCATGAAAATGCCCTCTCACCCTTGGGGGAGAGGGTGGCCCGCGACGGCGCTTTCATCAGCCGGCGCGGGTCGGGTGAGGGGGTCCAGGCTCGCTATTTTCATGGCAGCGAAGGATGACAGGGTCGCGTTTGTTGACACGTTCAGGAAGCACGCTTTCGGTACTCGTTCCGCCCAAGAAAGTTGCCTCTATAATGATGGACGGGGTTGTTTAGCGAGCTTGGCGCCCTTTGCGCCTTTGCGTGAAACCGTTTTTTTGTCACAGCGAATAGGAGGAACTCTCAGACCGCGAAAAACCTCCAGGAGAAGCCATGAAATCACACACCGAATACCTTTGGTTCAACACCAAGAAGCAACATGAGTTCATCAACATCACGGGGGAAGTTGAGAAAGCGCTGGAAAAATCGCAAATCAAGGAAGGCCTGATTCTTGTTTCGGCGATGCACATCACCGCGGGTGTGTATGTGAACGACGCGGAAAGCGGGCTGATCGCCGATATCGAGGAGTGGCTCGAGAAGTTGGCGCCTTTCCGCCGCGACTACCGTCACCACCAGACCGGCGAGAGCAATGGCGACGCCCACCTGAAGAATCTCCTGATCGGGCACGAGGTGGTTGTGCCGGTCACCAACGGCAAGCTCGATTTCGGCCCCTGGCAGCAGGTTTACTACGCCGAGTTCGACGGCCAACGGCGCAAGCGCGTGCTGATCAAAGTCATTGGAGAGTAGGGGCTGGGGGCTGGGGACTAGACTTCGTTTTCCATTACAACCGCCTACCCTTTGCGCCTTCGGGCAACCCCTGCCGCCAAGCTGAGTTCTAAGTGACTGTGCGATTTTCCGCTTGACAAATCCAAGAGCCCATGATAGCCTATGATTGTTGTCGTATGGGAGGCAAATTGTCGTAGCCGGGCGCCAGGACGCGCCGGCGCTCAGGCGAAAGCGGAATGCCCCTGGCGCAGGGGAAAGGCAGCGCGCTTCGAAAAATGGAAAATAGCGGGAACGAAGCTAAGAAGTAATTGAAAACAAAGGAAGTCACTATTTTGAATGCTGCAGATTTCGCGCAGTTTGCGCACGAATTAACACTCATTTCACCCCAAAAGGAGCAGGAAACAGCCCGTTTTTTGCGAAAACGAACCGAAACTCCGAGTGGAGAAGCGAGGCTCGGGTAAGGACAAACCGTCGGCTAGTTGGGGCGGTTCGCGAACCGCCCCTACACCCGTGTCGGGCTGTGCAGACTGAACGTAGCGCGGGCACAACAGTCCATGGCTTGACCACCTCTCAAAATCCGTGGTATTCAAGTCAGGTTAACCACCGGTTCATGAGTCCCATATGAAGCATCGAACTATTCGCTGGATTTTATGCATTTTCATGTTCTTGCTCGGCGCTAGTTGGCTGGCTGACGGGCCGCGCGCCCAAGGGGTGAAATACTCTCCGCTGACGCACGACGCAAGTGATCGCGAGCGACGGCAGGCGGTCGTCGGCGCACCACCGGCCGGAAAACTCTCGCTGTCGATTGCTAAATTGCCGTTGAGCTTTGAGGCCAACCGAGGCCAAGCCGCTGAAAAAGTGAAGTTCCTGTCGCGCGGGCAGGGCTGGGGTTTGTTCTTGACCAGCGATGAGGCAGTGCTGGAAGTGCAGGATTCAGGATTCAGGAGTCAGGAGTCAGGAGACAAGAGTCTGAATCCGGAGGTTGGAGCTAAGAATTCGGCCTCCTTGCGCGCACTGCGCAGGACTACGGACCACGGACCACGGACAACTGACGTCGTGCGGCTGAGGCTCGTCAACGCCAATCGAAATGCGACGGTTCTTGGCGCCCGCGAACTGCCCGGCAAGGTCAACTATTTCCTGGGCAACGACCCCGCGAAATGGCACACCAATCTGCCCACTTTCGCCGAAGTTCGCTATCGGGATGTTTATCCCGGCATTGACCTGGTTTATCACGGCGATCAAGGCGGCAGGCTCGAATATGATTTCATCGTGGCGCCCGGCGCCGACCCGAATGTCATCACATTGTCCGTAGGGGCGGTTCGCGAACAGCCGCTGCGGATCGATGCGGACGGCAGCCTGGTTATCTCAACCGCGCGTGGCGAGGTTCGCATCAATGAGCCGCGTGTCCACCAGTCGAGATCAGGCTCGTCACTCGTCACTCGTCACTCGTCACTTGTTCAAGGCCGCTTCCTCCTCGACGCCCGGAACCACGTGCGCTTTGCGCTAGGCCCGTACGACCACACGCAACCTCTGGTGATCGATCCCTCGCTGACTTACTCGACTTACCTGGGCGGGGCCGGCGATCAAGCCAACGGCATCGCCGTGGATTCCTCCGGCAACGCCTACGTGGCCGGGACGACCCTGTCAACGGCTTTTCCCGTCGCCAACCCTTTACAGTCAACCAATAAAGCGAAAAACGGCACCGCGTTTATTTCCAAGTTGAACTCGACCGGTTCTGCCCTCGTCTATTCGACCTACCTGGGCGGGAGCGTGAGTGAGCAGGCAAACGCCATCGCCGTCGATCCTTCCGGCGACGCTTATGTGACCGGCTCAACCTGCTCGAGCGACTTCCCCACCGTAACGGCTGTTCAAGGCAGTTTGAAGGGCACATGCGACGGGTTCGTGGCTGAACTCAACGCGCCTGGTTCAGGCCTTGTCTATTCCACTTTCCTGGGGGGAAGCGGAACGGTTCAGTCGGGGACTACCTTGAGCGATGAGGGAATGGGCATCGCCGTCGATTCCTCGGGGGCCGCTTACGTGACCGGGGGTACCTGGTCGACTGACTTTCCAACGGCCAGCCCAATCCAGGGCTATGGCGGCGGCGAGGATGCCTTCCTCTCGAAATTTAGTGCGGGAGGAGCGTCCCTTGTTTATTCCACGTACCTCGGCGGAACCGCTCAGGACCAGGGCAACGGCATTGCGGTGGATCCTTCAGGCAACGCCTACGTGACAGGCTTCACGTTCTCGAGCGACTTTCCCACCCTAAGCCCGTTCCAGGCGAGCAACAAGGCCGCTAACGGAACTGCCTTCGTCGCTGAAGTGAATGCCGGAGGCTCAGCCCTGGTCTATTCCACTTACTTGGGCGGCAGCGTAATGGATTCCGGTCAAACGATTGCCGTCGACTCCGCCGGCGACGCCTACCTGGCCGGCGCGACGTGGTCGAGCGGCTTCCCCACCTTTCTCCCGTTGCAGCCGGGCAATGCTGCCAAAAACGGCGGCTCCAACGCTTTCGTCAGCAAGCTGAATCCCGGCGGCTCGGCCCTCCTTTATTCAACCTATCTGGGCGGCAGCGGGCATGCAACAAACTCGACTCCCTCTACGGGAGGCGACACCGCCTATGGCATCGCCGTCGACTCCTCAGGCGTCGTCTTCCTGGCCGGCCTCTCCGGTTCGCCGGACTTCCCGATCGTCAATGCCCTACAGAGCAGCAACAATTCCCAGGGTGGAGTTACCGCCTTTATCGCTTGCCTGAACTCATCCGGTACAGCTCTAGGCTATTCCACCTACCTGGGCGGAACCGGGAACGACCAGGCGAGCAGCGTTGCCGTGGACGCTTCCGACGACGCTTACGTAGCGGGACGGACCACTTCGACTGACTTTCCCACCGTCAGCCCGCTCCAGGCGGCTCCCGGCGGCGCGTTCGTGAGCGAGGTCTCTCCACCCCCTGCGGTAACCCTCTTCCCGGCCAGCCTCAATTTTGGGACCGTGCCCGGCAACACGATGAGCCAGCAACGGATCGTGACGCTAAGTTCTATCAATAACTCCGCCGTCAGCATTACGAGCATCACCGCCAACGGCGACTTTTCACTCTCCACTACAGCCACCTCCTGTCCTTACACCGGTGGCACGCTGGCGGCCGGCGCGACTTGCACGATCAACGTCATATTTACGCCTACCGCCACCAACACCCGGACGGGCGATGTGACCGTCACCTACGTTGGCGCAGGCAGCCCACTGTCTGTGCCTTTGAGCGGCGTTGGGATCGTCTCCGCCGTGAATGTTACCCCGCCCAGCCTGACCTTTAACGGTCAAAACGTGGGCACCGAGAGCGCCCCGCAACCCGTGACGCTGCTGAACATCAGTTCGATACAGTTGAGTGTTTCGAGCGTCGCGGTCACGCGCGGCTTTAAACAAAACAACACTTGCTTGCCGACGGTTGCAGGCTTGGCCAGTTGCACGATCAACGTCAGCTTTCTGCCCACCGCTTCCGGTCCCCAGACCGGCACCCTGACGATTACGGATCTTGCCGGCAACAGCCCTCAAACTGTGGCGCTGAGCGGAACGGGAGTGTCGCCGGCCGCCAGCCTCTCCCCAACGACCCTGAGCTTCCCAGCGCAGACGGTGTCAATCGCCAGTTCCCCCGAGACCATCACTCTGAACAACGGCGGCAATGGTGCCCTCACTCCGCTGCTCCTTAACACCACGGGCGACTTCGCCCAAACCAATACCTGCGCCGGTTCGGTGGCGCCGGGAGCGAGTTGCACGATCAGCGTGACTTTCACACCCACCGCCACGGGCAATCGAACCGGCACGCTGACGCTTACGGACAACGCCGCAAACAGCCCCCAAACGGTGACGCTCAGCGGGACGGGACAAGACTTTGCGCTCGCCACCTCGAACGGCTCGCCGTCCTCGGCGAGCATCGTGCCGGGCCAGACGGCGACTTATAAACTGATCGTCAACGCCCAGTCGGGATTCAACCAGGCGGTGGCCCTTAGCTGCGGCGGCTTTCCAACCGCAGCGAACTGCGCGATGTCGCCCTCCTCAGTGACCCCCGGCACGCAGTTTATGCTCCTGGTCACCACCACCGCGCCGTCCGTCACTTCACCTCGCACCCTTCGCCCGCCACGCTTGCCCGGCCCCAAAGTCCTGCTGGCGCTGGCCATGCTTATGGTTTGCGTCGCCTGGGCCTTGATTGCCTCGCGGCGACTGCGAGCGGGATGGCGAATTCTGCCTCTCGCGTTAGGACTGTTGCTGGTCCTGGCGCTTGCGAGTTGCGGCCGCGGGGGGCCGGTTTCCGGCAGCAACCACGGCACCCCGACAGGTGCGTACAACCTGAAGGTGACTGGCACATTTACTTCCGGCGCCGCCACGCTGAGCCGCAGCATCACCCTGACACTGAATGTGTCGTAGCTTCCAGCCATGCCGCCCATCATTGAAGTCGAAGATCTCACCAAGGAGTTCCGCACCTTTCGCCGTCGCGAAGGCGTGAAGGGCGCAATCCAAAACCTTTTTGTGCGCGAGTACATGACCATTCGCGCCGTCAATCACGTCAGTTTCGCCATCAATGCCGGGGAGATGGTGGGATACATCGGCGCGAACGGCGCGGGCAAGTCCACCACGATTAAAGTCCTGACGGGAATTCTGGTACCCGGCAGCGGGCGGGTGATTGCGAACGGCTACGTACCCTACCGCGACCGGCGCCATTACACCAAGCACATCGGGGTTGTGTTCGGCCAGCGCACGCAACTCTGGTGGGACATCGCGGTCATCGAATCCTTCAAGCTGCTCAAAGAGCTCTACGAAGTGCCCGAGCAGCAATATCAGCACCGGCTGGGTTTTTTCTGCGAAATCCTCAATCTCAAAGAATACCTTCATACCCCGGTGCGAAAGCTCAGCCTGGGTGAAAGAATGCGTTGTGACCTGGCGGCATCGCTGCTTCACAACCCGCCCCTGCTTTTTCTCGACGAGCCGACGATTGGCCTGGACGTGGTGGCCAAGGACCGCATCCGCGAATTCCTGAAAGAGGTTAATCGCACGGAAGGCACGACGGTGCTGCTCACCACCCACGACCTCTCCGACATTGAGGAACTCTCGAAACGCATCATCATCATCGATAAGGGTCAAATTCTCTTCGACGGCGATCTCGCCACCATGAAGAAGCGCCTGGCCAAATACACCCAGGTGAAGTTTTTCTTGAAGGACCGCACCCAGATCGCGGGTCTGGCCGAGATTACCAAGAACGACATCGCCTGCCAGCGCGTGGACGAACTCACCTACTTGATGCGCTTCGACCGCGACGAACATTCCACCGCCGAAGTCATTCGCGACCTTGTGAACCAACTCGAGGTCCGGGACATCTTCGTCGAGGAAGAACCGATCGAGGACATCGTGAAGAGGATCTATTTGAGCGGAGAAGTGAAATGATGGGTACAGGAGAAACCTCTTCGGCCTCGCTACGTGGCGCGGGCGTCCCGCCCGCGGTGGCGGGAGCGTCCCGCTCCCGCGCGCGGGCAGGATGCCCGCGCCACAGCGGGCGGGACGCCCGCTCCACGCTATACCGCCTCGGACGTGTTTACGCGGAGTTCATCCGCGTGGGCTTTGTCAACACGCTCGCCTACCGCCTGCGCTACTACACCGGCATCGTCACCTACTTCATCTACGTCACGGTCTATTACTTCATCTGGAAAGCCATTTACGCGCACAGCACGTCGATCGGCGGATTCGACTTCAGCCACATTCTCACTTATATCGCGGTGGGATGGATTATCCGTTCTTTCTACTTCAACAACGTCGACCAGGACATGGCCAACCAGGTCATCGAAGGCAAATTGGCCATGGACCTCATCAAGCCCGTCAATATTCAGTTTATGTACGTGGCCCAGGCATTCGGCGAGTGCTTGTTTCGCGCCGTGATGCTGAGCCTGCCCTCGGCCTTGATGCTCATGCTCATTTACCCCTTGCGCCGCCCGGCCAGCTTGCATCACTTCCTGGCCTTCCTGGTCAGCGTGCTGTTCAGCTTCTTCCTGGTGGCTGCCATCAATTTCGCCGTCGGGACGCTGGCGGTCAGATTGAAATCCATATTGGGCTTGCTGCGCGCCAAGTATTTCCTGCTGGAGCTTTTCTCCGGCCTGCTCTTGCCGATTTCCTATTTCCCGGAAGTCTTTCAGAAGGTATTCAAGTTTCTTCCCTTCGAGTACATCAGCTACGTCCCAGTGCTGTTGTACTTGGGGAACATCAATGGTAAGGCAATCGCCACATCGCTTGCTCTGCAACTGTTTTGGGTTGTGGCGCTCTTCGCTATTGGCGATGCAATGTGGCGATGGTCGAGTAGGAAGATCACCATACAGGGGGGATAGCGATTGGGGATTGGAGATTAATATGTCATTCCGAGCGAAGCGAGGAATCTCGCTCTGGATTCTGGATGAAGAACTCAGAGCGAGCTTCCTCGCTGCGCTCGGAATAACAAGGGGCGGTTTTGGACTTTCACGATTTGCGTTTTGCCATTGATTTGTCCTTGTCCCAGTCTCTAACCCCCGGCTCCGCGCCCACAAGCATTAACCTAAAGACGCGAGGGCTGCTACAGCCCGTCAGCCGACGGGCGCCAGAAAGTAGCCCACGGCGTGAGCCGTGGGACCCCGTACGGCGTTGATATCCGCAGCCCCGGAGGGGCGACAGAGACTGTGCCAGGGGATCTGTCGCCCCTCCGGGGCTTCCACAACTCCGGGCCGCTCCTCGATCCCACGGCTTACGCCATGGGCTACTCTCTGTCGGCCCTCCGGGCCTCTGGAAGCGGCCAGTGAGTGCTACGCAGCGAGAGCTGAGCCATTAGGTTTACGCCTATGAACCCCTAGCCCCTGTTCTTAAGATGAAACGGCACTTCAGACTCTTCGCTTTGTACTTCGCCCAGTACGCCAAGGTGCGCTTGGCCTACAAGGCGGATTTCTTCATCGCCATCTTTTCTTCAATGACAGCGACGGTGCTCGGGTTCGGTTTCGTGCTGGTGCTTTTCTCGAAGATCCCGAAGCTCCAGGATTGGTCGTTTTACGAGATTCTCTTTCTCTACGGCTTTTCGCTGATCCCGCTCGGCATCTTCAACGTCATCAGTTGGAACCTTTATGAGTTCGGGGACATTTACATTATCCAAGGCAAGTTTGATCGCCTGCTGCTGCGCCCCGCATCGACACTCTTTCAAGTTGTCTTCGAGAAGTTCCGCCTGGAATCACTCCAGGAAGTTGTGACCGGAACCGCGGTGGTAGCCGTCTGCGTCCGCCGCCTGCACCTTGCCTGGCACGCGGGTGACTCACTTTGGTTTTTGCTGATGGTGCTCTGCGGCGCCGTCATTTATCTTGCAGTGTTTCTGATTCTCACCGCGGTGTCTTTCTGGTTCGAGGATCGCGTGGGCATCGTGCCGCCGGTCTTCAACATGCTCACGTTCGGCCGCTACCCCCTCACCATCTACAACGTCTTTTTGCAATTCCTGCTGAGCTGGATCATCCCCTTTGCCTTTGCTTCTTTCTATCCCACAACGCATTTTTTGGGGCGGCGTGCGTTTACGCCTTATTTCTATCTTGTTCCGGTCGTCGCGACGGGCTTCTTCGTACTTGCGGTTTTTGTTTGGAACCGGGGAGTGGCAAATTACAGCAGCACGGGATCGTGAAGATTGTCGATGGGCGATTTGAGAATGACGGAGGACGATTGCTGGTTGCGGAACTGACCCCTCACCCGTCCTGCGGCGGCTGAAGAAAGCGCCGTCGCAGGGCACCCTCTCCCCAGGGGAGAGGGCTTTCGTTCTGGAAACGTCAATCGACAATCCTACGTGGCCAGCACCTCGTTGTAGACCTGAAGTGTCGCCTCAGCCACTCGCTGCCAGGAGAATTCCCGCGCCCGCGCGAGTCCCTGCTGAATCATCTTCTCTCGCAACTCAGAATCCTCGACGGCGCGGCGGACTTTCTCCGCAATGTCGCGAGGATCGTGCGGATCAACGTAAAGGGCGGCATCTCCGCCCACTTCCGGAAGCGAAGCCGTCTGGGAAGCCACCACGGGCAAGCCGTTCGCCATGGCTTCGAGCACAGGCAGTCCAAAGCCCTCTTCGAGAGAGGGGAACAGCATCACGCTGGCCGCCTGATAGAGAATCCGCAACTCTTGCGGGGTCACATATCCCCGCACTTGCACTCGGGACCCGAGCCCCTGGCGGCGTATATAATCGTGAACGATTTCGCTCCCGTGCCCATCCCCTCCCGCAAGAATCAGACGATACGGCTCCGGCAAAGTTTCGAGAGCCCGCAGTGCGTTCAGCGTGTTCTTGCGCGTCTGGATTACGCCGACACTCAGGATCAGCTGCTTCCCTTCCCCGACCAACCCGGCCCGGGCACGCTGCCGCTCGTCAGGAGACAAGGTCGAAGCAGGAAGATCGACGCCCAAAGGGATCACTCGCAGTTGGTTCTGCGAGACCGAGGTATGGGCCAGTAATTGCCCGGCCGTGTAATGCGACGCAGTGATGACGCAAGCCGCGCGATCCACCGCCTCGCGTAGCAAAACTGAGAATTTGCGTCGAAAGTCTGCCGTGGAATAGTCAAGGCCGGTGATGGGGAAGATGTCAAAGACGGTGACCATCTCCCGCTTAAATCGAAACGCAGGAGGGCGCTGCGCCAGACTATGAAACAGGTCCGCTTGCCAAGGCAGCCAGAAAGTTAAGGGCTCTTGATAATACCTCACCGAGAACTGCGATTCCGGAGAGCCGGCCCGGGGCGCTGGACGCAGGAAGTCCTGGCGGCGTGAGAACCGCGAAAGGCGATAGCAGAGCAAAAACCGGTGGGGAGTCTCGAGTCCCGCGAGTGCTTCGATGAGCTTGCGCGAGTAGACCGCGATGCCCGAGGGTTCGGGGTCGACCGAGTAGGTAGCGTCCAAAGCTATGGTCGACATCGGAGTAATCCGGCACCCACGACTCACGGCGGAACTGCCCGCTCAGGGGTTTTCAGAACTGCGGCCGGCCTTGTTTCTGGAGAACGGCCCTGCCGCCCGCACTACGAAATGCCGAAGAAGGTGTGAAGAAATCCTGAATGCGTCATCCTGAGTGTCCATGGGCCTGCGGCCCACCCACGGAGATGAAAGCCGCTGTCATCCTGAGCGAAGCGAAGGATCTGCAGTTCCGGTCCGGCGAACGAATGCAGATTCTTCGCTTCGCTCAGAATGACAGACTTTCGAGAGAGCGAAGCGAAGGATCTCTGCAGTTGTTCGTAAATCTTTGAACCTAGGCAAACTGCGGGGATCCTTCGCTTCGCTCAGGATGACAGGCCTTTGTTTTTTCACACCTTTCTGGCCTTTCCGTGAAGCACGCGGGGGAGCCGCACTTCTCGTTCAGCCTTCAGCCTGTGGGTTCACGGCATCTTCCAATCCGTATTCTTTGATTTTCCTGTAGATCGTTGTCTTTCCGATGCCCAGTAATTTCGCGGCGCGCTGCCGGTCGCCTTTGGTTGCCTCGAGGGCCTGAAGGATCTGGCGCTGCTCGAGCTCGCGCAGCGTAGCGACGACCGGCGGCTCTGATGCCGGCTTGCCTACGAAATAGAGGATGGTGGAGGGCAGATCAACCACCCGGGCTTGCGGGGCGCTTCCGAGCGCCAAGACGCGTTGGATGCAATTCTCGAGCTCCCGGATGTTTCCCGGCCAATCGTAGCTCATCAAGCGCGCCATGGCCTCGTCGGAGACGTCTGTGATGCTGGCCTGGCTCGCTTTGTGTTTGGCAAGAAAAAACCGAATCAAACCGGGGATGTCGTCGCGTCGCTCGCGGAGCGGCGGCAACTTGATAGAAACCAAATTGAGGCGGAAGTAGAGTTCTTTCCGGAATGTCCCGCCCTTGATGGCGGCCGCAAGGTCCTGGTCAGTAGCGGCGATGATTCGGGCTTTCATGGGAATCCGCTGGTTACTTCCCAGGGGCCTGATTTCACGCTCTTGGAGGACGCGCAGGAGTTTCGGCTGAAGTTCGATAGGAAGCTCCACGATCTCGTCCAGAAACACCGTCCCTTC